>JALEPU010000165.1 GCA_022766905.1 Lachnospiraceae bacterium
TCCATGCTTGCATGAAAATGCATGACTTTGGGACCCGTAAAACATGAGAAAGTAGCCATTTTTCGTAGAAAAATGTGCGGATTTCGAATGTTTTCAGGATTTCGGGAGCGTGAAACGCGAAGAAATCCGTAAGCATCATGGAGTCAAATACTTTTGACCCTGTAATCACTATCATTAAAAATGAAAAAAATTTAGAAAAAAAGCTTGACAAATATTACTTGGAATGCTATTATAATCAAGTCGCATGCGGATATGGCGGAATTGGCAGACGCGCATGATTCAGGTTCATGTGAGCAATACGCTCATGCAAGTTCAAGTCTTGTTATCCGCATTTGATAAGGACACCGGGAATTCGAATTTCGAGTTTCCGGTGTTTTTGCTATAGGTTAGGATATTTCTGTATCATAGAGAAAGGAAAGAAGATCATGGACGAAAAAATTCAAGTCGGCGATGTGATTAAAATGAAAAAACAGCATCCTTGCGGAACAAATCAGTGGGAAGTAATCCGGGTTGGCATGGATTTTCGACTGAAATGTGAGGGTTGTGGCAGACAGGTGATGGTACCGAGGAAGCTGGTAGAGAAAAACTTCCGCGGATTTATAAAAAGGGCAGAAGAAAAATAAAGAAAAGGCTTGCAAAATATCTTGCCTTATGATAATATCTTAAATTGTGATATGTAAAAATCCTTGTTCTCTCCGGGAATGGGGAGAGCCAAAAGACCAGAAGGAGGTGCAGGACAACGATGAATAAGTATGAATTAGCATTGGTTGTTAATGCAAAGATCGAAGATGACGCTAGAGCTGAGGCCGTTGATAAAGTAAAAGCTTTAATCGAGAGATTCGGCGGCACAATTACTAACGTAGATGAATGGGGTAAGAGAAAATTAGCTTACGAGATTCAGAAGATGAAGGAAGGATATTACTACTTCATCCAATTCGATGCATCAAGTGATGCTCCGGCAGAGATCGAGCACAGAGTTCGTATTATGGAGCCAGTCTTGAGATACTTATGCGTTAGACAGGATGCATAGGGATTGGAGGAATCCGAATGAATAAAGTAGTTTTAATGGGTCGTTTAACAAGAGATCCTGAAGTCAGATATTCTCAGGGAGAGAAAGCGACTGCTGTTGCCAGATTCTCATTAGCAGTACCAAGAAGATTTAAGAGGGAAGGCGATGCCGATGCCGATTTTATCAATTGCGTTGCTTTTGGAAGACAGGCAGAGTTTGCTGAGAAGTACTTCAGACAAGGTATGCGTATCTGCATTTCCGGCAGAATTCAGACCGGAAGTTATGTAAACCGCGATGGAGTGAAAGTATACACAACAGATGTTGTGATCGAAGAACAGGATTTTTGCGAAAGCAAGAATGCAAGCCAGCAGGCTATGGGACAGGCAGATGGCGGATATCAGCCGGCACCTGCTTACAGCGGAAGACCAGCACCAAGTGCAGCATCAGGAGACGGTTTTATGACTATTCCAGACGGTCTGGAAGAAGAACTGCCTTTCAACTAATACTTTTATCAGCAGCAGGATGCTGTGAATAGAAGTAGGACGCGCCGGTAATCAGGTCGGGTGCGTTGTGAAATGATTATTTTTAGGAGGTAATATCAATGGCATACCAGAAAAATGAGCGCGGCGATTCTCCAATGAGAAGACGTGGAATGCGCAGAAGAAAAAAAGTATGTGTTTTCTGTACAGATAAAAATGCAGTCATCGATTATAAAGATGTAAACAAATTAAAGAGATACGTATCTGAGAGAGGTAAAATCTTACCTAGAAGAATCACAGGAAACTGTGCAAAACATCAGAGAGCTTTAACTGTAGCAATCAAGAGAGCACGTCATATCGCTTTAATGCCTTACGTAGCTGAGTAATCAGACACATAAGAAAAACGAACAATAAGTCCTCAAAAGACCGGAAGATAAGGTCTTTTGAGGATTTTTTTCGTATATATAAAAAGACCAGCGGTCTGTATAATTTTTTTCGACCTCCTTATGATAAAATTATGATGATGATACTAGGGTCAAAAGGTCATGGATGACTTTGACCCTCAACGGCTTACTACAAACTATAATGTACAAGGAGGAAAGGGAATGAAACAAAGAAAACGATTTTTGGCTATTCTTTTAGCAGTCTTAATGGTCTTCGCCATGATTCCGACTGGCAGTGCGGGTAAGGTCAGTGCGGCTTCAGGCGGGACGATTACAATGTCCGTTGAGAAATTTTCTTTAGGGCAGGGGTATCTGATCGAACCGGAACAGGTTGCATTTACGCAAGGCGAGAATATCGCCCAGGTTTTTGACCGGCTGATGAAAAAACATGGGTATACCTATACAGCGGCTGGAACTTTAACGTCCGGTTTTTATTTAAGAAGTATTGATAAGGCAGATACAGGAAAGCTGGATATTCCAAAATGTATCCAGAGTATGCCTTCTACTTCAATTGATCCGCCAACCAATACAAAAAACAGTGGCAATGATAATTTCCCGGCACTTGGGGAATATGCTTACTCCAATCAGGGCGGATGGTATTATTTTGTCAATGAGGTTGCTCCAAATTATGGATGCTCTGATATAAAGGCAGTAAATGGTGATGTTGTGCGGATTCAGTTTACTGTATATGGATATGGTGCTGATATAGGTGCTCAGGGCAGTCCGAATGCTTTAACTCTTCCAAACCGAACGGATATAACAAAAAAACTGGCGGTAGTAAATGGCAAAAAGACAGAGGCCTTTAAAAATCCAACATGGAAAACTGCTTATGAAAATGCGGTAAAAGTAGCTTCCAATCTGGATAGTACGGCAGCGCAGATTACAGCAGCGGCAGCTGGTCTGCCAACCGCAAGCCAGATTGATACCTGGACGAAACAGGAAGAACAGAAAGTGAAAGATCAAGCAGCTGCAAACAGTGTAATCAGTAAGATTAAGGCAATTGGAACGGTAAATCTGACAAAAGAAAGTAAGATTAAAGCTGCAAGAAAAGCATATGACGCTCTTACCGCTGCACAGAAAAAATATGTGACCAATGTAAAAACACTTACCAATGCGGAAAAAACATTAAGTCTGTTCAAAAAATATACACCAAAGAAAGCAACTTTAAAGAGTGTGAAAAAATCCGGCACAGGAAAAATGAAACTCACCTGGGGCAAAGTAACGAGTGCAAGCGGATATCAGATTTATATGTCCAATAAAAAATCTTCCGGATACAAGAAGATTGCAACGATCACAAAAAATAAAACGGTTACCTATACAAAGACAAAACTGAAAAAAGGAAAGACTTATTATTTCAAAATCAGAACCTACCGGAAGGCAGGAAGTAAAATTTACTATGGAAGCTATTCTAATATCAGATATTTGAAAATGAAATAGTCTTTCACAATTTGCAAGGAGATATGATAAAAATGAAGAGTTGGATGAAGAGAAATATTGCCTTTATCCTGGCTTTTGTTATGGCATTTTCGCCGACATTTACGGGCACAGTATTTGCAGAGCAAAAAAATGCGGCAGTACATATTACTTCGGAGACAGATTTCCCATCTGAAATAAAAGCAGGGGAAATTTACGTACTGGATAAAGACATTACATTAAATGAAAATCAGCAGATTACAACATTGGCGGGAACATTAGATGGACATGGACACAAGATTACTCTTGTTAATCAACCGTTGGCAGATACTGTTTCCGGTACCATACAGAATCTGGGCGTGGATAGTACAGGAACACTGGAAACAAATAGCTATACAGGAAGTATGGCTGTCACTTTAACAGGAAGCATCAAAAACTGTTATTCTCTGGCCACTTTATACGGAAGCGGATTTTCTGGTTATGTGGGAGGACTTGCAGGTAAGGTGGAAGGAACAGCAACAGTTTCCAACTCCTATTATGCCGGAAGCATGAGTGATGGATGCTGGGGATTTAATTCAGGTGGAATTGTCGGATGGAGAAATTCTACGGAGTCTTCTTTAAAATCCTGTTATGGAACCGTAAGCTCAGGATGTCAGTATGGAAGCAGCCTTTCGAATTTTAACCAGGGATATACAACAAAAACCAAAGATGAACTGAAGACCTGTGCAAATCTCTTAAATACAGATATCGAAAATACCGGATATTACTGGACGGCTCCAACAGACGGATCCAATAATGGACTTCCGATTCTGACAGAGGGAGAGGCTCCTGTGGGAGATGTGGACTGGACTGTTTTAGAAAATCTGGTAAAAGATGCTTCGGAGGAAAACGAGGACGATTATACAGCTTCAAGCTGGAATACTTTTGCAACAGCGCTCAATAAAGCAAAGGCTTTAATTGACAGTAAAGAAGCAACTCAGACAACGATAGATGATATGGTAACTGAGTTAAGTGCTGCAAAGAGCGGACTGGAGAAAAAACGTCCAACAGAACCGGTGAAACAACCGGAAGAAACATCCGGAATTATCCATATTACATCTCAGGCTGATCTGAAAGCAATCGATTATAGCAATAAGGACGCTTTTTATGTTCTGGATAATGATATTACATTAAAATCAAACTATATGCCATGGGGAGATTTTAATGCTGTCTTAGATGGCCAGGGACATACCATTACTTTTGAGAATAGTATGACAGGTACATTTTCCAATGTTGGAAGCCAGGGGGTTTTGCAGAATATTTATTTTACAGGAAGTATAGACGCATTTCAGGCAACCGGTCCTGTCGGAGGAACCGTGAATGGGGCAGTACTCAATTGCTATTCTGATGTAACAGGAAATGAATATGTTTATGGCTTTGTGGGTGCTTTAAACAATGGTGTGATTTCCAATTGCTATTCAGTCAGTACAGCAACTGGCGGAGCACTGATGAAGAGTATCAGTGGCGGCGTTCTTTATCATACTTACTGGCAGGATAATCTGACACAGAATGTAACATTTAATGAGAGTAATCTCCAGAATTCTTCTTTCAAAACAGAAGTAGAGATGAAAACGAAAGATTTTGTTACATTGCTGAATCAAAATAAGGGCGACAATGGTACTGCCTGGGGACAGAGCAGTAAAGGATATCCATATTTTGGAGAAGATCAGGAGTATACACCGGATGAACCGGAAAAATTGCCGGAAAATCAATATGACGTATTCTTTACTCCATATAACAGTGAAGAAGCTCTGGAAATTACAGATCAGCAGCTTGATCTTTCGCCGGATGAAGTGAATCAAAATGGGCGAATTGCAGGAATTTTATCTATTCCGGATCTGGCAGAAGGCAGCAGCTTGAGCTGGAGCAAAAAAGAAGGCTCTAGTGATCAGATTTCTGTATATGACAGTGGTGAACTTTGTCTCTACGGGGAAGGAACAGCAATAATTATTGCTGTTGAGAAGACAAAAGAGGGAGAAAATAAAGAAGTAGCCTCCTTTATCGTTAACTCTACAGCAAAGCAGATGGAAGATATGAAGCTTTATGTAGGGGACACAGAGATAAAAGGTACTTATGAAGTACAGGGTTCCCAGTGGACAAAAATTACAGCAAAGGTAAAATATGAAGGAACAGAGGATTATGTGACAGTATCATCGATTCGGTTCACCTATAAAACAGATAAAACCGATTATATTTACTGTACTGAAAATTCCAGTGAGTTCTATTTTAAACAGCCCGGAACTGCTTCTATCACAGTAACATCCAAAAAAAATACAGATATGAAAGCAACAGCAACCTTTACTTCTGTTTATGTACCGGTAGAATCCATAAAGCCGGCAATCGGTGGTACTCATATCATTCATGGAAGAAATGCCAATAGTACACAATCAAAGGATTTTAATCCGGATTACAGTGGTGTTGTTGTCACGCCTGAAAATGCAAGCTATAGAAATAATTATACAATTACAAGCAGTAATCCGGAGGTTGGAAAATATGTTCCGGATATGGTAATTGGATATGTTCCATATAAGGCGGGAACCACAACATATACAGCATCAATTGAAGATAAAGATATGAATGGAATTGTTCAAACAGTATCTGGTTCCAGTGCAGTTACTTATGAATACCTGAATCCATTGTCAAAAATATCAGCAGAACAAAATCAGATTACGGTTAAGAATAATACAGAGACAAAACTGGATTTGACTCTTGCCGGAACCCGTTCTGAGGAAGGATACAGTTTGACGGAACCGGAACTTGTATGGACATATGACAAAGAAGGCATTGTTAAAATCGGAAGAAAGGGAAATGGAGCCTTTAAGCGAGATGAATCAGCACCGGATAACAATCAGTTCTTCCCATCTGACGAATATTACATTTATGCTCAGGGAGAAGGAACCGTTACAGCAACGGGAACTCCGGTAGACACGACCAATCAGGTAGAACCGATAGTCATTGAGATTACAGTGACAGCAGGAGATACACAGGCACCGGACGTGGATGCGATGGCTGCGCAGGGTATCAAGGAAGCTTCTGCCTATGTAAATTCTCAGTACAGCAATCAGGAATATAAATATGGAAATGAATGGCTTGTGTTTGCATCGATTCATGCCGGCGTAGAGATTCAAAAGGACAAATTGAATTCTTATTATGAAGATATAGTAAAAGAGATTAAAACATGGAAATCTACTCAGAAACCGACAGATGTAGAAAGGGTTGCTCTGACACTTACTATTTTGGGCAAAGATATTACTAATGTGGAAGGTATTAATCTGGCAGAGATGATTTATAATCATCCAAAACTGGATGTAGGCTCCAATGAACTTTGCTATGCTCTTCTTGCACTGGATGCAAATAAAACAGAGGTTCCATCCAATGCAAAATGGACCAGAGAGAAGATTGTAGATGCCTTGTTGAAATTCCAGAATGAAAAAGACGGAGGATTTGGATTGTACAGCAATCAGGATTCCGGAATTGACACAACGGCTATGGCTCTTCAGGCGCTGGCACCATATGAGAAAGAAAACGCTTTTGTAAAAGAGACGATTGAAAAAGCGGTGGATTATCTGAAAAAGAATCTGTCGGCGGATTACGATGCAGGAAGTGCAGAGGCAACGGCACAGGTGCTTCTGGCGGTAACGGCACTTCAAAAAGATCCTCTTTCCGCAACGGTAGGATTGGGAACACCATATAAGAATCTGATTACCTGCCTGAACGATTATAAATCAGGTTCAGCCGGTTTTGCCCATACGAAAGGCGGGGCAGCCAATGAGATGGCAACCATTCAGGCTATGATGGCCCTGGATGCTTTCCGTCATTACCGCAGCAATCAAAAACCATATTGGGATTTAACGGGAATACAAACAGAGGGACCGATCATTCCAACTGAACCATCCAAACCAATAGATAAACCGGAGGAACCAGCAACTCCAACAGAACCAGAAACTCCTGCCAATCCTGTAAAAGCACCGGAAAAAGTAAACGGGCTGAAAGCTGCAACAGCCGGAACTACATCCATTAAACTGACATGGAAAAAAGTGACGGGAGCAAAAGGTTATATTGTATATCGATATAATCTGGAGAAAAAAACTTACGATGAAATCAAACGGACGACTGCATTATCTATGACAGATACAAAACTTATTCCGGGAACTCAGTATGCATACCGCATTCGTGCCTATACAACAAGTGGCAGTAAGATTTTGATGAGTAAAGCAAGTGCAACAGCAAAAGGTGTGACAAGACCGACTACTCCTCAGATTATTTCTTTGAAGAAATGGAGTAATACAAAAGCAGATATTAATATTAAAACAACAAAGAAAGTGAAAGGATATCGCTTATATGAGTATAATTCCAAAACAAAGAAATATGCATTGATTGGCAAGATTGAAGGCAGAAGATATTATAAGTATCATGCAAAAACAAAGAAATTTACAATTGACAATAAATCGAAAGTGGCAGTGAAGACGAATGGCTCTTCTATTACGGTAACTCTTCGAACTGTAAATGTAAACTTCAATAAATATGCCAGATATCGTTATAAAGTACGTTCCTACGTAACCTATAATGGAAAGACCACGTTCAGTGGATATTCAAAAGTAAAAACCTTAATTAGATAAAGTCTCAACATTTATGAACAGGAAGGCAGTGACGAGTAATCGTTGCTGTCTTCTTGTCTTTCAATGGTAGATTACCGCACTTTGGAAGGGAGAAAACGGCACAAACGCTCTAATTCGGTTTTTTTTCAAAGAAATGATGTTAAAATTAAATTACAAAATTAGAAAGCTCTACAGAAACGGAGGATTGGAATGCCAAGAGTTCATATTAAAACAAACATATTTTTGTCGAAGCAGAAGAAAAGAAATATCTTTGATGAAGTAAAAAAGGTGGTAGATGCCGTTCCTTATGAAAGCGGAGAATTTGTTCTGGCAGATTTTGACGATGAAGCATCTATGATGTTTGGAGCGGATCCGGGGGAGTCAAGTCTGATTCTGGAATTTTATGTTCTGGATAAAGTGTATCAGAAAGTGGAGGCCGATATCTGGGAGAAAGCACTTTTTCTTATGACAGAAATCGTCTGTCAGGAAAGTGGTATATCACCTTCCAGATGTTATGCGTATATATGTCAGGTTCCAATATGGTCCTATGAAGGGAAAAATATAGAAAAAGGTTTATTAAAACTGGACGAGTAAAGGGAAGGAAAATCAGAGGGAGGAAAAGAAAGTGGAGTTTCAATTAAATAGAAATAATCGTATTTTAGAAGTAAAGATGGGAGTAATGAAAGGATCGGAAGAAACCATGTTAAAATTTGACTGGTTGGCAATCAGTCCATCCTATATTTCTGTTTTAGAGGATGTATTAAACGGAAGAAAAATACCAGAGGCAGACACCTATTTTATGATAGAAGAAATGACTCTTTCAAAGGAAGAATATGACCTGCTTACCGAAGAAAAAGAGTTCGGGATGACCGCCTCAGGTCTTACATTGTCCGGCAGGAATATATATTGCTTTGACCTTTGCTTTAGTAAGCTTATATTGGACAAGATCGGAAATAAGAAAAAAAGCGGAAATTCTATGATGTTGAAAAATATCAGGATAAGATTCTGTCCGGATGGAATCTGCACTGCAAAAGAGGTATCCGGATTGGCAGATGAAACGCAGGAGGAAGTGAACGTGTCAGTGACGGTCGGTGATCAGGTCGCTTCTTTATCTGTATAAAAGGAAAGGATGGCCGATATGAAAAAAAGGATTGGTATTTACCATTATCAATATTACAGAGGCGCATGTAAGCTTTGCTATCGCCATTTTATTCAGGAGATGGTAGAATCTTATGAAAAATGTCATGATGTGGCAAAAAAGATTTATGGAGATGACTGTGAGTTTTTCCATTATACAGATTTTGGACAATATGATAGTAATAATGTGGACCGGCCCAGCTTTGGCAGGTTGAAAAAAGCAATCGAAAATGATGAGCTGGATGTTATCATGTGTTATGGTCTCAATCAAATTACAATTAATGAAACGATTTTAATTGATTTTTATAAAGAAATCCGGGCAAAAGGACTGGAATTTATTACAGCGGGACATGGATTGGATGCCATGAAATATATGGACGCGTATATTCAAAAACAAAATGTCATTTCGAAATAGGAAAGAATAAGAAGGCGGGAACAGCACAAGAAAGTGCAGGCAACCGGCTTCTTATTTTTGTATAATCCATCAAAAGTTACTTCTTCTTTTTGTTTCATATCAGATATTATTCACAAAATTCAAAAAACAAAGGTAAGAATCCTTCTAATCGGTGGTTCGTTTTGTCCTAACGGATATGATGAAAATTCTATTAGAATAATAGCAGGTAGTAAGGCTCCGGCAAATAAAATACGAAAAAAAGATTTAGGACCGCAAGGCTTTGGTAATTAACAACTCATAACTCATTTTTGACGCGAAAAAGCGTCTGTCCTGTGTAGAAAATACACAGAAAACCTTGGGGCTTACATCTGATTTAGTTGATATGCCGGTAATAAATACAACCGGTGAAACATTTATAATGTATAAGGAGGAATACCTAAATGATCGCAAAAGGATTTACAGAACCCACCGAACGTATTAAAAAGCTGAAAGCAGAAGTTGTAAATGCAGTACCTGAAGTAGAAGCTTACAGAGCAGTGTTGATAACAGAAGCATACAAAGAATCGGAAGGAATGCCAGCTGTTATGAGAAGAGCAAAAGCTTGTGAGAAGATTTTCAATAATCTTCCTGTAGTGATTCGTGACAACGAATTAATCGTAGGTGCTCTTTCCGTTGCTCCACGTTCCACAAACCTTTGCCCAGAGTTCTCTTATGATTGGGTAGAGAAAGAGTTCAAGACCATGGCTACACGCATGTGTGACCCATTCGTTATTCCGGAAGATGTTGCAGATACACTTCATGAAGTATTTAAGTACTGGAAGGGTAAAACAACAAGCGAACTGGCTACATCTTATATGAGCCAGGAGTGTCTGGATTGCCAGGCAGGCGGTGTATTTACTGTTGGTAACTACTATTTTGGCGGTATTGGCCATGTGTGTGTAGACTACGGTAAAGTACTTAAGATCGGTTTTAAAGGTGTGATTGCGGAAGCAGCAGCAAAAATGGATGAACTGGATAGAAATGATCCTGAATTCCTTCAGAAACGTAATTTCTATGAAGCAGTTATTATCTCCTACAATGCAGCAATTAATTTTGCTAAAAGATATTCCAAAAAAGCAGCTGAAATGGCAGCTACCTGCAATGATCCGGTTAGAAAAGCTGAATTAATTCAGATTTCCAAAAACTGTGACAGAGTTCCTGAAAACGGAGCTACAAACTTCTACGAAGCATGCCAGTCCTTCTGGTTTGTTCAGGCACTTGTTCAGATCGAAGCAAACGGACATTCCATTTCTCCGGGACGTTTCGACCAGTATATGTGGCCATATTTAGAGGCAGACAAAGAAATTTCCAAAGAGTTCGCTCAGGAATTAATTGACTGTATCTTCGTATTATTAAATCATGTTAACAAGACAAGAGATGATGTATCTGACCAGGCATTCGCGGGATACGCTGTATTCCAGAACTTTGGTGTAGGCGGACAGGACAGATACGGCATGGATGCTACAAACCCTGTATCCTATATGTGTATGGACGCTGCAGCACATGTTAAACTGCCGGCACCATCTTTCTCTGTACGTATTCATAATGGTACACCGGATGAATTCCTTCTTCGTGCCTGCGAATTAGCAAGACTTGGAATGGGTGTTCCGGCTATGTACAATGACGAAGCTATTATTCCTGCATTATGTAACAGAGGATTAACATTAGCAGATGCTCGTGATTACTGTATCATCGGTTGTGTTGAGCCACAGTGCCCACATAAGACAGATGGATGGCATGATGCAGCATTCTTCAACGTTGCGAAAGTATTTGATATTGCAATTCATGGTGGAAAGAACCGTGATGGCAAACAGTTAGGACCTGTAACTCCTCCGATGCCAGAATGGAAATCTATGGATGATGTTTATAAGAACCTGGAAATCCAGATGCAGTACTTTGTTGAGAAACTGGTTGAAGCTGATAATGCAGTTGACATTGCTCATAAAGAAAGAGCACCACTTCCATTTATGTCTGCATTAGTAGAAGATTGTCTTGGAAGAGGAAAGACTGTTATGGAAGGCGGCGCAATCTACAACTTCACAGGCCCTCAGGCATTTGGTAATGTAGATACAGGCGATGCGATTTATGCAATTCAGAAACACGTATTTGAAGACAAAGATCTTACTATGGCTCAGATTTATGAAGCTATGGAACATAACTTTGGTGCAGAACTGGGCGCAGGCTGCTACGATGGACCATTTGTAAGACTGAGCACAGATACAGCAGATGCAGCTCCGGCATGCAACAGCTGTGAAGAAAAAGTTGATTTAACAGATGATATGGAAAGCTTAATCAATGCAATTGTAAAGAAAGTTCTTGCAGAAAAAGGTGCTTCCGTTGACTTAAGTGACGGTTGTGCAGATGCTTGTCAGGCAGCTTGCTGTGGTATCAGCGATGCAAAGAGAGCGGAATATGACAGAATTCGTCAGATTCTGGATGCAACACCTTGCTTCGGTAACGATGATGATGCTCCGGATATGTGTGCAAGAAAGGCAACACAGATTTACTCTTATGAAGTCGAAAAATACATGAACCCACGTGGTGGCCAGTATCAGGCAGGGTGCTATCCTGTATCCGCTAACGTATTGTTCGGTAAAGATGTACAGGCACTTCCGGATGGACGTTACTCCAACGCTCCGTTGGCAGACGGTGTATCCCCACGTCAGGGACATGACGTTAAGGGACCTACAGCTGCCGGAAACTCTGTAGCAAAACTTGACCAGTTAAATATTTCCAACGGTACATTATACAATCAGAAATTCTTACCATCTGCTGTAGCAGGAGATCAGGGTCTGATGAACTTCGCAGCAGTAGTTAGAAACTACTTCGATAAGAAAGGTATGCATGTACAGTTCAACGTAATCGATAAAGAAACCTTGCTTGATGCTCAGGCTCATCCAGAAAATTACAAAGACCTGGTAGTTCGTGTTGCTGGTTATTCCGCACACTGGACCGTTCTTGCGAAAGAAGTTCAGGATGATATCATTGCACGTACAGAGCAGTCTTTCTAATAAAGGACAATTCCTAAAAACCGGAAGGCTTTTATAAGCCTTCCGGTAAAAGAAAAAGGGCACAAATAAGGTGCTCCCGGAGGTATATATGGAACAGCAATTGGTAGAACCTTACAGTGATGTGGAGGTAAAAGGACTTGTCTTTAATATTCAGAGATTTTCTGTCAATGACGGTCCTGGAGTAAGAACCATAGTCTTCCTGAATGGATGTCCCCTGCGATGTAAATGGTGCTGCAACCCGGAATCCCAGGAACTAAAACCGGTCGTTATGTTCAAAGCGCAAAACTGTGTCGGATGTGGTAACTGTACGGTTGTATGTCCGACAGGAGCTTCAGATTTGAATGTACCGGGAAAAATCGATCACAGTAAATGTATTGCATGTGGAAAATGTGTTGATGTCTGCTACCATAAAGCCCTTGAAATGTCCGGGAAAGAGATGCGGGTCGAAGATCTGATGATCGAACTGTATAAAGATCGAGTTGTATACAGAAGGTCCGGAGGAGGAATCACCGTATCCGGAGGAGAAGCATTGGTTCAACATGAGTTTTTACTGGAACTTTTAAAAACCTGTAAATCTCTTGGATGGCATACAGCTATTGAGACAACCGGTTTTGCATCTAAGGAAGTTTTGGACAAAATAGTTCCATGGCTTGACCTGGTGATGATGGATATCAAACACATAAATCCTGAAATCCATAAAGAATTTACCGGTGTAGATAATAAAAAAATTCTGGAGAATGCAATCTACATATCCGGAATAGCAAATGAAATGATTGTCCGGGTGCCGGTCATTCCGGGATTCAATGCAGACCGGACGACCATAGCAGGTATTGCAGAATTTACTTCTAAGTATATGCATAATATCAGGGAACTTCATCTTTTGCCATATCATGATTTGGGTTCCAATAAATATGGTATGCTTGGAAAAGATTATGAATTGACCGGAGTGAAAGCTCCGGAAACATCCACGATGGAAGAATTAAAAGAAACTGTTGAAAAATTTGGCTTACAATGTAAAATTGGAGGCTGATGACAAAAAATAGAACGGAAGGTGAATGCGATGAGCGATTATCTTCTGACATCAGAATCTGTCACAGAAGGACATCCGGACAAAGTATGTGATCAGATTTCTGATCGCTTGCTGGATTGTTATTTAAAAGGGGATAAAAATTCCCATGTTGCAGTAGAGACCATGGTTTCTAAAAATGTGGTTTTTGTGGCAGGGGAGATTTCATCTAAGACAAAAGTCGATGTGGTAAAAGAAATTCGAAAAGTTCTGCTGGAAATTGGATATGATTCTGAAGAAAAAGGAATGGACGGTAATCATTGCCTCGTTCTCACCAATTTAAACGTCCAGTCCAGTGACATAGCGATGGGAGTCAACCAGTCTGGTGGAATAATCGGAGCCGGAGATCAGGGCATGATGTATGGATTTGCCTGTGACGAAACAGACAATTACTTGCCTCTAAGCATTGATTTGGCACATCAGCTGACAAGACAGCTTACTAAAGTCAGAAAAGAAAAAATCCTTCCATATTTATATCCCGATGGAAAATCCCAGGTTACAGTAGCTTATGACGAAGAAGGTAAGGTAAAAAACATTACCGATATTGTCATTTCTGCTCAGCACAGTGCAGAGGTCAGTCTTTTGCAGATACGGGATGATATAAAGCGGGAAGTGATTCAAAAAGTAATTCCGGATCAATGGATGGCGCCGGATATTAACGTTCATATTAATCCAACAGGACGTTTTGTTATTGGCGGTCCGTTGGGAGATACCGGTTTGACCGGTAGAAAATTAATGGTTGATACCTACGGAGGAATCGGAAAACACGGAGGCGGGGCATTCTCAGGAAAAGACCCGACCAAAGTAGATCGATCTTCTGCGTATATGGCCCGATATGCTGCAAAAAATATTGTAGCGGCAGGCCTGTGCCATAAATGTGAAGTGTCCCTTGCCTATGCAATTGGAATTGCACGGCCGGTGGCAGTTCGAATTGACACCTTTGGTACAGAAGCTGTACCAATTCCAATTTTGGAAAAAGCAGTGAAAGAAACTTTTGATTTCGCTGTATCGGCTATATTGAACAACCTGTCTCTCACCCAGGTTTCTTATCAGCCGGTGGCAGCCTATGGTCATTTTGGAAGACGGGATTTGGAGCTACCGTGGGAAAAAATCGATCAGGCAGCAAAACTTCGTGCAAGAGTCGTTGATCTTCTTGCAGAAGAATTCAAAAAAAGAAATGATAAATAATCTGCTTACTAATAATATTAGGATATGAAAAATTGATTATGGATTGCTTCGCTGCAAGCATTCCAATACAAATAGTGTCTTTGATTAAACCAACAATGGCTTTCAAAAAAACTTGTTGGGATTACTCTCACATCAACACCTCTCAACAATAGAAAGCTTAGGAAATATGGAGGAATTTCTGCTTATAATCTCTCACAAAATGGCAGGAATTCCTCCTTGTTTATAATGAAAAGGGAGTGCTTATTTTATGATTCGAAAAGCGACTATTGTAGAAATACCGGAACTGGCAGGTGGAAAAGGCTTGACAACAGTTCATCATATCGTATCTGGTGAAGAGTTAAAAGGTGCCGGTAAAATGTATGCGAAAGTAGTTGTTCCTCCTGGAGGAAGTATTGGATGGCATCGACATAC
>JALEPU010000177.1 GCA_022766905.1 Lachnospiraceae bacterium
AAGCTGATCGTTCCTTACAGTTTTCCACTTGTAATGGGAAATGAGTTTGTAGGAATCATCGAAAAGACCGGTTCAACGGTAAAGAATTTCTCCGAGGGAGATCGTGTATACGGCAGGATGCCGCTTAAAAAGATTGGGGCATTTGCCGAGTATGCTGCGATAGACCAGAGTGCGATTGCAAAGGTGCCGGAGTATCTTTCTGATGAAGAAGCCGCCTGCGTTCCTCTTACAGCACTTACGGCGTTACAGGCTTTTGAACTGATGCATCTGAAAAAGGGAGAGACTGCTTTATCGACTATAGGAAGGAAGATTATTCGGAAGTGCTTTCAGATGTTGATTATATTCTGGATACCCTGGGAGAGCGTGAGCTCCCTAAGGAATTTGCTGTTCTGAAGCAAGGTGGAAGCCTTGTGTCCTTAAGAGGGCTGCCGAATGGAGAATTTGCTGCACGTAGCGGGATGTCATTTATCAAGCGCATGATGTTTAAGATGGCAGGCAGTAAATACGATAAGATGGCTGCCGCAAAAGGACAGAAGTATTTCTTCATTTTTGTCCATGAAGATGGAGCAGGACTTGATAGGATCACGGAGATCTTCAAGGATACTCACCTTGAAGCATCTGTGGATGAAATGTTCAGCTTGGATGATGTCAATCTGGCTATGAAGGCTGGGAAGTCTACGATACGGAAAGCGCAGAACATGCCAGTGAATTGGTTCGCTGGACCTGTTTAAAACAGCAAAGGCTGACAACGGAACCGCTGATTCTGCACTCCGATAACGGTTCGCCTATGAAGGGTACTACTATGCTGGTAACGCTTTATCAGCTGGGAATTACGCCATCAAACAGTCGTACCCGTGTCAGCAATGATAATCCATATTCGGAGTCTTTATTCAAGACCCTGAAGTACAGACCCAACTACCAGCCGAAGGGTTTTGAATCCATTGAAGCTGCCCGTGAATGGGTCAGCCTGTTTGTGAAATGGTACGACTATGAACACCATCACAGTGGAATTAATTTCCTCACACCGAATCAGATGAGAAGCGGTAAAGGCCCGGAAATCCTCCAAAAGTGTCACCAGGTATACGAAGCAGCAACTTGCCTTGTCATTGACAGATGATTGTAACCTGGAGTAGAATTTAGCAGCCCTGATGAAATTTTGCTTGGCTCTGAACAGTTATAAAATTGTCATGTAAAATATATAGGTGCGGTAGTATATAATCGATGTTGGCACCTAACCTTAGGTTAATAGATTCTATTGTACCGGTGATGTTTGGATTGAGAATCTTGGAAATGGAACAGCGGTAGGGACTAGTACCAATAAATTATCCATTAAGGATGCAAAAAATGTCACACTCAAAGGAGGTGGCTATGATCCTGTCGTCACCTGTGGCACCACAGACATCAAAGCATCCGGCAAGGTGTGGGGTGTTGCAAAATAATTT
Source organism: Lachnospiraceae bacterium (assembly GCA_022766905.1). Taxonomy (GTDB): domain Bacteria; phylum Bacillota; class Clostridia; order Lachnospirales; family Lachnospiraceae; genus SIG292. The sequence continues at coordinate 1,443 of JALEPU010000177.1, forward strand.
CACCACTGGAGCACAGCTCCTTTTTCTTATCCGCACGATTCTATGACATCCCAGCTTAGCACTACATTTACCGGTACGTCCTGAACTTTCTGGAAAATGAGCCTAACGTCATATATAAAAAAGATAAATAGAATTCCAAAAAAATTATATTGATTTCTATTTCAGGATAGGATATAGTTATATTAGTGCTTTTTTAGAATACTTAACGGAAAAATATAGTAAAAATAACTAGGAGGAAAGAAATCATGGACAGATTAAAAGGTAAAGTTGCTATCGTTACCGGTTCTACCAGTGGAATTGGTGTAGGAATTGCAAGATTATTTGCAGCAGAAGGAGCAAAGGTAGTTATTTGCGGACGTAGAGAGGCAAAAGGACAGGCTGTTGTAGATATGATTACTGCAGAAGGCGGAGAAGCATCTTATCATTTTTTGTATATTACTAAGATTTAAAGTGTAAAACAGTTAATCGACGATACAGCAGAAAAATACGGAACTGTTGATATTCTTGTTAACAATGCAGCAAATGTAGGATTAAAAGACGGACGTGTTGATGAGCTGACACTGGAAATGTGGGACGCAATTTTTGAAAGTGATATTCGTGGTACATTCTACGCTACAAAATGTGTACTTCCTTATATGGAAAAGAATGAGAACGGCGGTTCTATCATCAATATCGGTTCTATGGCTTCCTGCAGTGGTGACCTTGGTTCCACAGCATATGCTTGTGCAAAAGCAGGTGTTGATATGCTGACCAAATATACTGCACTTCAGTATGGTAAACAGAATGTACGTTGCAACTGTGTACGTCCGGGTCTGATTGTTACTCCGGAAAATGAAGCTCATGTACCACAGGCCTTAAAAGACATTTTCTTAAGCAATATCATGGTTAACCGCTATGGCTGCCCGGAAGATATCGGACATATGTGTGTATACTTTGCATCAGAAGAAAGCCAGTATGTAACAGGACAGGTAATCAACGTAGACGGTGGTATGAACTCTCATGTTTCTACGGTTGCTCAGTTCAAAGAGTTAAACTCCCGTACCTGGTAATTTGTGAAGCAGTTTTACCTAAGATAGGTCAGGCAAGGGAATCATCGTAGATTTTGCCTGCAATCAATAAAAGACAAAAGCAGGGTGAAGACAGATGTGTTTTCACCCTCTTTGATTATATTATAAAAGGAAACAATATGAAAATTATAGCCAGAATTCATAATGATTACATCGATAAATTTGGAATTCCAAGGCAGAGCGGTCTGGTTCATGGAGTGGAATCTGTCATTATTTTTGAGCCGGAATACAGAGATGAAAATGCGGTGCGGGGACTGGAAGAGTATTCTCATATCTGGCTATTGTGGGAATTTTCTGAAAATGTAGGAAAAGAATGGTCGCCTACGGTACGGCCGCCGAGACTGGGAGGCAATCAAAGAGTCGGAGTTTTTGCAACCCGATCTCCCTTTCGGGTCAATCCGATTGGACTGTCATCAGTGAAACTTAACCGGATTGAAAAAAGTGAAAAAGGTCCGCTGCTTTATGTGGAAGGAGCAGATTTACTGGACAATACGCCGATTTATGATATCAAACCATATATTCCTCATATTGACAGCCACCCGGAAGCAACGGGAGGCTTTTCCAGTGAAACCAAAGAATATCAGGTTTCGGTTATGATTCCGCCGGAATTATGGGAGAAAATACCGGAATCTCAAAGAGAAGCGGTAAGAGAAATTCTGGCCCAGGATCCCAGGCCGGGATATCAAAGGCTGGAAGACCGGATTTATGGGATGAGACTGGGAGAAATGGAGATTAAATTTCGCGGTGAAGGAAGTCAAATTCGGGTCTGTGAAGTAAAAAGAGCAGTTTCAAAAGAAAAGAAAAAAGAATAAATACTTTATATAATTAATTATACAGGGAAAATAATAAAAAAAATAAATACAAACCTGTATTTTTATCAATCGTTTTCAAAAATATACAATTTTTTTCAAAATTAGAAAAAAATTTTAGGTATCTTTTTCCTTGCTTCTTATGGAATATCGTGATAAAACGTAGAACGTATCAGAGATATAATATAATAAAGAAGGAAGAGAATTCAAATGAGTGGTATTATGATGATGGTAATTGCCATTGTAGTACTGGGAGGTGCATACCTTCTGTATGGCCGTTACCTGGAGAAAAAATGGGGGATTGACCCAAATGCAAAAACTCCGGCCTATGAGTTGGAGGATGGCGTGGACTATGTTCCCGCAGACACAAATGTTGTTTTTGGACACCAGTTTGCATCCATTGCAGGTGCAGGTCCTATTAACGGACCGATTCAGGCTGCTGTATTTGGATGGCTGCCGGTTCTTCTCTGGATTTTAGTTGGTGGTGTTTTCTTTGGAGCGGTACAGGATTTCGCATCCATGTATGCTTCTGTAAAAAACAAGGGACGTACCATTGGCTATATCATTGAAGAATATATCGGAAAACTTGGTAAAAAATTATTTTTACTGTTCTGTTGGTTATTCTGCATTCTCGTTATCGCAGCTTTTGCTGATGTTGTAGCGGGAACTTTCAATGGTTTCAATGCAGATGCTGCAGGAACGATTACAAAGGTAGCAGCAAATGGCGCAGTTGCAACGACTTCTCTTTTGTTTATTCTGGAAGCAGTTGCATTAGGATGTATCATTAAATATGGAAAATTAAACAAATGGGTAAATACAGCCATTGCTATCGTGATGTTGGTAGCGGCAGTTGCATTAGGCCTTCAATTTCCTGTTTTCTTAAGCAGAGAAACCTGGCACATTATTATTTTCATTTACATTATGATTGCCTGCGTTGTCCCGGTATGGGCATTGTTACAGCCTCGGGATTATCTTAATAGTTATCTTCTGATTTTCATGATCGTAGGTGCAATTGTAGGAATCTTTGTTGCAAATCCTTCCTGTAACCTGAATGCATTCAATGGATTTACAGTGAACGGACAATATTTATTCCCAATCCTGTTTGTAACCATTGCCTGTGGTGCAGTATCCGGTTTTCATTCTCTGGTATCTTCCGGTACAGCATCCAAACAGATTAAAAATGAAAAGAACATGCTTCCGGTTTCTTTTGGAGCAATGTTAATGGAAAGTATGCTGGCAGTAATTGCATTAATTGCTGTTGCTTCTTTTGCAGCAGGGGAAGCAGAGGCACAGGGCCTTACGACACAACCTCAGATTTTTGCGGGAGCAATTGCAAACTTCCTTTCAGCAGCAGGACTTCCTCACGAATTGGTATTTACTTTAATTAACCTGGCTGTTTCTGCTTTTGCTCTTACTTCTCTGGATTCTGTAGCCCGCGTCGGAAGATTGTCTTTCCAGGAATTCTTTATGGATGACGATGTGGATGAGGAGCAGATGAGTCCGTTTTTAAAAGTTGTAACAAATAAATATTTCGCAACTATTTTAACACTGGTTCTTGCTTATTTATTAGCAAAAGTAGGATATGCAGAAATCTGGCCATTGTTTGGTTCTGCCAATCAGCTGCTGTCTGTCCTTGCTTTGGTTGCCTGTGCAGTTTTCTTGAAGAAAACAAAACGTCAGGGTGTTATGCTCTGGGTTCCAATGGCGTTCATGATGGCCGTTACATTTACCGCCCTTAGTATGACGATTATCAAATTAGGAAAAGCGTTTGCTACAACCGGTTTGAGCCTTGGAAATACGCTTCAGCTTGTTTTTGCAGTTCTTCTGTTAATCCTCGGAGTCATTGTTGCCATTCAGGGAATTAAGAAATTAGCAGAAAAACCGGAAGAAGCTTAAGCAAAGCAAAATTTAAAATTGTAAAATTCCTCTTGCATCATTGAAAAAACGTGCTATAATTGGGAATCGCAGAAAAAAATCCGCAGAATAAAGATTTATCTGCGGATTTTCTTTTGATTTCAGACATGGTATAGACAAATGGTGACAGTATAGTAAAATAGAATAGAGGAGAAAAATGAAAAAGAATCAAGTAGCAAAACAACAACATATGTTTACCAATCAGGATTTAAAGAAACTGTTAATTCCTTTGATGATTGAACAGCTTTTAACCTCTTTAATGGGTACCATTGATACAATTATGGTAAGCAATATCGGCTCTGCCGCGATTTCGGCAGTTTCTCTGGTAGATTCCATCAATATTCTGGTGATTCAGGCTTTTTCTGCATTAGCAGCAGGAGGGGCAATTGTATGTTCTCAATACATTGGACATAAGGATTTAAAGGCAGCGAAAAATGCAGCCAATCAGTTGATCTTTATTATTACCAGCTTATCCGTTGGAATTACAGCAATCTGCCTTCTCTTTAAGATGCCATTATTGAGATTGGTTTTTGGTAAAGTAGAAGCCAGTGTCATGGAAGCATCGGGCATTTATTTCTTTTATACGGCCCTGTCCTTTCCGTTTATCGCAGTCTATAATGCGGGTGCTTCCGTATTCCGGGCTCAGAAAAATTCCAGACTACCTATGACGGTGTCTGTGATTTCCAATGGTTTTAATATAGCAGGAAATGCATTATTGATCTGGGTCTTTCATTTGGGTGTTGCAGGAGCAGCCATTGCCACTTTATCTTCCCGGGTATTTTGTGCTGTTGTGATGATTGGGATGTTAAAACGGCCAAATGAAAAGATGAGGGTGGAGTCATTTCGGAAAATTCGTCCTGATGGCAGATTAATTAAGAAAATATTAGCGGTAGGAATCCCATCCGGAATAGAAAATGGTATGTTTCAGTTTGGAAAACTGGCAATTCAGTCTACGGTTTCCACTCTGGGAACCACTGCCATTGCAGCCCAGGCCATGGCCAATATTATGGAAAATTTAAATGGAATGGCTTCGGTGGGAGTAGGAATTGGGATGATGACGGTAGTAGGACAGTGTATCGGAGCCGGAAGGAAAGATGAGGCTATTTACTTCGTAAAGAAATTATGCTTGATCGGCGAAGTCGTATTGATCATCAGCTGCCTGACCGTATGGATTATGGTAAAACCGGTCACCATTCTTGGAGGCATGGAAGCAGAAAGTGCCAGAATGTGCATCCGTATTGTCACTGCGATTACGATTGTAAAACCATTGATATGGGTAGGTGCATTTATGCCGGCTTACGGAATGAGAGCGGCAGGCGACGCGGAATATTCCATGTTGATTTCAGCATGCACCATGTGGGTTTTTCGTGTCAGTCTGAGTATGTTTCTTTGCCGGGGACTTGGTCTGGGACTGGCAGGAGTATGGATTGGTATGTTTGCTGACTGGATGGTTAGAGGAACCTTATATGGAATCCGTTTCCACAGCAGAAAGTGGATGAAACACAGAGTAATCTGATAGAAGGAGGATAATCATGAATAATCAGCTTACCGAACAGGATATAAAAAAAATGGAAGAAGAAATTGAGTATCGCAAGGTAGTTGTGAGAAAGAATGCGTTGGAGGCAGTAAAAGAGGCGAGAGCTCATGGAGATCTGAGTGAAAACTTTGAGTATAAAGCAGCCAAGAAGGAAAAAAACCGGAACGAAAGTCGTATTCGTTATCTGGAAAGAATGATTAAAACAGCCCAGGTGATTTCCGATGATTCTGCGGAAGATGAAGTAGGGATGAATAATACAGTGACCGTATTTTTTGAAGATGAAGAGGAAGAAGAGACGTTCAAAGTGGTCACTACCGTAAGAGGGGATACTCTCCATGGTCTGATCAGCATAGAATCTCCTATTGGGAAAGCAATCCTTGGTCATAAAGTAGGGGATCGGGTAGAAGTGAAAGTGAATGACAATTACAGTTACGGTGTTATCATACGAAAAATTGAAAATACAACAGACGGCAGTGATGAGCTGCGAAGATATTAAAAAAAAGGGTAGGGGATGTTGCAAAACGTGGTAAAAACTGAATGATTTCACCACTGCAACATCCCCTGTCGTTCCTATTTCAAGAAGACATCTTTTATTCCAATGGCAAAAATAATTAAAATAAGTACAGGAAGGATGCAGGTCAGGTAAGGTCGTAGCCAGTCCGGCATTTTTACGCCTTTTCCTGAATTTGCTTCTTTTTTGAAATTATCCCATCCCCATCCATATCTGGTGACACAGAATAACAGATAGACAAAAGAACCAAGAGGAAGCAGAAGGTTCGAAACCAGAAAGTCTTCCAGGTCCATAATATTCGTGCCGGCGCCAAGAGGCTGAATGCCGGAAAGGATGTTAAAGCCTAAAGCACATGGCAAGGATAATAAAATCATCAGAAGAATGTTTCCGATACACACCTTTGTCCGGCTTGCTCCAGTTAAATCCATGCAGCAGGAGATGATATTTTCAAATACGGCAAGGACGGTTGAAAATGCGGCAAAGGACATGAAGATGAAGAACAAACTGCCCCAAAGCCTTCCTAAAGGTACATGGTTAAAAATATTTGGAAGGGTTATAAAAATAAGACTTGGGCCGCTTCCGGCATCCACACCATAAGCAAAGCAGGCAGGGAAAATAATCAGTCCCGCAACGATTGCCACAAAGGTATCCAATACAGCAACGTTGATGGCTTCTCCCATTAAAGATCTTTCTTTATCAATATAGCTCCCAAAAATCGCCATGGCACCAATACCGAGACTTAAAGTAAAAAATGCCTGGTTCATCGCACCAACAATGGTCGCACCAATTCCAATTTCTTTCATTCGGGTAAAATCCGGTTTCAAATAGAAAACAAGTCCTTCACTTCCACCATCCATCAAAATACTGTTGACAGCCAGAAGAAGCATAATGAATAGCAAGGCAAGCATCATGACTTTTGTAATACGTTCCAGTCCTTTCTGGAGTCCAATGGAACAGACGCCAAAACCAACCACTACGACAAAAACCATCCATTTGATCATGGTAGAAGGCTGACCAAGCATCTGGGTAAAGATGGTTCCCACTTCTTCCGGAGAAGCATTTTCAAAATGTCCGGTTGCGGTCAGGTAAAAATAATGAAGCATCCATCCTGCAACAGTGGTATAAAACATCATTAATAAGTAACATCCGGCAAGGCAGGCATATCCATGCAAATGCCATTTTTGCCCTGGTTTTTCCAGTACCTGATAAGCAGCGACCGGACTTTTCTGGCTTGCCCGTCCTACAGAAAATTCCATGGTCATAATAGGAAGGCCTAAAATGACAAGGAAAAAGATGTAGAACAAAACGAATGCTCCGCCTCCATACTGACCAGCCATGTAAGGAAATTTCCATACATTTCCAATTCCGATGGCACAGCCTGCTGACAGGAGAATAAAGCCCAGTCGGGATCCGAGTTTCTCTCTTTCCATAGTTTGTTTCTCCTTCAATTTTCAAAATCGTTCATATTCGGGGCAAAATGTTGCCTCTGTATGACTCCCTATAACTATACTGGATTTATAGGATGTATGCAAGAAAGAAAGTAAAAAACCTCTTTTATTTTCCGAAAAAGTATGTTACGATATCAGACGAGTCAGAACAGGTGACAAGACACCTGTAAAAGAACTTGACAACAAGGATAATAAAATGGCAGATGACAGGTTTTTTAAGAAAATCATTTGCAGAAAAAAGAGGTTGATTATGAGAGCAAGAATAAAATATGACGTGATGAGTCAGGACGAATTGAATTATTTCAAAGGAAGAATCGAAGATTTGCTGGAACAGAGAGGAATCAAGATGAATCATCCTGCTTTGATGGAAGCACTGGAAAAAGCCGGGTGTATCATAAAGAAAAAACAGGTTCTTTTTCCAAAAGAAGTGATACATAGGGCATTAGAGGCAGTACCCAAGAAATTCACTCTTTATTCTCCGTCCGGCGAATATGACATGGAATATCCTCATCCAAAGGGAGGATTTTATACCAGAACCTGTACAGGAGCACCTAATTATCGGACCGCAGATGGACAGGTTCATTATGCAAAATTATCTGAAGTAGAAGAATGGTATCAATTAACAAATGAGATGGAGCATGTGGATTTTGTGACACTCCCTTCTACATCAGGGGAAGAAGTTCCACCGGCAGCAGTGGATGTTTATACTTTGGAACAGGCTTTAAAATTATCCAAAAAACATATCTGGATTCAGCCTTATGGAACAGAGAATGTAAAATATCTGATTGATATGTGTGCAGAGGCAGCAGGAGGCATAGAAGCATTACGAGAGAAGCCAATTTGCAGTTTCATTGCATGTAGTGTACCTGTTTTATCTTTAAAATACATGGATGCAGAGATTTTATATCAGTGTGCCATGGCAGGAATTCCGGTGCAGCCTTGTTCTCTTCCGACAGCAGGTGCCAATGCTCCGGTAACGGGACAGGGGGTATCTTTTGTAGCCTGTGCAGAAGTTCTTGCCATGATCGTGATTCTGGAACTGTTGTGTCCGGGACTTCCGGTTATTGCTACTCCCCTTTTATTCTCTCTGGATATGAAAACAACCTATACCCTTCAGTCCAGCCCTGAGATTACTACAGGAAGGCTCCTTTGTATGCAGCTTTTTGAACAGGGGTATGGGATACCGGCGCATTCTTATGGAACCGGAACAGACAGTCTGGTCATTGATGAACAAAATCTGGCAGAACGGGCAACGTTGATGCAAATGATGGCGATGTCTGATGCCAGTGTACTTGGCGGAGCCGGTCAGCTGGAAACAGCAAAAACCATAAGTCCTGTCCAGCTGATTATAGATAATGAATTGTTTGGCATTGCCAAAGAATTACGTTTTGGCCTGGAGATGAACGATGAGACCTTAGACTATGAAGAATTGCTGCAGGGAGAAGATGGAAGCGGCTTCCTTATGAGTATGCATACGTTTACTCATTTTAAAGACATTTACCGGCCGGAATTGTTTAATCGGGACGGATATCAGGAGAATCTTCCAAATGGTACGAAGACTTTTCTGGAAAAAGCCATGGAACGGTATGAAGAGATCCGGAAAAAAACAATCGAAGTTCAATTATCAGAAGAAAAATTAGAAAAAATTCATCAGATTGTAGAAAATGCGACGTCCAATCTCCAGCCGGAAGTGAAAGGAAAAAGAAAATGAAAAAACGAAAAAAAGCAGAAAAAGCTTGGCTGATATCAGTCATTGTCTGGTTTGTATTGTATAACCTTCCTTTTGTTCCTGCATATGGGAACGCGAAAGCTGCCATTTTACATGGAATTATAACCCTGGTGCCCTTGTGGCTCAGTGTGTATATTGGTTTTTTCAAAATCTGTAAGATTTTAAAACTCAGGGAGGACAAATCATGTTAAATGCAAAAACAATGTGGATTGCCTTTGGAGCCTATCTTGTGTTTCTGGTAGTTATTGCGTTGATAGAAAATTACAGAGAAAAACAAAAGAGTGCCAGGGGATTTGCCACTGCAGGAGGCTCTATCAAATGGCCAATCCTTGTTATGACCTATCTGGCATCACTGATGAGTACCTGGGTGTTTTTTGCAGCACCGGGAGCTTATTACCGGGGAGGCTTAGCCTACTGGATGTCAGAACTTTCCTATATTTGTCTGTTTCCTGTCATTGTTCATTTTGTAATGAATAAGGTGTGGGTAACCAATAGTAAAAGACACTATATTACACCGGCAGATTTTTATTATGACCGGTTTAAAAGTCCGGTTCTACGAGTTATTCTGGCACTGATTTTTGTCAGCGCATCCTTTCCTTATGTGACATCAGTGCTGATTGCCATAGCCAAAGCAGCAGAAATCGCAACAGGCGGTGCTATGAAGTATGAAGCGGTCGTAGTGATTTTTGGCATTGTCATTATGTGTTATGTGTTGATCGGAGGCATGAAATCCATTGCCCTTACGGATACCATTCAGGGACTTGTCTATATTGCCCTTCTCTGGGTGATTGTAATTGCCTGTCTTATGGTTGGTTTTGACGGCTCTTTATCAGAGGCAGTGAAATCAATCTGGAATGAGACAAACAGCTGGTTTTCCTATCCGGGTCCGGATGGCTGGGTTCCGTACAGCGCCCGGTTTGGCTATCCATTTTCCTGTGCCATTGGATGGACGGTTATGCTGCCCCACGTCTTTGTCCGTTCCGGCTATTCCGGATCAGATTTACATACTCAGAGAAAACTGATGGGACTTACTCCTGTGTTACAGGCCTTTGTATGGACAGGCACGATGTTAATCGGACTGGTCGCCATTGCACTTTTGCCCGGCCTTGGGACAGAAGAAACCGAATATATTATTCCATATCTGATTCAGAATGTGATTCAAAATGTCCATCCCGGACTTGCAGTCGGACTTATGATTTGTTTCTTTATCGGTTCTGTTTCCGTTGGGATTTCAACAGCAGATTCTTTTTTGCTGGTATCCGGTTCCATCTTAGCGGAAGACATTATCCATCATACGTTCCGGATTCATCTTTCTGAAAAAGCGAAACTCAGGGTGATTCGTCTTGTGATTGCTGTTATTGGAATTGCCAGTGTGCTATTTGCATTGAATCCACCAGACTTATTATTTACTTTAATTATGTTTTCCATCTCCATTGTCATGCCCCTGTTCCCGATTCTTGTAATCGGAATATACTGGAAGAAAGCCACCAAACAGGCGGCGATAGTTTCTTCCCTTCTTGGAACCGGAGTGGTTCTGATGACCTATTTTGTCTGGGATTTAGGAGGAACCTGGTATGGAGCCTTTGGCCTTCTGGCATCTGCCATATCCATGGTTGTGGTAAGTCTTGTAACCCATCAGGATGAAGAAGATTCCAGGGAATTTTATGAAGCCCTGGAAGCCGGAGAAGCGGAATATTATGTGGTTGAGGAATAAAAAATATTTGACATGAATGGAAATAGACCAGGGCGAATTAGCTTCTGGTCTATATTTGCACTCTTGCTTAAAATATCCTCCACTTGTCAAAAGAAAAAAAGTAGGCTAAACTAAAATCCAGATATGAATGAACAACCTGGGAAAATCATTTCCCGGACAAAATATACAAAAGGGAGTATCACGATGGCGGGAAAAGCAAATTGCGAATATTGTACCAACTATGTATATGACGAAGATTACGAGTGCTATGTCTGTGATAAAAATCTGGATGAGGATGAAATGTATCGGTTTCTGACAGGAACCTTTGACAGCTGTCCTTATTTCCAGTTTTATGATGAATATAAGATTGTCAGAAAGCAGATGTAAAAGAAAAAACAGTGGAGGACAAAAATGATACAGGATATTGAGCCCCATATCTATCATGTAGAGTATGAGGAAAAATCAGCAGACCGGACAGATCATGTCCTGGTCTATAAAGGTAATAAGGTTTTGGTGAAAACAGAAGATGGCATCCTTTTTCCGGAGGCAAAAGATTTGACGGAGGATTGGCAGGAGATGAGAAAACGATGCCAGTATCTGTTCCGGATTGATACACAGAACTTTTTTCTGTTGGAAGAAGGAACTTACCGGATTCCGGAAGGTTATGAATTTGTGGAAGCCAGGGAGTTAGAACCTTGTGATACGATGGACAAGGTTTTTGCAGGTGCTTTGGGAGCCCAGTTGAACCGGTGGTATCAGTCTCAGAAATTCTGTAGTAAATGTAAAACTCCCCTTGTGAAAAATCATATGGAAAGAGCTTTGGAATGTCCCAACTGCGGACAGATTATTTATCCGACGATTTCTCCTTCTGTGATTGTAGCCGTAACAGACAGGGACAGGATTTTAATGACCCGTTATGCAGGAAGACCTTATAAAAGATATGCACTGGTTGCCGGCTATGTGGAAGCCGGGGAGAGCTTCGAGGAGACAGTCAGGCGGGAAGTGCTGGAAGAAGTAGGACTTAAAGTGAAAAATATCCGTTATTATAAGAGCCAGCCATGGCCTTTCAGCTCGACGATTCTGGCAGGATTTTACTGTGATTTGGATGGATCTGACCGGATTCATCTACAGGAAAGTGAGCTTTCAGAAGGGACCTGGTTTTGCAGAGAGGAGATTCCGGAAACTACTTCCAAATTAAGTCTGACCAATGAAATGATTGAAACATTTCGGGCGGGAAAAGAGCCGAAAGGACAAAAGAATGAGTAAAAAAGAGATGAAGCAGGAGAAACAGACTGCTTTTCATAATATTGAACCGGTCTATGATGAAAATTCCAGGATTTTAATTCTGGGAAGTTTCCCTTCGGTAAAATCCAGAGAAGGACAGTTTTTTTATCATCATCCTCAGAACAGATTCTGGAAGATTCTATCTGCCCTTACGGGAGATGAATTTTTAACGGATATAGAAGGAAAACGAGAATTACTATTAAAAAACCGGATTGCCGTATGGGATGTGATCGGAAGCTGTAAAATTCATGGTTCCAGTGATAGTTCCATTGAGGATGTGGTTCCAAACGATATCAATCGGATTTTAGAGACGGCACCTATTGAACATATTTTTACCAATGGCGGGAAATCCTATGAGATGTACCGCCGGTATCTGTTGCCGCTGACAAAAAAAGAGGCGGTGAAACTGCCGTCCAGCAGTCCGGCCAATGCGTCCTGGAGTCTTGAGCGGCTGATTGAAGCCTGGAAAATCATATTGGAATGAGATGACAAAGATGAGAAAGAAAATCAGGTGGCTGATATGGAACATTTAGAGAAAAAAATCGTGCCGGCGTTGCTTCGCTGGTATGACTATAATGCCAGAATTCTGCCCTGGAGAAGTGAACCGACTCCATACCGGGTCTGGATTTCAGAAAACATGCTGCAGCAGACCCGGGTGGAAGCAGTAAAACCATATTATGATCGTTTTATGGAGACGCTTCCCAATGTAAAAGCTTTGGCAGAAGTGGAAGATGACAAACTGATGAAACTCTGGGAAGGTCTGGGCTATTATAATCGGGCACGAAATCTGAAAGCAGCAGCGCAGACAATTATGGATCAATTTGGAGGAGAACTTCCGGCGGATTATGATGCCTTACTTACCTTGAAAGGAATCGGGGAATATACAGCAGGTGCCATTGGCTCCATTGCATATCAATTGCCGGTTCCGGCAGTAGACGGCAATGTAATGCGGGTCGTTGCAAGACTTCTGGCCAATGGAGACGATGTGTTAAAGCCGGCTACAAAACGATGGATGACAAAGGAACTATTGGATATTCTGCCAAAAGACCGGCCGGGAGACTTTAATCAGGCTTTGATGGAATTAGGAGCGACCGTATGTCTTCCCAATGGAGCACCACTTTGTGGCAACTGTCCCTGGGATACGGTATGCAAAGCGCACAAACAGGGAAATGAACTGGATTACCCATTCAAGCAGCCGAAAAAACCAAGAAAAATCGAGCAGAAAAAAGTCTATCTTCTCGAATATGAAGGGAAATATGCCTTAAGAAAACGACCGTCCAAAGGACTTCTGGCAGGACTTTGGGAATTCCCGAATATGAGCTGCGGGGAAAAGGTAGAAAAAAGAGATGAATTTCTTTTGAAGTGGCAGGAACTTTCGGATGAAGCGGATGAAATGGAAAAACTGGGAAAAGGAAAGCATATTTTCAGCCATATCGAGTGGCACATGACCGGATACCATGTACTTTTAAAAGCAAAACCGGAAGAAAAAAATCTGGTCTGGGTATCGAAAGAAGAGATGAAAGAAGAGTATGCCGTCCCTGCCGCCTTTGAGTTTATGAAAGATTTTATTCTGGCAGAGGAAGAGTAGAAAGAAAAACCAGATCTGGTTTTATTTATAAAAAAGAGAAAGGAGTTTATATAAAGATGAAAGAACAACTAATTGCTCTTGGCACCGGAAATGCAACAGTAACCAAATGTTTTAACACCTGTTTTGCCATTCAGGATGAACAGGGAAGATATTTTTTGATTGATACAGGCGGTGGAAATGGTATTTTAGCCCAGTTAGAAAAAGCAGAAATTCCTACAGATGAAATCCATCATATTTTTATTACCCATGAGCATACGGATCATCTCCTTGGTGTTATCTGGTTGATTCGCATCATTGCGACCAGCATGAAACAGGGAAAATACGAAGGAGATTTAAAGATTTACTGTCACAGTGATCTGGTGGAAGTGATTCGGACTATTGCCAGTCTTACAGTTCAACCGAAATTTTTTAAGATGGTTGGAGAACGTATTTTGCTGATTCCGCTGGAAGATGGAGACGAACAGCAGATTCTGGATTACAAAGTGAAATTTTTTGATATTCGTTCCGATAAAGCGAAGCAGTATGGATTTACGACTACGTTGAATAATGGGAAAAAGCTGACTTGCTGCGGCGATGAACCTTATCAGGAGCATTGCTATGAATATGCAGTGGGAAGTGACTGGCTGCTCCATGAAGCATTTTGCTTGTACGACCAGAGGGACATTTTCAAACCATATGAAAAATGCCATAGTACCGTAAAAGATACCTGTGAACTTGCTACAGAATTAGGAGTAAAAAATGTAATTATGTGGCATACGGAAGATGAAAATATTAAAAAGAGAAAATCGCTTTACAAAAAAGAAGGCAGAAAATATTTTAAAGGCGGAATTTACGTGCCATATGACCTGGAACGGATTGAGCTGTAAAAAAGGAGTCTATCGATGATACATCAGTTTTCAAGAACAGAATTATTATTGGGAAAAGAAGGAATGGAACGGCTGAAAAAAGCAAGAGTGGCGGTATTTGGAATCGGCGGAGTGGGCGGACATTGTGTGGAAGCTCTGGCGAGAAGCGGGATCGGGGAATTCGACCTGATTGACAATGATGAAGTTGCTCTTACCAATCTGAACCGCCAGTTAGTAGCTCTTCATGAGACCATTGGACGTCCGAAAACAGAGGTAATGAAAGAACGAATTTTGTCGATTAACCCCGATGCCAAAGTGCATGTGCATTCCTGTTTTTTTCTTCTGGAAAATGCAGATACCTTTCCCTTTGACCAGTATGATTATGTTGTGGATGCGGTGGATACGGTAACGGCTAAAATTGAGCTGGTTTTAAAATCTCAGGCAGCAGGAGTGCCGGTCATCAGCAGTATGGGAGCAGGGAATAAGCTGGACCCCACTGCTTTTGAAGTGACAGATATTTATAAAACCTCTGTTTGTCCTCTTGCAAAAGTCATGCGCCGGGAATTGAAAAAAAGAGGGGTCAAAAAGCTGAAGGTCGTTTATTCGAAAGAAGAACCAAGAAAGCTGTATCTTTATGATGAAGAAGGCAATCCGATTCCTGCAGAAACAAAAGGAACGGCAGGAAGATGTGCCCCTGGCAGTGTCTCTTTTGTTCCATCTGTTGCAGGATTGATTCTTGCCGGAGAGGTAGTGAAAGACCTGGCCATTGGGGCTAAGAAATCCTCCTTTCTCCCTTGACAAAAAAAGTCCACTCCCCTATAATAGGATTGATTTGAGAAAAGCGATGATAAGAATAAGTAGTAGGAAGGGAAACCAACAGAGAGTAACCGGTTGCTGAGAGGTGCAGGGGAAGCTTCTTATGAATACCTCTTTGAGCTGCACACCGAACTTGCAAAAAGGAAAGATTGGTTTTGCAACAGTAGGCTGTGACGCGAAAAGCCGGCGTTATTGGCGGACGCTATTTTTGTAGCGGATGAGGCAGATGGTGTGAGCCGTCTGTGAATAAAGGTGGTAACACGAAAGTAAGCTTTCGTCCTTTTAAGAGGACGGAAGCTTTTCCTTTTTTATTTATGATTTAGAAAGAAACAGGAGGAAAAAAGATGACAGTATATGACGAGTTAGTTGCCAGAGGACTCATTGCCCAGGTGACAGATGAAGACGAGATTAAAGAATTGATCAACAACGGAAAGGCTGTATTTTATATTGGATTTGATCCGACTGCGGACAGCCTTCATGTAGGCCATTTTATGGCTCTTTGCCTGATGAAAAGACTGCAGATGGCAGGAAATAAACCGATTGCCTTAATCGGTGGCGGTACTGCGATGGTAGGAGACCCTTCCGGAAGATCCGATATGAGACAGATGATGACCAGGGAAACCATTCAGCACAACTGCGAATGTTTCAAAGAGCAGATGAGCCGTTTCATTGATTTTTCTGAAGGAAAAGCATTAATGGTAAACAATGCAGACTGGCTTTTAAACCTGAATTATGTAGAATTGCTTCGTGATGTAGGAGCACATTTTAGTGTGAATCGTATGCTTACTGCAGAGTGCTACAAGCAGAGAATGGAAAAAGGCTTAAGTTTCTTAGAGTTCAACTACATGATCATGCAGAGCTATGATTTCCTGGAGCTGTTCCAGAAATATGGATGTAATATGCAGTTTGGCGGAGATGACCAGTGGAGCAACATGCTGGGAGGCACAGAGCTGATTCGCCGTAAACTTGGAAAAGATGCTTACGCGATGACGATCAATCTTCTTCTGAATTCTGAAGGAAAGAAGATGGGAAAAACACAGAAAGGTGCTGTATGGCTGGATCCAAAGAAAACAACTCCGTTTGAGTTTTATCAGTACTGGAGAAATGTGGCAGACGCAGATGTCATCAAATGTTTAAAAATGCTTACCTTCCTGCCTCTTTCTGAGATCGAAGCAATGGAAAGCTGGGAAGGAAGCCAGTTGAATCGAGCAAAAGAAATCCTTGCTTTTGAACTTACCAAACTGGTTCACGGGGAAGAAGAGGCTGTAAAATCTCAGGAAGCTGCGAAAGCTTTATTTGCAAGCGGTAATGCGGCAAATATGCCTTCCTATGAAGTGAAAGAAGAGGATTTGACAGAAGGAAGTATTGATATTTTAACACTTCTTCATGTATCCGGTCTTGTTCCATCCAAATCTGAAGCAAGAAGAGCAGTTCAGCAGGGCGGTGTCAGTGTAGACGGTGAAAAAGTAACAGATATTAAAACTGTTTACAGCAAAGACAGTTTTTCCGGTGAAGGAATTGTGTTAAAAAGAGGAAAGAAAAATTTCAGAAAAATCATTATGAAATAAGATTTTTGATTTTAACTCCATGATACTTACGGATTTCTTCGCGTTTCACGCTTCCGAAATCTTAGCATCATTATACAAAAGAAGCTGATGAATCAGATGTTTCATCAGCTTCTTTTATGCACTCGCCGTATGAATGCATAAATATTAGGCAGGCTTCATTTGTTTGGAGAGGAGAGAGTGAAGTCTGCCCAAAAGAGGATTTATGAAAAAGATATAGTAACAAGCAGTTCTAAGAACTTCTTGATTACTATGGATTTAGTATATCCAGAACTTGTGTTAAAAATATGTGGAATATGTGATTAATTTGTGAACAAAAAAGTGTAAGGAAAGTATCAACAAGATACAAAAAATTGTCTTTTTTTCAAAGAAAAATAAGCTTATAATATAAAATAAGGTAAAAAAGTATTGGGAGTAGGTGTTTGATATGTTTGAATTAAAAAAAGATAATGTGATTGATTATCTGGCTCCCCGCCTGCCTCAATTTGATTTTTCAAAAGATGTGACAGTAACCAGGATTGGAGAAGGCGACGATGAGGCAGAGGGACAGGGCTTTATAAATTTTATGTATAAAGTAAAAGGTAAAGACTTTTCTTTGATTGTAAAACAGGGACTTTCAAAACCCCGGCTGGAAGCAATGAACTTTTCTCTTCCTCCGGAACGCAATATGATGGAATACGAATCTTTCCGGGTACGGTACAGTATTATTCCAAAGTATGTTCCAAAGCCATATTTTCAGGATATGGAGAATCATATTTTTGTCATGGAAGATGTGTCAAGGCTTAGAATAGTACGTTTTATCTGGAATGAGGATAAAATTCTGCCAAAGTTTGCAGAACAGATGGGAGAGTTTATTGCAGCTTCTTCCTTTTATTCCTCTGAGTTTTATCTTTCCAGGGAGGATTTCAGAGAACTTCGAAACGGATTTACCAATACAAAGATGAGAAAGATTTTGGAAGACTGGATTTTCCTTCGCAAACACGACCTTGGAGTGAGCGAGGACTGTAAAGAGTTTGTTCATCTGTTTGATCCGGAGTATGATGAGGAGTTAAAGGAAGCCTGTTATGAACTTCGACGTCATTATATGAGCCATGAGGAAGCTTTGATCCATTCTGATTTACATACGTCTAATGTGTTTGCTGATGAGAATGAGATGAAAGTCATTGATATGGAATATACTTTTGCAGGACCGATTAGTTTTGACCTTGGCTATCTCTTATTTAATGTGATCGGGCAATATTGTGCCAGCGCTTTTCGGCCTTATGAAGATTTGGAACAGAGAAAGAAGTTCCGCCTTTCCATGCTTCATACATTGACAGGCGTTGTTGATTCTTTCCGGAAACATTTTAAAGAATACTGGAAAAAAGATGCCAAATCTTACTATAAAGATGCACCGGAATCTTTTGTGGATCATTTTCTGGATCAGATGATACCGGAGCTGATTGGTTATGCCGGCATTGTAAATATGTACCGACTGACCAGTATGCATGATTATCCGGATTTTGATTCGATCAAGGAGAAAGAAGCGAGAGTGAATGCCAAAAAACTTTGTTTGTTGATTTCCAGAAAGATGGTGCTGTCAAGAAATGAATTTCATTCCATGCAGGAGCTGGTTGATGAAATGTTGAGAATTGAAGAAATCTATCGGGATAATATGCAAAAAAAATAGATTCCGATTGCAAAGAGAAAAAATTTTTTTTCATAGTAACTTATCATTTATAAACAAATGATATAAAAAACTTAATAAAATTTAGCCTGAATTCGTCATTTTGTACTTTACAAGGTGAGAATCATAAGATATAATATAGAAAACTGGTGTTGATTGATTACAACTTTTGCAGGAAACATCAGCAATATATTCGAATGAGGAATGCGGGAGAGATTGCTATGGTAGCAGCGCCGAAGGGGCATTTGCACGAAACTCTCAGGCGAAAGGACCGTATTCTGACGAAACTCTGGAAAGCTGCCAGGGGCAGCACCGAAGAAGCAACCCCGATTTCGTGAATCGGAAGAATCTTTCAGGTACAGATATACAGAGGTGTGATGGGATGATACCATTGCGCCTCTTTTTGTTACACAGGAAACTTTGTCTTATGTGAAAAAATTTGGCCGGGTACTATTCCACGATTCACAGTATGAAGAAAGAAAGGGAGGTATATCACCATGGAACTGAAAACACCACTTTATGATTGTCATGTTGAAGCAGGAGGAAAGATCGTACCTTTTGCAGGCTACTTACTTCCGGTACAGTACGGTACAGGAGTAATCAAAGAACATATGGCAGTTCGAACACAGGCAGGCCTTTTCGATGTATCCCACATGGGTGAAGTTACATTAAAAGGTAAGGATTCATTAGCGAATCTGAACTATATTCTGACTAACGACTACACAAGCCTTAAGACAGGAAGTGCACGTTACAGCCCAATGTGTAACGAACAGGGTGGCGTTGTTGACGACCTTATCGTGTATAAGAAAGGTGACGACGATTACCTGATTGTTGTGAATGCAGCAAATCGCCATAAAGACTTTGATTTCATCAAAGCTCATTTATTTGGTGATGTAGAATGTGAAGACATTTCTGATTCTATTGCGCAGATTGCTCTTCAGGGTCCGGAAAGCCAGAAAATCTTAAGCAAGCTGGTAAGCGAAGATGATATTCCGGCAAAATATTACACATTCAAAGAGAATGTAGAGATCGGCGGCAATGCATGGCTGATTTCTCAGACAGGATACACAGGAGAATTTGGTTTCGAGCTTTATGGTCCTGCAGAAGAAGCTCCAAAGGTTTGGAACATGCTTTTAGAGGCAGGTAAAGAATTTGGCTTGATTCCATGTGGTCTTGGTGCAAGAGATACTCTTAGACTGGAAGCTGCAATGCCTCTTTACGGACATGAGATGAACGATGAGATTACACCGTTAGAGACAGGACTTAACTTTGCTGTTAAGATGAAAAAAGACAACTTCATCGGTAAAGATGCCATGGTTGCAAAAGGCGATCTGACTCGTAAGAGAGTAGGCCTTAAAGTAACAGGAAGAGGAATCGTAAGAGAAGAACAGAAAGTATTCTCCGGCGACAAAGAGATTGGATTTACCACATCCGGTACTCATTGCCCATATCTTGGATATGCAATCGGTATGGCTATTTTAGACATTGACTATACAGAAGTCGGAACTCCTGTAGAAGTTGAAGTAAGAGGAAGAAGAGTTGCATGTGAAATAGTACCTCTTCCATTTTATAAAAGAGAAAAATAAGTATTTTTAAAAGAAAAAATTAAGAAAAAAGAAAACAGGAATGGCATCGGAAGATGCAGAAAGCGAGGATATTAGAATGAATACACCAAAAGACTTACTTTACACAAAATCTCATGAATGGGTTCGCATGGATGGCGATGCAGCATATGTTGGATTAACTGATTTTGCACAGGATGCTCTGGGCGATTTAGTATTTGTTAACCTTCCGGAAGTTGGCGATGCAGTAGAAGCCGGCGAAGTATTTGCAGACGTTGAATCCGTAAAAGCTGTTTCTGACGTATACAGCCCGTTAACAGGTGAAGTAGAAGAAATCAACGAAGAACTGTTAGATGCTCCTGAAAAAATCAACGAAGATCCATACGGTGCATGGTTTGTAAAAGTTGCTAACATTTCCGATAAAGAAGAATTATTATCAGCAGAAGAATACGAAAAGGTTTGCGAAGAGGAGGCATAAGAATGGGAAGTTATGTTCCATCCACTGCCGATGAAAGAAAACAAATGTTAAATGCCGTAGGACTTTCTTCTATGGATGATTTGTATTCTGACGTTCCTTCCAATGTAAAACTGGATTCTTTAAATCTTCCTTCAGGAAAATCTGAGCTGACAGTAGCAGCGGAGATGGAAGAACTGGCAGATAAAAACGTTGTATTTAAGAGTATTTTCCGAGGAGCCGGCTCCTACAATCACTATATTCCGGCTATTGTAAAATCTGTAACATCAAAAGAAGAGTTTTTGACCGCATACACCCCATACCAGGCAGAAGTAAGCCAGGGTATTTTACAGTCCATTTTTGAATATCAGACCATGATCTGTGAATTAACAGGAATGGATGTCAGCAATGCATCTGTATATGATGGAGCTTCCGCAGCTGCAGAAGCAGTGGCTATGTGTAAGGACAGAAAACGTACAAAAGCGCTTATTAGTGCAACTGCACATCCTCATGTAATCCAGACAGTTCAGACATACTGTATGGGCGCAGGTACAGAATGTATCGTAGTTCCTGCAAAAGATGGAAAGACAGATATGGAAGCACTGGGAAGCCTTTTGGAGGACAAGGGCGTTGCCTGTGTTTATGTACAGCAGCCAAACTTCTATGGTCAGATGGAAGATTGTGATGGAGTAAGTGCCCTGGCTCATGACAAAGGTGCTAAATTTATCATGGGATGCAACCCGATTGCTCTGGCAATCATGAAGACACCAAAAGAGTGCGGTGCGGATATTGCTGTTGGAGAAGGACAGCCTCTTGGAATGCCGATGGCATTTGGAGGACCTTACCTTGGATTCATGGCAGCAACAAAGGCAATGATGAGAAAATTACCGGGACGTATTGTAGGAGAGACAGTTGACGTTCATGGAGAGAGAGCATTTGTTCTTACACTTCAGGCTCGTGAACAGCATATTAGAAGAGAAAAAGCCTCCAGCAACATTTGTTCCAATCAGGCTCTTTGTGCGCTGACAGCTTCCGTATATATGACAGCTATGGGTAAAGAGGGAATGCAGGAGGCAGCAACACAGTGCTTATCCAAAGCTCATTACCTGGCTGACCAGCTTACTTCTATTGATGGAGTTGATCTGGTATATACAGGTGAGTATTTCCATGAATTTGTGACCACATGTCCGGTAGACAAAGAAGTACTCTTAAAAGAACTGGAAAAAGAAGGAATTCTTGGCGGCTACCCAATTGAAGAGGGAATCTTATGGTGTACCACAGAAAAGAATACCAAGGCTCAGATCGATGCCTTAGTTTCAGCAGTCAGGAGGGTTGTAAAATGAAATTAATATTCGAAAAAAGCCGGGAAGGCATAGGATGCAGCATTTTACCAGACTGTGATGTTCCTGTTTGCTCTCTTTCTGATGGACAGAAAAGACAGGAGGCATGGAAGCTGCCTCAGATTGCTGAAGTAGATATCAGCAGACATTATAAAGAACTGGTAAAACGTGTACATGGTGTTAACGATGGATTTTATCCACTTGGCTCCTGTACCATGAAATATAATCCACAGGTCAATGAAGAGATGGCAAAACTTCCGGGATTTACCGGAATTCATCCGTTACAGCCGGCAGATACGGTACAGGGCTGCTTAAGCGTGATCAAAGAGCTGGAGACAGATCTTTGCGAGATTACCGGTATGGATGGCATGACCATGCAGCCGGCAGCAGGAGCTCATGGTGAGTTTACCGGACTACTTCTGATCAAAGCTTATCTTCAGGCAAAAGGTGAGACAAAACGTACCAAAATTATTGTACCGGATTCCGCACATGGAACCAATCCGGCCAGTGCATCTATGGCTGGATTTGACATTGTCAATATTCCATCTAACGAAGAAGGCTGTGTAGATCTGGAAGCATTAAGAGCTGCTGTTGGAGAAGATACAGCAGGTCTGATGCTGACAAACCCAAATACAGTTGGTATTTTCGATAAAAATATTTTAGATATTACTTCTATTATCCATGAAGCAGGCGGCCTTTGCTACTATGACGGAGCAAACCTGAATGCGATTATGGGTATTGTAAGACCTGGAGATATGGGATTTGACGTAATCCATCTGAATCTCCATAAGACATTCTCCACTCCTCATGGCGGCGGCGGCCCTGGAGCAGGAGCAGTAGGCTGTAAAGAATTCTTAAAACCATTCCTTCCGGACGATTATGTTGTTGAGACAGAATCCGGCCTGGCTATGGTAACACCGGAGCAGACAATCGGACGTGTGAAAGAATTCTACGGCAACTTCCTGGTTGTTGTAAAAGCACTTGCTTACGTAAAGACCCTTGGAAAAGAAGGTATTCCGGAAGCAAGTTCTAATGCAGTATTAAATGCAAACTATATGAGAGTATGTTTGAAAGATACATATGATATGGCATATGAAGGAATTTGTATGCATGAGTTCGTTATGACACTGGAAAAACTTCATCATGATAAAGATGTTTCCGCATTAGATGTTGCAAAGATGCTTTTGGATAATGGTATCCATCCGCCAACCATGTACTTCCCATTAATTGTACATGAAGCTTTGATGGTAGAACCGACTGAGACAGAAAGCAAAGAAACTTTGGATCATGCAGTAGAAGTATTCAAGAAGATTTATGCGACAGCAATGGAAAATCCGGAAATTCTCCATCAGTGTCCAATGACAACACCGGTTGGACGTCTGGATGAAGTTCGGGCAGCCAGAAATCCGGTATTAAAATACGAGTAGGAGACAGACAGAGCATGATTGACAAAATTCAGTATATAGTGACAAAAGAAACCAATCCATATAGAAATATTGCCCTGGAAGAATATCTTCTTCAAAATGTAGAAACAGGAACCTGTATTTTATATTTATGGCAGAACAGGCATACGATTGTAATTGGAAGAAATCAGAATTGCTGGAAAGAGTGTAAAGTCGATGAACTGGAAAAAGACGGAGGCTTTTTAGCCCGCCGTCTTTCCGGTGGCGGAGCTGTATTCCACGATATGGGAAATCTGAATTTTACTTTTCTTGTTCCCAAAGAAGATTATGACGTGGATCGCCAGCTGAAAGTGATTGTAGAGGCATGCCATCTGCTTGGAGTACACGCAGAGAAGACAGGAAGAAATGATATTACCGTAGATGGCCGGAAGTTTTCCGGAAATGCTTTTTACAAAACAGAGAAAAGCTGTTATCATCATGGAACCTTGTTGCTTCATGTGGATATGGAGAATTTGTCCAGATATCTGAACGTTTCTACCGATAAATTACAGGCAAAAGGAGTTTCCTCTGTGAAATCCCGCGTGACAAATCTGAAAGATTTCTGTCCGGAAATTACAGTGGAATTAATGACTAAAAAGCTGATTGAAGCATTTCAGAATGTATATGGACTTACGGCAGAAGAATTGCGGGAAGATGAGCTTCCAAAGGCTGTTCTGGAAGAAAAATACCGGTTTTTCTCTGATCCTGCCTGGAAATATGGCAGACATCTTCCATTTACCTTCCGCGCAGCAAAAAGATTCGGCTGGGGGGATGCTGACCTTCAGTTAGAAGTAAAAGAAGGCAGGATTGCAGATGCAGTGATTTTTTCTGATGCAATGGATGAAACCTTCCTGTTGCAGATACCGGAAGCTTTGAAAGAGTGTGAGTTTCGTCAGGATGCTATGAAAAAGAGTCTTCAGAGTATTCCTTGTAATACAGAGGAACAAAAAGAGATTATAAAGGATGTCGAGACACTTCTGAAGGAAGAATAAGGAGGATTCTCTATGAGTCAGACATATGATATCGTAGTAATCGGAGCAGGTCCCGGCGGATATGAAGCTGCGATTAAAGCAGCACAGCTGGAAAAAAAGGTTGCTCTGATTGAGAAAAATGCAGTTGGTGGCACATGCCTGAATCGGGGATGTATTCCGACAAAAGCGTTGATGCACAGTGCTCACCTGCTGGAAGAAATGAAAAATTGTGAAGAGCTGGGAATTAAAGCAGAACAGGTGTCCGTAGATTTTGGACAGCTGCATGAGAGAAAATCTCAGGTAGTCGGCCAGCTTCAGGATGGTATCTGCCAGCTTTTAAAAGCAAATAAAATTGACTTGTTTCAGGGTAAGGCTGTTATTACCGAACCGGGTCAGATAAAAGTAACAACAGAAGAAGAGAATCTGGAGATTTCTGCTGATAAAATTTTGATTGCAACAGGTTCTGTTCCGTCCAGACCACCTATTCCGGGACTGGATCTTCCCGGTGTTGTAACCAGCGATGAAATCCTGGAAGGCGCCGGAAAAGAATTTAGCCATCTGATTATCATCGGAGGCGGTGTAATCGGTATCGAACTTGCCACTGTATATGAAGCTTTGGGAACCAAAGTTACAGTCATTGAGGCAATGAAACAGATTTTACCGAATCTGGATAAAGAGATTTCCAGAAATATGGCTATGATTCTGAAGAAGAAAGACGTAGATGTTCACACAGGTGCTATGGTAAAACAGGTGGCAGAGTGTGACGGCGGTCTTGCTGTAACTTATGAAGAAAAAGGAAAAGAAGTCACTGTAGAAGGTGATGGTGTTCTGGTTTCCATTGGCCGAAGAGCCAATATAGAAGGATTGTTTGAAGGCGAACCTCTTGTTGAGACAGAGAGAGGTGCGATTGTGGTAGATGAGAATTTCAAAACCAGCGTAGATGGCATTTATGCGATCGGCGATGCGGTTTACCGCAATATTCAGCTTGCCCATGTTGCTTCCGCACAGGGTATCAGTACAGTATGCCATATGTTTGGAGTGGAAAGCGAGCTGGATCTTTCTCTGGTACCATCCTGTATCTATACAAGTCCTGAAATTGCAGCAGTTGGTATGACTGCAGATCAGGCAAAAGAAGCGGGAATTGCAGCAAAAGAAAGCAAATTCCTTATGAGTGCCAATGGAAAATCGCTGATTTCCAGAGAAGAAAGAAGTTTTATTAAGGTTCTTTTTGAAGAAGAAAGTCATAGAATTATCGGTGCAAACATGATGTGTGCAAGAGCAACTGATATGATCAGTGAATTTAGTCTTGCCATCGAGAAAAAGATGACTTTAGAAGATATGGCTTCCATTATCCGTCCTCATCCAACCTATGCAGAAGGAATTACAGAGGCAGTGGAAGCAGGACTGGGCTGTTCCATTCACAGTGCTCCGGCTAGAAAGCCAAGAAAATAATATGAGTGATAAACTTCCTTAGTTAATCATAGAGAAAGTTCAGTATACAAATTGCTGCAGAAATGCATTTCTGCAGCTTTTTGTATGTTGTTTTACAGGGAATCGTAAGAATTGATTCAAAGAAATACCTTGATTCTTTTTTCGTTTCACTATAAAATAGAAACAACGGAAAGGAGAACAGGTGATTAGGAATGAAAGTTTTGATAACAACTGACTGGTATGAACCTGTGGTAAACGGAGTGGTTGTATCGGTTCTGAACCTGAAAGAAGAACTTCAGAAGGCCGGACATGATGTAAAGATTTTAACCGTATCCCCGAATCATTATTCCTATAAAAAAGATGATGTTTATTATATATCTTCCTGGGATGTGAGAATGATCTATCCTCAGGCAAGGGTTGCATTTTTTATAAGAAGCCGTTATGTAAAAGAATTAGTCAAATGGAAGCCGGATATCATTCATTCACAGTGTGAATTTTCCAGTTTTCTATTTGCCCGTCATATCGCGAAGAAGACCGGGGCACCGATTGTCCATACCTATCATACCATTTACGAAGATTATCAGTATATGTTCATAAAGCGGAAACTGGGTAAGAAGATTGTAAAACTCTATTCAAAGAAATTGCTGAATAATACCCAGGCAGTGATTGCACCAACAAAGAAGGTAAAAGATTTACTGGAGCGCTATGGGGTAGAAAGAGAGATTTACACCATACCGACAGGAATTGACACAAGCAATTTTAACTGGAGTATGTCAGAAGAAGAGAAGAGACAGCATAAAGAGGATCTGGGCTTGCCTTTAGATAAGAAGATTCTTCTCTTTGTAGGAAGAATTGCTCAGGAGAAGAATATTTCAGAACTCCTTCGTTTTTATAAAGCACTGAACAGAGAAGACGTGATTTTGGTCTTGGTCGGTGATGGCCCTTATCGTAAACATGTAGAAGAGGAAGTGTCAGAATTAGAATTAACGGAGCGGGTCTATTTTACGGGGATGGTTCCAAAGAACCAGGTGGCTGTCTATTATCATTTAGGAGATATTTTTGTTTGCAGCTCCACCAGCGAGACTCAGGGACTAACCTATGCCGAAGCGCTGGCCAGTGGACTTCCTTGTGTTTGTAAAAAAGATGCCTGTATTGCCGGTGTAATCGAAGACGG
Organism: Lachnospiraceae bacterium; assembly: GCA_022766905.1. Classification (GTDB taxonomy): domain Bacteria; phylum Bacillota; class Clostridia; order Lachnospirales; family Lachnospiraceae; genus SIG292. The sequence continues at coordinate 28,289 of JALEPU010000177.1, forward strand.
ATACAACGGATATCAGTATGAAGATGTACAGGATTTTTGTAAGGATATTAATGAGATTTTTGCCAGTGATGAAAATCTGAAATTGATGTCATCCAGAGCCAGATTGTCCTCTGGAAAATTGTCAAAGCAGATTTTCTCCGAACATGTGGAAAAAGTATACGAAGAAAGTGTTTTGCAGGAGGAAGAACAGAGTGTTCCGGAGATGACACTTTTGCCCCGCCCGGCAGCTTTCGTTGTAAAAGCAGCAAAAAAGGCTGTAAGGAGATAATCCCTACAGCCTTTCTTTCATGGTTATACCTGAACTAGCAGACAACAACGTTGACTGCCTGCATTCCTCTGTTGCCTTCTTCCATATCGAATGTTACGTTCTGACCATCCTCTAATGTTTTGTAACCGGTACCTGCAATTCCTGTGAAATGCACGAATACATCTTTGCCATCGGCTTCATTGGTAATGAATCCGAATCCTTTTGTAGAGTTAAACCACTTTACTGTACCTTTGTTCATAAAAGATACCTCCTTAAAATAAAAAAAATAAATTGTTAGCTTAGTATTGAGAGGATAATGTTGTGCTCAGAACAAAAACTATCCGAAGACAAAAAAACACATATCATTGTAAGTATCCAGGGTGATGACTTACAAGATATGCGAATCAATTTACACTCAAAACACTATCGAAAGTATAGCATTAATAAATCTTGAAGTCAAGGTAAAAAGGAATTGTTAATGGAAATTTAATAATTATTTACAAAAAAAGCAAATTTTGATGGAAGGACAAAAGACAATGATACACGCAGTTATTTTTGACATGGATGGAACGTTAATTGACACAGAAAAGCTTCACACAGCCTGCTGGAGACAGGCCTCAAAAGAATATGGCTATCCTATGTCTATGGAGACAGGACTTAGGATGCGCAGTTTGGCAGCAGAATATGCAGAGCTTATGCTACAGGAACTATATGGAAAAGAATATGATTTTGAAAAAGTCAGAAGATTCAAGCAGAGACTGATGGATGAAATGGTGAACGCTCATCCGATTGAGAAAAAAGAAGGAGCAGAGGAGCTTCTTTGCTGGTTGAAAGAAAAAGGATATAAGTGCGCTGTAGCAACAGCGTCAAATCCAGTCAATACAAAAAAATGGTTAAGAGAACTAAAATTAAGAGACTATTTTGATTATGTCGTATCCGCTCAGCAGGTACCTCATGGAAAACCGATGCCGGATATCTATTTGGAAGTGTGTAAAGTAATTGGGGAAGAACCGGAAAACTGTATTGCCATAGAAGATTCACCCAATGGTGCCTTATCTGCAATCCGTGCTGGTTGCAAAACCATTATGGTACCTGATTTAACCCCTGTTCCGGAGGAATTAAAATCCGGCCTTTTTGGAGAAGCAGACAATTTAAAAGAAGTAATCGGTTTTCTGAAAGAGCAAACCGAGTGAAACGCATAGGCGGTTTATTGTAAACTAAATTGTAATTATAAGTTGACAAATATAGAACCATGTGTTATCTTGATACAGTACATTAAAGTATTATATCAATGAGGAGGAAATAGGATGAGTTCTATGGAAGCAACTAGAAATAAGACAAAAGCGTATGATATGGCATATATTGGAATTTTTGCAGTTCTGATGGCAATCTGTTCCTGGATTTCCATCCCAATGACAGTGCCATTTACCTTACAGACATTTGGTGTATTTATGGCCGTAGGCGTTCTGGGTGGCAAAAGAGGAACATTGTCTGTATTGATTTATATTCTTTTAGGAGCAATCGGTGTTCCTGTATTTGCAGGATTCAGCGGTGGAATCGGAGTCATTTTAAGCAGCACGGGAGGATATATTGTAGGATTTTTGTTCTCTGCCCTTGTGATGTGGGGAATTGAAAAAATCTGGGGCAAAAAACCGGTCGTGCAGATTATTTCCATGTTAATTGGACTGATTGTGTGCTATGCTCTTGGAACAATCTGGTTCATGATCGTGTATGCAAGGCAAACAGGTGCTGTGGGACTGGGAACCGTTTTAGGCTGGTGCGTCATTCCTTTCATCATTCCGGATCTGGTAAAGATTGCTCTGGCATTTTTGTTATCCAGGAGAATTCGCACCTACGTCTCTTTACAGGATTGATATGGAAAAACCCATTTTATTAAGACCTCATCATGGAATGTGCCTGGCTTATTTTGTAGGCAAAGGGTATAGCGAAGGATTTTCGTCCCATATGGGGAAGATGTTGAATTTACTGGAACATAATGTTCCTGTTAAGCTGGTTGTCCAGACAGATGCAATCTGTGCTGCCTGTCCCAATCATCAGGATCAGGTCTGTACCTCTTATGGAAATTCGAAGGAATACGATAGAAAAGTATTGGATTTTTGTGGAATTACAGAAGGAACAGAACTTGATTTTCTGGAATTTGTTGGAATGGTGGAAAAAAAGATTCTTAAACCAGGATTGCGACGTAAGATTTGCGGACAATGCCGGTGGAATGACATTTGCAGCAGCCAAAAAAGCCGCTGGGAGAACATATAAAATAAAAATGATGGTGTTGCAAAATAAGATGATCAATCAAGTCACAAATACAGCCCATAATATGAAGCAAATTTTTCGGAATTTATGAAAAGGCATCATCTGACATGTTTATTCACTGTCTGTTTTGAAACTCGTATCAGATACTTCATCAAGTATCTGCTCCTCAAACAACGCAACAGACAGTCACATATGCCAGATGATGCCTTTTTAAATTCAACGAAAAATGTGCAATCATATTATGGGCTGTATTTGGACAAAGATATGACGTCTTCCTTTGCAACATCATCTTTTCATCTATAAATGCCGAAAGAGCTGTGCTCCGGTAGTGCAATCTGAATAATTTCGTCATGTTTTGTAACAACTCCTTTCTGTTTTCTTACACTTTGACAATTTATATTGTTCCATTTCAGAAAAAAGAATATAATGAGTCAAGGGACAAATGGACGGCAGGCTCATTTGTCGGGCAATTCATAGAATGAATAAAATCTTTAAAATTGACACATTTACCTCAACGATTGTCCTATCTGACATATAACCAATCGTTTATAATAGAGGTATCATGAAAGTACATCTTTGATCAGGAAAAGCAGCAGGGTGTTATATGGAGGAGAGGGAAATGGGAAAAAAGGAACCTGTCATAAAAACAAAAAGGTTGATCATACAGCCTATGACAAATGAAGGAATACAACATGCTATTAAGGTAGAATCAAAGGAAGAAATGAAGGCAGCATATGAGGAAATGTTGCTAGGCTGCATGGAGAATGAAGAGGATCGTATCTGGTATGCTCCATGGAAGATGACACTGAAAAAGGAAGGAATTTCACTGGGAGAATTAGGATTTAAAGGTTCGACAAAAGAGCATTCTGTTGAGATTGGATATGGAATTCGAGAAGAGTATGAAGGAAACGGTTACACAACAGAGGCTGTAGGAGCTTTGATGGACTGGGCCTTTCGACAAAAAGATGTGGTTTTTATAGAAGCAGAAACAGAACCGGAGAATAAAGCGTCTCAGAGGGTTCTGGAAAAACTGGGTTTTGTTTTTGACAGAGAGGGAAAAGAAGGCCCAAGGTTTGTGGCGGAGCAGCCATTGACAAACTGGATGAGCATTTATATGCTGTTCGGCTTGAGCATCGGTATGTCTCTCGGATCGGCTGCCGATAAAATAGGTGTCGGTATGAGTCTTGGCATGTGCATTGGTATGTGTATAGGAATAGCACTGGATTCCTATCTGAAAAAAGACCGGGAGAAACTGAAAGAAGAGCGTAAGACAAAACCGGAAGAAAACGAATAGGAGGAATCATATATGTTAACTTTATTATTTACCATTTTGATGTTACTGGTTTTTGGAAAATTACTTGTTTTTGCCATAAAAGCAGCATGGGGAATTTCCAAAATAGTATGTACGATTGTACTTTTACCAATTCTGTTAGTCGGACTTGTGGTAATCGGACTGGTGAAAATAGCCCTGCCAATCTTACTGGTAGTAGGAATCTTGTCAATTTTGGTTCCAAAACTGAATTCATAAAGCGGAAACACAGTAACGGGATACATAACAGAAACCTGAATGAAGAGGAGGACATTTTTATGCGGGCGACTGTATTGGTGGACAATATTTCGAAGGAAGAACTCTGTGGAGAATGGGGTCTGAGCATTTATATTGAGTATGATGGAAGAAACATTCTTTTAGACACCGGGGCATCCGATCGGTTCATTCAAAATGGAGAAAAGCTTGGAAAGAAAGTGGAAAATGTAGATTATGCTGTGCTGTCCCATGCCCATTATGACCATTCATACGGAATGAACGCATTTTTTCAATGCAATGAAAAAGCAGATTTCTATCTCCGAAAAGGAAGTCAGGAAAACTGTTACACAAAAAAATGGATTTTCCATAAATATATAGGATTACCAAAAGGAATTTTAAAAGCAGAAGAAGAAAGGATCGTGTTCGTTGAGAATGATTTTACACTTTGTCCAGGCGTTACTTTGATTCCCCATAAAACAGCCGGACTTGACCAGATCGGCCGGGAGAACCATATGTACGTATGGACGAAAAAAGGCTGGAAAGCTGATGATTTTTCTCACGAGCAGAGTCTGGTTTTTGAAACAGAAAAAGGACTTGTTATATTCAACAGCTGTTCCCATGGCGGGGCAGATAACATTATTAACGAAATCAAAAAGACCTATCCGGACAAAAGAATTTACGCCTTGATTGGAGGATTCCATATTTTTGGAAAACCGGAAGAAAAGGTCCGGGAACTGGCCCAAAAGATTAAAGATACCGGTATCCAGGAAGTCTATACAGGCCATTGTACAGGCGGACGCTCTTATCGGATTTTAAAGGAAGAGCTGGGAGATA
>JALEPU010000005.1 GCA_022766905.1 Lachnospiraceae bacterium
CTTGTCAACAACTTTTTTCATCTTTGTTTTCGCTTTGTTTTCAGTCTCATCTGTTTCCGACGACAACGTGTTATATATTATCATTGGATTTTTGTTCTGTCAACCCTTTTTTTAAAAAAACTAAAAATATCTACAATACACTCATTTTTATATTTTATCTGCCATTTCACTTTATTGTTTTTAAGCGTTACCAATTTATCTTGCTAAAGTTTTAATATTTGATATTTTCTCGATTTTTTCTTCAATTTTATATTAACTTTATTTTATAAATAGTGTATAATGAAAAAGATATACTTATTTGATAAAGTTCTTTCAATAAGGAGGTTTTTATGCAGGAAAAAACAAGTTTTACAAGTAAGCTGGGCTTTGTCCTGGCTGCTGCCGGTTCTGCTGTTGGATTAGGAAACCTATGGCGTTTTCCTTATCTTGCAGCCAAATACGGAGGCGGCACTTTTCTATTTATCTATCTAATTGTCGCAATTAGTTTTGGCTTTACCCTTATGTTAACAGAAATCGCTATCGGAAGGAAAACCGGAATGAGCGCTGTGAATGCTTATCATGCATTGGATAAACGTTTTACCTTTATCGGTTATCTTAGTGCCCTTGTTCCTATTATCATCTTTCCTTACTATTGCGTCATTGGGGGATGGGTTGTCAAATATCTGACAGTATATTTAAGCGGCATGGCAAAACCTGCTGCTGGCGATAGTTATTTTACAAATTTTATTTCGGGCACCTCACAGCCTCTTCTTTTTCTCTTGATTTTTATTGCTCTTACTTCTGTTATTGTAGCAATGGGTGTGGAAAAAGGAGTGGAAAAATTCAGCAAAATTTTAATGCCATTTCTTGTTATTCTTTCAATTGGGATTGCAATTTATGTTATGACTATTCCCGGTGCTATGAATGGTGTCATTTATTATTTAAAACCAGATTTTAGCAAGATTTCCTTGAATGCAATATTGGCTGCACTTGGTCAATTATTTTATTCCATGTCTCTTGCAATGGGAATTATGATTACTTACGGATCATATATGAAAAAAGAAGATGATTTGGAATCTTCAGTGACTCAAATCGAAATATTTGATACCGGAATTGCCTTTATCTCCGGATTAATTATTATTCCAGCTGTTTTTGCTTTTTCAGGAGGCGATGAGTCTGCATTAAATTCCGGTGCTGGTTTAATGTTTATTACGCTGCCAAAGGTATTTGCAAATATGAAGATGGGTGGTATTCTAGGTGGCGCCTTCTTTTTCCTTGTATTCTTTGCTGCTTTAACATCTTCCATTTCTTTAATGGAAACTATTGTTTCTATTATAAAAGAAAAAACAGGATTCTCTCGAATTACTGTATGTATTCTTGTATTTGTGATATCTTTGATTATGGCTATTCCTTCCTCTTTAGGTTATGGATTATTATCCGGAATACAGCTTCTTGGATTGAGCATCCTGGACTTTTTCGATTTTATCAGCAACAGTCTTCTGATGCCTATTGTTGCTCTTTTCACTTGCTTTGTTGTAGGTCATATTGTTGGTCCTAAACTAGTGATTGACGAAGTAGAAAACTCTGGTTCTTTTAAACGGAAAAAACTTTATATTATAATTATCAAATACATTGCTCCTCTGTTTTTACTTGCAATTTTAATTAGTTCTATTTTAAACACGTTTGGTGTAATATCATTGTAAAAAATAAAAAAAGACTCTGTTAAATATAATTTTTTTGATTTAACAGAGTCTTTTTTCTATTTTTTATTTAAATGTATAGGTCTTTCCACTGGACATGGCACCTTCATAATACTTTCCATTATAATATTTAACAGGAACTACATAAAATGTATATTTTCTTTTTCCTGTACTGTATTTAGATCGATATTGTTGAATCGTTGTACTTGTTCCTTTATAAGTTCCTAATAATGATTTATAAGATGATCCAGAAACTTTATAGTAAACTTTATATCGATTTGCTCCTGAAGATTTACTCCATTTTATTTTTGCTCTTAGATAATATCCACTTCCGGATTTTTTCTTTGAAATCTTCGTAATGGAAGTAATTTTATTCTTTGCCGGTTTTGTAGCGGTAAAGCAGGTATCAGAATATGGTGAATAGTTTTTCTTATTATTTACTACTACATATGCTCTAATACGAAATGCATATGCTGTTCCTGTCTTTAAACCTTTAATTGTTGCTGTCGTTGCTGTTGTATTTTTAATTGCTTTATAAGTTGAGCCTTTTTTCTGGTAAATCGTATACCCTACAGCATCTGTAACTTTATACCAGGACAATTTTACTGCTGTATTTCCATAAGAAACAACATATGGTGCGCTCGGTTTTGCTGGCGCAAAAGTACTATATTTTAATGACAAATTATATAAACCATATTCACCAGAATTTCTTGCTTCAATCATAATATAATAGCTTCCTGCTTCTAAATTTATATCTTTATTTACAGAAGCAATACCAGTACTATAGCTTTTGCTGATTCTGGTATGATATATTTCATCTCCAGTTGAAGATAACAACAAAATTCTTTGATAAAAGTCAGCCACTAAATCTACCTTCATACATCCAGGTGTTGTCACTGTAAATTTATAATATCTGGCGCTATTATTATTCTCTGTAAATGTTCCGGTATAGTTTGCTTTTGGCATGTTCAAATTACTTGCATTTGTGATTGTTGCTGCATTTGTCTGCAAGGTAGAAAAGCCTAAAAACATTATAAACATTGCAAGCATATAAATTATTTTTTCTTTTCATTTTTTCTCACTCCATATATTCTATCTGATCGATTCTTATTTCATAAATCATTGCGTATAATAAACTGAATTTACTTTTTTATTATAACTCATAAATGCAAAAATCCCAGAATTGAATGCAAAGGCATACAATTCTGGGATCACATTAATTCTGATTATCCTAAAATATGAGGAATTAAATCCTTGTGAGGAGAAGCGATTACAGATGTGCTTGTAATAACGCCTTCTTCACTCATTTTATTAAGACATGCCTGAATAGCAGATTTAACAGAAGATACTTCACCGGTAATAACCAGGAAGCCTTTTCCACCTAAACCTCTTGCAATTCTGATATCTACAATATCAACTTTAGCGGCCTTTACTGCAATATCGCCTGCAATAACAGAAGTTAATGCGGAAATTGTCTCGATTGTACCGATTGCTTTCACATCGCCAATCTCTGTTACTCCTGAAATAGCTGGTAATACTTTTGGATTGATATTATCAATATGATAATTCTCAATCAGATAAATTCCTGCAATCATCTCAGCTTTTGCCATAGCGGCTTTTACAGGACCAACCTGTCCGCTTACAATAATTACATATTTACCAGGGCAAATTGGAGTAGCAAGTACGATTTCGATGTTACCTGCTTTGAGCATTTCATCTGCTGTCTGGATGCCCACAGGTATGCTTTTTACTTCTACAAATCCAATTGATTTTTTCACTGTGTAACACCATCCTTAAAATATGTTGGCTTTTTTAAGCCTGATAATAAAATTTAACAAGGGAACATATCATCCTTCACAGGACTCCTACGCAATTGTAACGCTATTATTAGCAATCTCCTTAACAGTACCGGAGATACTAGCATGGATACAAGCACCCAATTTACCTTCTGCAGGTTTAGCGATTACGTCACCTTTTTCTACGCTATCACCAACATTTACACAAGGAACTGCAGGAGCACCTATATGCTGTCCCAAAGGAATTGTTACACTTGTAAATTTAACATTAACCTCGGTAAGTGGAGCTGGAAGATTATACTTCTTCAAACCAAGCTGATTAATCAATTTAGAGATTGGATATCTCTTTGATTCTCTAGAAGGATCAGCCTTATCCGGAGCATTGTTTAATGTGTTCCGAATTCCATTTTTTGCCATAACGCCTTTTAACTCATGATTAATCTTCCATGGCTGGAGATTCATCTCACAAGCATACTGGCACAAACGGCATTCGCAACAAAGGAATGCAATCATAGGTGATGTTTTATTATCACACATGCTTCCATAACTTGCATAACGAATTGTTTTGTTAGGCTGAATTCTATGTCCAATTAAATGACGAGGACATACTTCCGTACAAAGAGCACAATGCATACAAGCTGTTTTTGCCTGTCTCAGCATCTTTGATACATCCATCTGTACATCCCGAATCAACGGATGACTTGCAGGAAGAACAATTAATCCTTTGGTTGTTTTTGTAATTCTTGAATCCGGACTTACATGTTTACCCATCATAGGTCCGCCGTTTATTACAACATAATCACCATCAACTGTTACACCACCAGCTAAATCCAATGCTTCTTTTACACTAATACCAATTGGTAATTTAACAGTAATTCTATTTTTTACTTCACCTGTAATTGTTACATAAGAGTCTGTTACAGGTTTGTCTTCATAGTAAGCATTGTAGATATTAAGCATTGTCTCTACGTTAGAAACAATAACTCCGCATTTTAATGGAATACCACCTTCTGGTACGATTCTTCCGGTCACTTCATATACAATGATCTGCTCGTCACCAGCAGGATAGAAATTTCCAAGGATATGAAGGCTCATGCCTTCATATCCAGGAACAATTTTTTTCAATGTTTCAATTGCTGCATGATAATGACCCTTTAAAGCAATTACAGCATATTTGGCACCAACCTGCTCTTTCACAAGGGCAAGTGCATCACAAATCTTCTTTGCCTCAACGTCCATTAACTGCTGATCTACTCGAAGTAAAGGTTCACATTCTGCACCATTGATAATTACGTATTCCGCTTGAGCGTTCAGCTTTACATGGGTAGGAAAACCAGCACCACCGGCACCAACAATACCGGAATTGGCAATTATATCAATCAGGTTTTTCTCCATTTAGCTCACCTCTTATTTCATTCTGATATGGAAACCATTTGACAGTACACATCTTCTCTTACGGCAGAAGGATCTAGCAGATGTTAAACCTTCACCTGTAGGTCCTGCAATTGTAAATGTTGTATGACCTTCGCCGCCAACACCGATACCAGCATAAGAAGGAGCGTTCTTTACGAAAATAGTTGTTTCAATGTCTTTTGCCATCTTTGTAAGCTTATCAACATTCTTGGAATGCATCATAGCTGTATGTCTGTTACCATGTTCAACCTTAACTGCTAAGTCAATAGCGTAATCTACGTTAGGTACACGAACGATTGGTAAAATAGGCATCATAAGCTCTGTAACGACGAATGGAGAATCTTCCGGAGCTTCAAAGATAATAACCTTAACATCTTTTCCAACTTTAATTCCAAGTTTGTCAAGAATGTATGGAGCATCTTTTCCAACAAAGTCTACGTTAGGTGAAAACTCTGCAGAGTTTTTCTTTGGTTTCATTACCAGTTCAGCTAATTTATTAATTAATTCTGGATCCTTTAATTCGTATCCACCACAGTTTTTCATGTTGAACATTAAGTAATCAACGATCTGATCTACTGCGATACATTCTTTCTCAGCGATACATGGCAGGTTGTTATCAAAAGAACATCCATTGATGATATCCTGAGCAGCTTTTTCGATATCAGCTGTTTCATCAACAACAACTGGAGGGTTACCGGCACCGGCTCCGATTGCTTTCTTACCTGTAGACATAACAGCTTTTACGATTCCAGGACCACCTGTAGCTACCAGCATTCTAACCTTTGGATGATTCATCATTGCATTTGTATTTTCAATAGATGGCTCAGCAACTGTAACAATCAGGTTATTTGGAGCGCCTAATTCTTCCAGTTTCTTGTTGATCATCTTAATAGTCAGAAGGGATACATTTTTTGCACGTGGATGTGGGCTGAATACTACAGTATTTCCGCCTGCCAGCATTCCGATGGAGTTACAGATAATTGTCTCTGTTGGGTTTGTTGTCGGGCAAATTGCGCCGATTACACCAAATGGACAATATTCAACTAATGTCAATCCGTCATCTCCACTCATAGCTTCTGTTACTAAATCTTCAATACCTGGAGATTTCATAGCAGCTAATCTGTTTTTAATTAATTTGTATTCATAGCCGCCCATACCGGACTCTTCAACAGCCATCTTGGACATCAGTTCATTGTTTTCTTTCTTGCAAACAACTTCTCTGATTCCTTCTACGAATCTCTGTCTGTCAGACATAGAGAAATTCATATACTCTTTCTGAGCTTTTGCTGCTGCTTCTACAGCTTCATCCATTGTATCGAAAATACCGTATGTATATTCTTCACATGGCTGTGCAGCTAATTCTACATCATCTAATACTTTTTTAACGACTTTTTCAATTAAGGATACGTCAAATTCCATTTTATGCTTTTCCTCCTTGCATTTTTTCTATTGCATAGGTTGCCACTGCCATATCTTCCTCAGCAGTTCCACCACTTACTCCGATGGCCCCTATCACTTTACCATCTTTCATAATTGGATAACCGCCTCCGAATACAACAAGACGACCATCGCATAGATTCTGTAAACCGTATAAACCGCCGCCAGGAACGGTTAAATCTGCTAAAGCACAAGTTGGTGCTTTTAATGTACACGCTGTATAAGCTTTATCCCATGAAATCTTTATACTAGCAAGGAGCGCATCTTCCATACGGTGCAGTAATACTAAATTACCTCCTGCATCAACTGCGGAGAATACTACCGGCACATTGATTTCATTTGCTTTCTCTTCGGCAAACTCTGCCATTTTTTTCAAAGATTCCAATGACATATCCAGCGTTTCACTACATTTTTCTTCAGAATCTAAAGCTTCCTTTACAACTCTTGCAACTAAAGCTTCTAAATCTTTACTCTGCATATATGTCTCCTCCAATCTGGCCATTGCGTAACATGCATCGGAGAGACGATTTATAAATTGTCTTAAAACCTCTCTTACTGGGGTTTCCTTTGCCAGGGCTACTAAATGGCGTTCAGATCTTCTGACGATTGTTCTTGCTACATGCAAAGATGCAGAGGATTTATTCACTCCTGGAACAACAAATTCCCTCTGCGGTCCGCAAATCTCTGTGCATTTGTCAATGATATCTTCCAGATACCTGACATCTGCTTCACTAATCTTATCCTTCAGCATCTCAAGGCCGCGCTCATCGCTGGCGACTTCTGCTCCGGCCTGAAACATACGCTTTTGGATGTGGTTAATATATTCTTTGATTTCCGGTGTGTCAGTCTCTGTGTATGCTAATCCGAGCATTGATATTGCTTCATCCAGTGTTCCATAGCATTCCACTTTCGGACTGTCTTTCTCGACTCTTGATCCGCCATATAACCCGGTCTGACCTTTGTCTCCGGTCTTTGTATATATATTGGCCATATTTTCACATCCTATCGGGATCCTACTTCTACCGTATCGACAATGCCCACAATAGCAGCGTCGATTGGTGAACCTTTTTCGGAGAAGGTATATCTTGCAGAACTACCTCTGGAGACAATTACAATCTCGCCATCACCAGCTCCAACAGCATCTACAGCAATTTCTGTAGTATGCTTGGAAGATAAATCTTCATTTAATTTTTCTACAATTAAGAGCTTTGATCCTGTTAAACTTGGAGATTTACAAGTAGATACCACTGTCCCAACTACTTTTGCTAAATACATATCTTCACCTACTCTATTCTTTCACAATCTGAATACCGTATTTGTAAGCTTCATCCTGTGCCAATGCAGTCACATTTGATCTCTTACCAACGATAATCGTTTTATATTGTCGATTCAGAAGAATATCATTTCTGCTGATTACATTTTTATCAAGTCTTACCGTACCGCCTACTAAAGGCTGTGCTTTGACTTTTTTCTGATCATCCTTTGCCTCAGTCTTTGTCATATGAGTATTGGAAAAACTAAAGCTGCCAGATAATACTTGATTTACTTTTTGTGCTAAATTTTTTGATGAGGTAAGTACAATTCCGTAATCCCTTAATGCCTCCAGATTCTTACGAAGACGTACTTTGTAAGCTTCTGTCACATGAAAGCCCATTTTCGCTCTCACAGCGTTATCAGGACAACAGCCATCAATTGCAGCAACGATAGGCTTTCCAACAATCATAGAACGGGAAATAATTCTCGTTAATAAATTATCACTAATGCCATTTGCTACTTTCGCTGTGGTATTGATGGTCAGACAAGGAATAATTACATAATTGCACTCTTCCACCAGTTTCCTGTAATCTACAGGGCTACCTTCTGCATAAATTGCATCCGGTCCGATCTTTTCACGAATAGTGTTTTCTGAGATAATTTCTTTTGCACTCTGGCTCATTGCCACCGTCAGAGACCATCCTTCACTCTTTAATTGATTCAGACAATCATAAGCTTCCTGAATTCCAATTAAAGCTCCGGAAAATAAAACCAACGCTTTTTTACTGCGATCTAAATATCTCTTTACCACTTCCTGAACCACATAATCGGACACTACGGAAATGAAGGCTTCTTCAAAACTCATTTTACTCATTACAGTTCACCATTTTACAAGGTACTATTCATTGCAATTCCAAGTGGAGTTACTAACAATGGTTCTTTTGGCTTGATTGTCTTAATACCTGTTTCCTTCTCAAAGACTTTTACAAAATCTGTAAAACTGCAGGCACCACCTACTACATAGATTGTGTCTACATCATATCCTTGAATAAATCGGCTGACAATTGATGCCATTTTTTGAACAACCGGCTTTATAATCGGAAAAACTTCAAATTCGCGTTCCGGATCTTTTTTGATCTTTTCTGCTTCTTCAAAGGTTGTTCCATAATAACCAGCCAGTACAAGACTCATATGAGTACCACCAGTTGGTTCATCTGCTGTAAATACTACCTTACCATCTTTGAGTATGCTTATTCCTGTAGTACCACCACCTACGTCCACAACAGCTCCTTCGGTAACACCAAGTACAGTAGCTGCGGCTGTAGGTTCATCAATTACGGTAGACACTTCAAAATTGGAAGCTTCCACAACATTGGAGATAACTTTTACATTACCTTCAATAATTCCCGGTGGAATTGCTGTAGCTGCTGTTCGTAATTCTACTCCCAACATATCTTCCAGATCCGCTTTCATATCTCGAACCGCCTTTGAAGCGCCTATAAAATCAACCACAATTCCATCTTTTACTACAGTAGATGGATAGGTTGCTCCGGCAATCGGCCGATTTTCGGAGTCAACAACTGCCAACACAATGTTTGCAGTACCTAAGTCGACTCCGACTTTCAGCTCACCTTCAAAAGGGTTAAATGTTTTTTCGCGAATAAGGTCTCCGAACTCTAAAAGAGTTTCATTATATTCACACATTTATCTTCACCCTTTATGTTTATTTTTCACTGGCAACAAATATTATTCTGCTGCCTGAGGTAAAATCTTCTCAACGTCTGTATGAGGTCTTGGAATGACATGCTGAGAAACTAATTCACCAACTTTTGCTGCAGCAACTGCACCAGCATCAACAGCGGCTTTTGTAGCTCCTACATCACCACGAACCATAACAGTTACTAATCCAGATCCGATTTTTTCATATCCAACTAATCTTACATTAGCGGATTTTGTCATAGCATCTGCTGCTTCAATTGCACCAACTAAGCCCTTAGTTTCAATCATACCTAATGCTTCGTTCATTGTAATTTCCTCCCTATGAGTTTCTATTCTTTACCTTTTTTTGGAGATCCGCCTCTCGGCTTCCTTCCACCTCGTTTACCTCTTGAAGTACTTTTCACAACCAATGAGTCGTCAGCAGCCTCTTTTTTCTCTTCTGCCTTCGCATCAGTTGGAGCCTCTGTTTCTTCTTCTGCAGGTGCTTCTTCTACTTCCGGTTCTGCTACTTCTTCAATTACCTCTGCGACAGGTTCCTCTTGTGGAGCTTCTTCTTTTACTTCCACTTCCGGTTCTTCTGTCTCTACAGGGTCTTCTTTCACAGGAGCTTCAGCCTCAGGTTCACTTACAGGTTCCTCGATAACAGGCTCATCTGTTTTTACTTCCACTGGTGCTTCTTCTATTTTTTCTTCAACAGGTGTTTCTTCCGGTGTCTCAACAACAGGGGCTTCTTCTACCGGGGCTTCAACCTCTGCTTTTTCTTCTGGTTTGGACCGTTTTACTAAAACCGGGCCAGCACTTTGACCTTTCGGTCTTTTTCCTGTCGCTAAATGATATTCACCGCCAACATTTTCTTTATTATAAATCAATGTTGGAAGGATTCCTGCTGCCGGACGTGCAATCACATCAATACTCTTAATTCCGCATACAGCTTCAGCTGCTTTGGAACCTGCTGCAACAGCTGCTTTTACAGCTCCTACATCACCTTCTACCTTGACTGTACACATACCGTCACCTTTGGAATACTCATATCCAATTAACTTTACATTTGCACTTTTTACTGCTGCATCTGCTGCAGTAACTCCAGCGCAAAGACCCATAGTTTCGATCAGTCCGATACTTTTCCGAGACACTTTCACACCTCCTTACATCTCAATCTATGGCAACTTAAGTTGCCATGTCCACAGTGTACCATGCAATACACTGTTTCTTTTTAACAAAATTCCTTAAAAGGCATTTTTTTGACTAAACGGGCTGCATTAGAACCTAAGATTCTGTAATTTTCTTTTTCAAAAGACCCTATTTCAAAAATAGGACGTTTCTTTTTGAGTTTCTCAAAGTGAAGAATCAACTTCTTTTCAGAAACTCCGACTCCAACTCCTAAACGTGAATCGTTACAGGCTTTGAAACCGATTTCATAAACGTCACTCTCTGAAATCCCGGCGAGATCAAAAGGAATTCCTTCTTCCTCAATGCCAAGTAAAAGGTTTTTTAATTTTTCAGGCTGCACCGTATTTGCATCATAATATACCTTTATGCTAGGTCTGTCTTTATATGTTGCATTTGTTGCTTCTGCCATATTATTCACCCTCTTCTGTGCTTGCCAGTACAAGACCGGTTGCTACGGCATTACGAGGACCTTCACTTCCTCTGATATTAGCTCTTCCGGCTACTACATTATATTGTGATAATGCGTCAGTTACTAACTGAGGCACTTCAAAATCAAGTGCAGAACCACCAACTAATACTACGAAAGAAATGTCGCGGACGTTGTTGGTTGGGCTAACTTTAGCTAAGGCTCTAATCGCATTTGTTACAAATACTTTTTTCTTAGCAGAATTACGAACCATCTTGATCTTTTCAAGAGATTGAATTCCTTCGATCGGTATTAAATTACCTTCTTTTAATAAAACAACCTTTGCAAATACCTTTGGATCCAAAGGTTTCTCAAAGAACTGTACCGTTCCATCTTCATGTCTGATATGGAACAAGCTTTCTACTTTTGCAAGAGAATATTTCTTAATATCCTCTGCTGTATCAAAATCTTCAATTCCAAGTTCAGATTTAATTAACAGGGTTACCATATTACCGGCACCAGCCAAATGAATGGATTTGATTTTTCCTTCAGAATTGATAATAGAAGCGTCTGTTGAACCAGCTCCCATATCAAGAATAGCCAGCGGTTTATTGGTTCCCGGAGTAGTAAGAGCTCCACGAATCGCCATATCCGCTTCTACACCACCTACAGTTACAGGAACTTTCAGTTGGTTGGTCAGCTCTTCTGCTATCATCTCCATCTGAAGTCTGTCAGCTTTTACCATAGCTGCAATACCAACAGCACTTTCCAGAGAAAATTCATTTGCCAGGCCACCTTTTACCTGCTGTGGGTTAAAGGTATCAACTGCTAATAAGTCCTGAATCTTAATGTCTTTTGGATGCTGATTTGTCAAATTACTCATAACCTGGCGAACTTTTTCAAGCATACCGCCTGCATTTGTTCCAGGTTCACCTTTGACATCATCAATTACCGGTACAGAATTCACTGCATCCATAATCTTTGCAGCACCTTCATCGACACCGACCTGAACTTTTCGTTTTGGATTGATAATTTCAATAGAACCAGCTGGAATACGTCTTTCTTTTACGTCTCCTTCTGGTGTTTTGATTACGACAGCGGATCGATTTCCAATCAACGCTCTAGCGATAGGCACTACCTGTTTTGTCTCATCTGATGAAAGTTTGAACAGGGTTGCGATACCGTATGGATTAGAAAGAACTTCAACCACACCGCCCACATTGGCAACTTCAACTGCACAAAGCATACCAATTGGTACTTTGTCAATTAAGTCAACCTCGTCCACGATAGGTATTTTCTTCTCTAATCTGTTGTTAATCAAGACACCATCGTCCTTTTGGACGATGGCGCCTGTGATATTAACGCTTTTATTATATGTATTGATGAGCTGTGCTGCGTAATCAAATGAAATATTGGACGGAATAACTACGATCACGTCTTTACCGGAACGAACTTCATGCAGCTTGTCCACTAAAGCCGTCTCACCAACACCAATGCCGATTCCGCCAGGGGTGTTAGGGTTATGTCCAATCATAGTAGATTCTGTAATAATGGTTTCTGTAATGGTCTCCATCGCAACATCACCGATAACGGGAGCTGCTTCGTTGACACGAACTTCATCCAGATCACTGTAATCCATTCCAACTTTATCCAAAGCCTGTTTCAGAGAACGGAACACACCATGAATATTCTGTTTGGTACCTTTGATACCTGTTGTTGGAACGATTCCGCTTGCAAGGAATTCTACGCTCTTACCGTCTACTCTCGCAAGAGCTGTCTCTGTGGATGAATTACCAATATCTACACCTGCTATAATCTTCATTGATGTCGCACCTCCGTGGAGATTAAACTAGCTTACGCTTTTTTTAATCTTCCTCTCTTTTCGTATACGTCAGCTGCTTCTTTAACGAAGTTTCCGCTAACTGTTGCGCCATACTGATTGATTAATTCATCACCAATAGCGTATAATTCAGCTTTTGTGGATCTGTATGGTCTTAATGCATTGTAGATCTCAAGAAGACGAGCATCTGGTACAGGAATAAGCTCACCAGCTCTTCTTAAGTTCATACCGAATGTTTTTCTTCCTACAGAATCAGCAACCTGAGCCTGTAATTCAAGAGTTTCTTTTGTGATACGGAAATCAGCTGCTGTTAATTCGCCACTGATAACTTTATCTAATGTTAACTCATCAAGAGTTTTGCCTGATGCGGATTTAATTTTCTCTGGCATTTTCTCGCCCAGAGGATAATCAGCTGCAGTAACTGTAGCGGCTGGAGCTGCCTGTGCACCCTGCATATTTTTTAATACTTCCTGCATAATCTGTCTTACTAATAATTCCTGATCCAAAATTGACACCTCCGTTTATTTAAATGTAACTTTAAGAGCCTTAGGAGCTTTATCTCTATCGGCATGCTCAGTTTCTTTAATGTGAAGAACTGCGGAAAGAGCCTGATATTTAGGTCTAGCCATCTGGTCGTTCTTTACAGGAACTGGATTTGGAGATTCGCCTTTAGCATATTTAGCAGCGTTCTTACCGATCTGTCTGTATGTCTCAAGATCGATCAATGGACACTGTGGGAATAACTCAAGGTTACTTAAAGGTGGTAAATCTTTCTGATGGATAACGGTTGTACCTTTGGACTGAATACCAATACCTACACCGGATCCGGAAAGTTCTGCTGCATCATGAGCAACGAAGGATACATCAGATGTTCTGTAAACTTTGATAACTCTACAAGCAACACCTTCTTCCTCGATACCAGCCATGATTTCTTTCACGATCTGACCATGAGGTACACCAAGGATATTTGTTGTCTGGCTAACACCAAATGCTGGAGCAACACCAAGAACTACTTCGTTAGGGTTTGTTCCTTTTTCAGCATCACCTGTCTCAACAAGTTCAAGATCAGCTGCTGCGCTAGCTTTAGGAGCTGGAGCTTCTGCTGCATTCATATCTTTAAGCACTTCTGCGATAATACTTTTTAATAATTTTTCATCAATTGCCATTTGTTCTCACCTTCCTTTTAAATTACAGGGTTGCTGGATCAACAGCTTTACGGATATTAGCGATCTTTTCCCATCTTTCTGGGCTGATCTGATATCCTGTCATTGGTCCATGGTAATCGTTGCAGGAGTTAACTGCACTAATTACGTGGAAGTCACTGTCAAGCATGGAAGCTGTATGTAAGTAGTCACCAACAACTTTAGCTTTCTGAATCTGGAAGATGGAGTTAGCAACATCTTCAAATCCGCCTTTGTACAGTGCTTTAACGAAGTCAATACCTGTAACACCACGAGCAAGCATATCTTCTGCTGCTTTCAGGTCTTCTACTACGTTACGATCCGGCATATCTTTGGAACCGTTAGCGTATGTACCAGCTTCAACTTCTTCGTCTGTAATTTCTGGAAGACCAAGCTGAGCAAAAATAGCCTGGATAGCTCTTGCAGCTTTGTTACGTGCTGCAACAACTTCTTCTTCACTTGCTGGATGTAAACCTGCGTCAACTTTAAGGTCACGCTGGATTGTACACCAATCTTCATAATCTTCTGCATCCCAGTTGGATCCTGCGAACATGTTGTCGTAGTTAGGAGTTGCAGAATATCCGGAACAGATGTAGTCAGTTCCAGGAATGAACTGTGGAATAGAACGAGCAACTCTTCTAAGGTCAGAATGTGTAAATGTCTGGTCATTAGAGGAAGCGTTCTCAAGGTCGAGCATACCTGCGATTAAGTTCTCACAAGCAACGGCACGAATACCGCCAGGAACAGCTGCAGGAACACCGATACAAGATACGGAACCGTTCTGTGTACCCTGAACACCAGCTCCACGAGTTACAGCAAGACATCTAGCTTCAAGGTAAAGCATGGATTTTCCTTCTGCCATACCCATCTGAACTTCAGAACCTGTACCAGATGTAAATCTCATCTTGATACCACGGGAAGCGTAGCAGGAAGCTAAGAAAGCTTTGGACCATGGAGTGTCATCACCATCCATGAATACGTCTTCTGTTCCGTATACGGATACTGTCTCAGCGTATGCTGTGTAACCTCTCATACCAAGGTCAAGCTCTGTAGCTTCTTCTACAGCACACTGTGTTAAGATACCTGGACGTCCTACGTTAGCACCAACCATGATTGCTAATGCGTTGAAAGGAGCGTAACGAACGATACCTACTGTTGTTTCCATCTCAGCGAAACCACGAACAGCTGCTTCAGCTGCGTCTGCTGCGATCTGGATCATGTTATCTTTTACGTTTGTAACGTGGCACTGGTTAGCTGGCTGTTTACGAGCACGCATCTTTGTGATACCCATCATAGCTTCCAGTACGGATAAGTTACCAACAACTTCTACTAATTTAGCAGGAGTAATAGCTACTGTATATTTTAAAACTTCATCTCTTGTTACGTTGATATCACAAAGCATACGAGCGATTTCAAGAGAATCTTTAGCCATAGCTTCTTCAGCGTTTGCTAAGTCAATTGCGTAGTCAGCGATAAATGTATCAAGCATATCGAAATCGTCTCTGCATTTTCCATCCATCTCAACTACAACGCCATTTTCAATTTTGATGCTAGGAGTTGGATCGAACGGGCTGTTCATGGCAATCAAACCAACTTCTGGCCACTCTTTTACATAACCATCCTGGTTAACAGGTCTTTGATCTAATACTTCAAAACGTTTACTTCTCACAGTCTCAACACCTCTCTAATTCTTCTGATTTCTGTGTTAGCCTGGCCCTCTCACCGACCGGCTATTACAAGGCTTATATGTATAAGAATTACCTTCTCCTATTACATATATGAACTAATTCGTATCTTAGATATAAGGTACAGTTGCGGATTCAAGTGGTTCATCTGGAGCCAAAGATTTAAGAAGCTGTTTTCCAACTTCTCTAGCACCGATGATAGCCTGTCTAACTGCTCCTGAATCTCCGGAGAAGAAGTAGTTAACCTCGTTAGAGAAGCTTGTTCCGCCATTACCAGGTGTAGCGATGGAGATTGCATCAATAGTAGCTGTCTTGGAAGCTGTATCTGCTAAAACAACACCGATACCAGCTGGAGCACCTACAGTAAGACCAAATGCTTTACCAATTGGAGCGCCAAATGCTTTGTTGCAGCAGTAGCTTGCACGTGCTGTGTACTGGAATTCAAGATGTCCTGCGGAGTTTCCGTATACATCACCAAATGTTCTCTCAACTTCTTTCAGAGCAACTTCTACAGCTCTTCTTGCATCAGAAACGTCTTCTGCGCCAAAGATGATTAAACATCCATGTCCAGCGCCGCCTTCTGTATCACGTGGGCACTCAACAAGAACAACTTCTGTGTTTGTAGCTTTAACAGCTTCATCACAAGCCATGATCTGTGGGCCAGCACCAACACGGTCACTGATGATACCGATGGAACGGTATTTTGGATCAATCTTTAATAATTCCTGAACACTGTTGTCCAGGTTAGCGATAACTAAACCGATAGTATGTCCCATAGCTGTTCCAACATACTCTGTTAATCCGCAAACGTATTCAGCGCAAGCGCAATCAGCTTCAGCTGTTTCAGCTCCGCCCATTTTCTTCATAACTTCATCCATGATTTTGCTCATCATTTCATCTTTCATCGAATATTACCTCCATTAATCGATTTAATTAAGCCTGTGGTAGAATCTTCTCTACATCACTGTGTGGTCTTGGGATAACGTGGCTGGAAACAACTGTTCCAACTTTGTCTGCTGCTACAGTACCAGCATCAACAGCAGCTTTAACAGCTCCTACGTCACCTCTTACCATAACGGTTACTAAACCAGATCCGATTTTCTCGTATCCAACTAAAGATACGTTTGCTGATTTAACCATAGCATCTGCTGCTTCAATAGCACCAACAAGACCTTTGGTTTCAATCATACCTAAAGCTTCTTTTTGCATAATTGACCTCCTTTTACTTGCACTGATGTCTGTTCGACACCCTGGCTTTGGTAATTAACTCATAGTATCATTATATAGCATATTGAACAAAATATCTTGGCTTTAGGATATAATTTTTAGCTCCAAAAACCAAAAAAGATAAATTTTACACTTATATCATGATACTTTTTTGCTTTCCTTTTTTGCTCTTTCCCTTTTTTGACCTGAATCTGCAAATTGTGTCCAAATTATGTCTATAATACGGGAAACTATTTTGCAATTTTGTCCAAAATCTTATTAATATCTTCTGCACTGACCGGTCTTGGATTTGCAACCGTACAAGCATCCTTTAATGCTCTTCTGACAATCTCCGGACGAGCTGCTTCAAAATCTTCTAAAGCAACACCACACTCTGAAATACACAAAGGCCTGTCCATATATTTCAAAAGATGGATGATTTCGTTGATCAGGTTCTGGATACCAACCTTAGGTGTTGGTGCCGGAAGACCGATCACACGTGCCAGTTTCTGATATTTTTTTGCGGTATCAGAGCTATGTTTTGCTGCATCTCTGGCCATGTCTGCATTAAACTCAATGACATGAGGAAGTACCAGCGCATTTGCTCTTCCATGAGGAATATGGAAAATTGCTCCAAGCGCATGGGCAATACCGTGATTTACACCCAGGTTTACACTGTTAAATGCCATACCGGCCAGACAGGAAGCTCTGTGCATTTTGTCCCGGGCTTTAATATCATATCCATTCCGATAACATTTTGGAAGATATTCAAAAGCAAGTTCGCAGGCTTTCTCAGCAAGGCAGTCCGAACAGTCACTGGCTGTTTCGGAAACATAAGCCTCAATCGCATGGGTAATTACATCCATTCCAGTATCAGCAGTAATAAACGGTGGAGCCGTCTTAACCAGTTCCGGATCCAGAATGGCCATATCCGGAATCAACTCTTCACTTACTAACGGATACTTGGTGCCTGTGTTAGAATCAGTAATAACTGCAAATTGAGTTACTTCAGATCCTGTACCGCTTGTAGTAGGAATTGCTACAAGATAGTAATCTTTCTTCTTGTCAATCTTCTTAGCCATGAACGCAATTGCTTTTGCAGCATCAATAGAAGAACCGCCTCCTAAAGCTACAATAATATCAGCTTCGTTCTCATCTAAGAACTGAACTCCTTTTACAATCAGATCCATTGGGGGATCTGGTACTACATCGCTGAATACAGCAACACCGGTGCAGTTGGAAAGTTTTTTTGTGATTACGTCTGCGACACCGGAATCCCTCATAAAGGCATCCGTAATGAGAACTGCCTTTTGATCTTTGAAGGTTTGCAGCATGTCAATGGCATTCTCGCTGAAACACACTTCTGTTTTGATCTTAAACCGTTTCATGTTCACTTTCCTTTCTTTTGCTGAATTTTTCTCTATACTCAGATGGCGTATATCCTGTCTTCTTTTTGAAGGCCTTACTAAAGTAATTCGCTTCATTATACGCCAAATCCAAGGCAATATTAAGAACCGGCACGTCAGTTGTCACCAGCATTTCTTTTGCCAGTTCCATCTTCCGGTCTGTAATGTAGGTGATGAAATTCACTCCCATCTCCTTCTTAAAAATCTTACTCAGATAGTAAGTACTGATATTTACATGATTTGCCACATCTTCCAGGCTGATTCCTTTCTTGATGTTTCGCTCAATGTAATCGATAACTACTTTCATGCCGTCATCACTGATTTTTCCCTTGACATTTACTTTGTCAAAAAGGATATCGATCATCTTTACAACTTCGTTGTAAGCGTCATGTTTATTATTATAAAGGAGATACTTGATTTTAAGTTTCTCCGATTGAACCACTAATTCATTGCCGTCATTTACCCCAAGTTCTTCACTGATTTTCAAAATCATCTTGGCCAGTTCCTGAAGTTTCTTAGATATGGTATTGACATCGCTGTATTCTTCGTAAACACTGTCTATGTATTCCCGCAGTAAATCAATGGACGCCTTATAAGAACACCTGCGAATCTCATTTCCCAGTTTTGCAAGAAGCTTACTGCTCTGCCCTGGATTGTCCTTGAAATTCAGCTCATCTTCATAAGCCTGTACGGTCTCAATCAAGGTCTCTTTCCGGATTGGTTTCAAAAGAAAATCATCCACTTTCAGCTTAATCGCCGTATGTGCAATATCAAAATCGTTATACGCTGTGGTTACAATAATCACAACATGTTCCAGCTTTTCTCTGGCATATTTGATTACTTCCAGTCCATCAGCTCCCGGAATATTAATGTCCACCAACATTAAGTTGATGTCTTCCCGATTGATGTATTCCATGGCCTCATAACCACTTTTGGCTTCTCCTACAATTCTGACATCCGACAGGTTTTCTTCCAGAAATATCTTAAGAGACGTTCTTTCCAGTTCTTCGTCCTCAACAATCAGTATCTTATACATCCTTTACCTCCTGGATATTTCATCACTGTACTTCAAAGCCTTTACTGTCTACAGGCACTCGTATGGTTACCTGAGTTCCCAGTCCCGGCTTACCTGCACTTTTAATCTTTAATCCATATTCTTTTCCAAAGAATAACTTCAATCTGGAGTCTACATTATGGAGCCCTACTGCATGTTCATGTCCCTTGTTATAAGCTTCTCCGTCCAGGATTTCCTGAATTCTCTGTCTGGAAATACCATCACCGTCATCCGTAATCTCTATGCACAAATCCTGTTCAGCCTGGTAAACTTCTATAGAAATAGATCCTCCGGAAGCTTTATTCTCAACTGCATACTTAATGGAATTTTCCACGATCGGCTGAAGACACATAAAAGGAACTTTCACATCCATAAACTGCTCAGAAACCTGAACGGTATACTGTAACCTGCTTCCCAGACGGATCTTCTGGATTTTTAAGTAATTGCCTACATGATCCAGTTCATCCTTTAACGGTCCCAACTGATTGGTACTCTTCTTTAATACGTAACGCATCATATCAGAAAATGCATATACAACATCTTCCGTCATCTTTGCATTTTCAAAAAAAGCCAATCTTCCAATCGTGTTCAATACATTAAAAAGAAAGTGTGGATTAATCTGATAATGGAGAGCTTTCAGTTCAATATCCTTGATAGACTTCTCCATCTCAATCCGAAGTTTCTCTTCCTTCATCAGCTTTAGTTTCTTTTCTTTTAGTTCATTTTCGATCTTATTAAAATATTCTTTCTCCGCTACATAATTATAACTTTCATAAATCGTATTGGATACCGCCAGAATCTTCTCCAGAGGAATCTTAGGAATCTTCTTATAAAGGCTCATAAGTTCCTCATCACTCTGCCAGTCTACCTTCTTCGCTGTAATTGGCTTTAAATCGCCCTTGTCTTCCGCATTAATCTGTCCTGCAAGAATAGCTCCGACATACTGACCCTCA
The DNA here is from genome assembly GCA_022766905.1 of Lachnospiraceae bacterium. Taxonomy (GTDB): domain Bacteria; phylum Bacillota; class Clostridia; order Lachnospirales; family Lachnospiraceae; genus SIG292. Next base: position 20,200 of record JALEPU010000005.1, read on the forward strand.
ATCATAATCGGGATGGCAAAATCCACCAGGCCGGCATGACAAACATAGACATAGGGTTTTCCGTTCCTCTTCGCCCGTCTGCCGCCACAAGCATCACAGAAATAGCACATCTCCCGATACTCTTCGTCTTTTTCCCTTAATCTTCTGCAAAAATCAGAAAAACCGCTCTGCTTGGTAAATGGCTTTCCATTACAGTCTACTGTAATAAAAGCAATTCCTGTCGCCTTTGTCCAGTTATCCTGCAGTTCCTGAAATTCTTCTAAATTTACAAAATCGCTAATATGAATATTCGTCTTTCCCACGCTCTAATCCTTCCCTTATCTATTTTTTCATTATAGCAAAAGATGCATCAAGAAACTACTCTTTGAACCAGTAGTATTTTGTTCTTTTGCTAATCCTTTTTGCCATTGTTTACAAATTCTTCACATTATAATTGCATAAATCTACTCTTTTGTACAAAGATAACCTGTCATTTTTTACGTTTCTTTCTTTTTTTGCAGTAAGCATATGCTTTTTCGCCACAGGCGGAAGCATCTTCCGTATAACAGTCAGCACCCAGTTTTTTTGCTTTCTCTTCATCCAATGCTGAACCGCCTACCATAATATATACTTCCTCTCTTAATCCGCGGTTTTCAAACTCTTCTACCATTCTGCGCATATCTACAAGAGAATCCGTCAAAAAACCGCTGCAGCACACCACATCAGCCCGCTCTGTAAATGCCACATCCACAAAGCGATGAGCCGGAACGTCTACCCCCAGGTCAACTACACGAAATCCCTTACTTTCCAGCATAATCCTCACCAGATTTTTTCCGATGTCATGGAAATCTCCCCGGATTGTTCCGACCAAAGCCGTCCCTATTTTCTCTTGGATATTTTTCTCAGCCAGCTCTTTTAACGCTTCCATACCGCCATTTAAAGCCCTTGTAATACTAAGAATCTCCGGTGTCTCTACCATCTCGGTCTTAAATCTGCGGCCCACATTTTCCATACCTTTTAATAGCCCCTTCTCCATAATCAGACTGGGACTTACCCCTTCTTTTATTGCTACATGGACCAGCTCTTTTACCCTCTTACAGCGCCCCTTTTCCAAAGAATCCGCAATCTCTTCCAATGTGTTTTCCATCTTGTATCCTTCCTAAACTAAATCGAACAGAACATTTTTTTACTCCTATAATTTTGTTTATTATAGCACAAAAATTATATTTTTGTCATTTATTTCATGAATTTTACCAGAATTTTCATTTCTTTTTATCTAAAATGATAGATAAAATTTATTTTTTACGATATAAGGGACAAATTATTACCAGAATTAGCCAGCGTTTTTGTTATTCTGTCTATTAAGAATCCTCTTTGCAGGATTCTCCGCCTCTGGCAACGTGTTTCTGCTCCGCCGCAGCGCGTTCCGGTCCAGAGGACTTTTTTATTACATAGGAAATACGGAGTAATTTTCTACGTAATAAAAAAAGCGATGCCTGATTCTAAAACCAGGAATCGCTTTTTATTTGTCCATCTCGTCTGACAAATGCCAGAATTAGATTACAGAAATTTTATTTAAATGCCAAATCTCCTGAGCATACTGTTCGATGGTACGGTCAGAAGTAAATTTACCGCATTTTGCAGTATTTAACATTGCAGAACGTGCCCATGCCTTCTCATCTCTGTATGCTGCATCAACTCTCTTATGCGCTTCGCAGTAAGAATCGAAATCTTTCAGAATAAAGTACTGGTCTTTATCCATCAATGCATTGTACAGGCCGCGGAACAGTTCCGGATCGTCTGGAGAATAATATCCATTTACTAACTGAGTCATTACTTTTCTGACTGCCATATTCTCATTGTAAATGTCTTTTGGATTATATCCGCCTTCTCTTTCATAGCGCATAACCTCTTCTGCACTCATACCAAAAATAAAGGCATTTTCTTCTCCAACTTCTTCTACGATCTCTACATTAGCGCCATCCATGGTTCCAAGAGTCAGTGCACCATTTAACATGAACTTCATGTTACCTGTACCGGAAGCCTCTCTGGAAGCTGTGGAAATCTGCTCGCTTACATCTGCTGCCGCAAAAATAATCTCCGCGTTGGATACACGATAGTCTTCAATGAAGACAACTTTAATCTTCCCGTTGATGGATGCATCATTATTAATACGATCTGCTACTGCATTGATCAGTTTGATTGTCAGTTTCGCTGTATAATATCCGGCAGCTGCCTTTGCACCAAAGATAAAGGTTCTAGGTACAATATCCATATCCGGATGTTCTTTTAATTCATTATACAAGTACATAACGTGAAGAATGTTCATCAACTGACGTTTGTATTCGTGAAGACGTTTTACCTGAACGTCGAAAATAGAACGCGGGTCTACATCAATTCCGTTATGTTCTTTGATGTATTTTGCAAGACGGACCTTATTCTGATATTTGATATTCATAAACTGCTGCTGACAATTTGGATCGTCCACATACGCTGTTAATTTTTCCATATGAGGCAGGTTGGTAATCCAGTCATCCCCGATCTTATCCGTTACCCAGCTTGCAAGAAGAGGATTGCCATGAAGAAGGAAACGTCTCTGAGTAATACCATTTGTCTTATTATTGAACTTATCCGGCATCATCTCATAGAAATCTTTTAATTCCCTTTCTTTCAGGATTTCTGTATGAAGTCTTGCAACACCATTGACAGAAAAGCTTCCTGCAATTGCAAGATGAGCCATTCTTACCTGACCATCGTAAAGAATTGCCATACGGGCAACTTTTCCAGGATCATTCGGATATCTGTTCTGGATTTCCACAACAAATCTTCTGTTGATCTCTTCGACAATCTGGTAAACACGAGGAAGCAGTCTTGAGAATAACTCTACCGGCCATTTTTCCAAAGCTTCTGACATGATTGTATGGTTGGTATAAGCACATGTCTTACAGGTGATTGCCCATGCTTCATTCCACTCCAGACCTTCCTCGTCAACAAGAATTCTCATTAACTCAGCAACAGCAACGGTAGGATGAGTATCATTCAGCTGAAAACAAACCAGCTCCGGAAGTTTATGAATATCACTTTCTAATTCTTTGAATTTTGCAATTGCACGCTGTACAGATGCAGAAATAAAGAAATACTGCTGTTTTAAACGAAGCTCTTTTCCTGCATAGTGATTGTCATTCGGGTACAGAACTTCTGTAATATTTCTTGCCAGATTCTCTTCATCCACTGCTTTCTGATATTCACCTTTGTCAAATGCATCCAGTTTAAAAGTCTGAACAGCTTCTGCATCCCAGATACGCAGTGTATTTACCACATGGTTTCCATATCCGACAATTGGCATATCGTAAGGGATGGCACGAACAGCCTGATAATTTTTCTGTACAAAATGCTGTTTCCCTTTTTCGTCTTTAACTACATCCACATATCCGCCGAACTTTACAACCTGTGCATATTCATCACGACGGATTTCAAATGGATTTCCATTCTTTAACCAGTCATCCGGTTTCTCAATCTGGTATCCATTTTCAATTACCTGCTTAAACATTCCATAGTGGTAACGGATTCCACATCCGTAAGCCGGATATCCAAGAGTTGCCAGAGAGTCCAGGAAACATGCAGCCAGTCGTCCCAGACCGCCATTTCCAAGAGCGGCATCTCTTTCCTGATCTTCAATCAGGTTCAGATCGAGGCCAAGTTCATCCAATGCTTTTTTGATTTCATCATAGAATGTTAAGTTAATCATATTATTACCGAGGGCACGTCCCATCAGGAACTCCATGGAAAGATAATATACGAATTTGACTTTTTTCTTCTGGTAAATCTTATGGGTTTCAATCCACTGATCGATGATAAAATCTTTTACTGTATAAGCGACAGCATAATAAATCATCTGCGGAGTTGCTTCTTCCAAATCGCGACGATATAATTGGCGCACACGTTTGGTTACGTCTTTTTTAAACTGCTCTTTGTCGAAAACCTCTTTTTTAATCAATTTGAAATCCTCCTTCTAGTTCTCGGTCAGTACCTGTCCCCCAACACATGCTGATGCGAAAACCAGTTACGGTCTCATCCGGCAGACCAGGTCGGTCTGTCCTTCTTTATTCTGCTTTCTTTACACCTAAGGTTACATGTTCCCCGTTAATGTTCCATTCTTTTGTAAAACCATCTAAACAATCCAATTCTACCGCATCGGCCATTACTTCTCCTTTTACAGTATCCATATGTTCAGACATAATTGCTTTAATCTTGTCATTGCCCTGCTGATAAACACAGATATGATCTGTTACATTAAAATCAGCTTCTTTTCTCATGGTCTGGATCTTGCTGATAATCTCTCTTACAAAACCTTCTCTGATTAAATCTTCACTTAAATTGGTATCAATTACAACTGTAATTCCATTATCGGAAACGGTTTCGTAACCTTCCATCTGTTTCACATCGATTAGTAAATCCTCTGCTGTCAGGTCAATATTACCATCTTCTAAGGAAATTGTCAAAATTCCTTCTGAATCGAGCTGATTCTTGGCTGCATTTCCGTCCAGATTTGTAAGAGCATTCCGAATCTGACCCAGTTTTTTGCCGTATTTTGGTCCCAAAACCTTAAGCTGTGGTTTGAAAGAGTAAGAACTGAAATCAGAAACATCTTCTTTAAATTCTACTTCCTTAATATTCAGCTCATCTTCGATAATCTCTTTATAAAACTCAGGTAATTCAAAGGCTGCTTTTACATACATTTTTCCAATTGGCTGTCTGTTTTTGATATTTGCACTGTTTCTTGCAGCACGTCCAAGGACAACGACCTTTAACACCAGATCCATCTTCTCTTCCAGATCTTTGTCAATCATAAACTCTTCTGCGGTCGGGAAGTCACAAAGATGAACGCTTTCCGGAGCAGAACTGTCAATACTGCAAACCAGGTTTCTGTAAATGTCTTCTGTCATAAACGGAATCATCGGAGCTGCTACTTTCGCAACGGTAACCAAAGCGGTGTAAAGAGTCATATATGCATTGATCGTATCCTGTTCCATTCCTTTTGCCCAGAAACGTGCTCTGCTTCTTCTGACATACCAGTTGCTCATGTCATCGACAAATTCCTGCAATGCTCTTGCTGTCTCAGGAATCTTATAATTAGACAGATTATCATCTACTGTTTTGATCAATGTATTCAGTTTGGATAACATCCATTTATCCATTACAGATAACTTATCATAATCTAACGTATATTTGGTTGCATCAAACTGATCAATATTTGCATAGAGAACAAAGAATGCATAGGTATTCCATAATGTTCCCATGAATTTTCTCTGTCCTTCTACAACAGCGCCGCCATGGAAACGGTTTGGAAGCCAAGGTGCACTGTTTTCATAGAAATACCAACGGATTGCGTCTGCACCATATTTCTCCAGTGCATCAAACGGATCTACCGCATTTCCTTTGGATTTACTCATCTTCTGACCATGCTCATCCTGCACATGACCCAGAACAATTACGTTCTTATATGGAGCCTTGTTAAAGAGCAGGGTGGAAATTGCCAGAAGGGAATAGAACCATCCTCTTGTCTGGTCAACCGCTTCAGAAATAAAGTCTGCCGGGAACTGCTGCTCGAACAGATTCTGGTTTTCAAATGGGTAATGATGCTGTGCAAATGGCATGGAACCGGAGTCAAACCAGCAATCGATTACTTCCGGAACCCGGTGCATTTCTTTGCCACAGATTGGACATTTCATTGTAATCTCGTCAATGTATGGGCGGTGAAGCTCTACGGTCTTTGCTCTTTCGTCTCCGCTTAATTCATAAAGTTCTTCCCGGCTTCCTACACAGTGCATATGTCCACATTCACATTCCCATACATTTAAAGGAGTACCCCAATAACGGTTTCTGGAAATACCCCAATCCTGTACGTTCTTTAACCAATCGCCGAAACGGCCTTTTCCAATGCTTTCCGGAATCCAGTTAATGGTATTGTTATTGCGGATCAGGTCATCTTTTACAGCGGTCATCTTAATAAACCAGGATTCTCTTGCATAGTAAATCAACGGAGTATCACATCTCCAGCAATGTGGATATTCATGCTCAAATTTTGGAGCGTCGAATAATTTTCCTTCTTTATCCAGATCGGTAAGAACCATTGGATCTGCTTTCTTTACAAATACACCTGCATATGGTGTTTCTTTGCTCATGTTACCATGGCCGTCTACAAATTGTACAAATGGAAGATTATATTCTCTTCCAACCCGGTTATCGTCTTCACCAAAGGCAGGAGCAATATGAACGATACCGGTACCATCACTCATGGTTACATAGCTGTCGCAGACTACATAATGACCTTTTTTGCCCTGCTTTTTTGCTTCCTCACCGGTGCATGTAAACAATGGTTCATATTCTTTATATTCCAGATCTTTTCCTGTATATGTTTCCAGTACTTCATATGCAGGCTCATCCTCTTTTGCCAGTTTTCCAAGAACGGTATTTAAAAGTGCTTCTGCCATATAGTAGGTATATCCGTCTGCTGCTTTTACTTTACAGTAAGTTTCATCCGGATTGACACAAAGTGCCACGTTAGAAGGCAGAGTCCATGGAGTTGTGGTCCATGCCAGAAGATAGGCACCTTCTCCAACCACTTTAAAACGTACCACAGCGGAACGTTCTTTTACAGTCTTATAACCCTGTGCTACTTCCTGCGCGGAAAGAGGTGTACCACAACGAGGGCAATAAGGAACGATCTTAAATCCTTTGTAAAGCAGGCCTTTGTCCCAGATCTGTTTTAATGCCCACCATTCAGATTCAATGTAATCATCGTGGTAAGTAACATATGGATGATCCATATCTGCCCAGAATCCGACAGTTCCTGAGAAATCTTCCCACATTCCTTTATATTTCCATACACTTTCCTTACATTTATCGATAAATGGAACCAGACCGTATTCTTCAATCTGTTCTTTTCCATCCAGTCCAAGAAGTTTTTCCACTTCCAGCTCAACAGGAAGACCATGGGTGTCCCATCCGGCTTTTCTTGGAACCATATTTCCTTTCATCGTCTGGAATCTTGGAATCATGTCTTTGATGACACGAGTCAAAACATGTCCGATATGAGGTTTACCATTGGCAGTCGGCGGTCCATCGTAAAATACGTAAGAAGGGCAGCCTTCTCTTAATTCCATACTTTTTTCAAAAATCTTATTTTCTTTCCAGAATTCTTCTACCTTTTTTTCACGGTCTACAAAATTCAAGTCCGTATCTACTTTCTGATACACAGTATTTTCCTCCTTTTTGTATTGAATAAAATAGAAAAAGCTCCACCCTGTAAACAGGATGAAGCGTATCTTCATTTTTATATACCACCTATTTAACATACTGACATATGCGAGCCGATAACGGCGGCAGCCGGCATAGCTTACTGCCTGGACATTCTAATCTGCATCTGTAAAAGATATCCCGGGGTTCAGCCTGCAACTCAAGAGTGATCTTCAAATCCGCCTACTCATATCCGGCTTCCACTCTTCCGGACTCGCTGTGACTTTTGCGCGAATTCTACTGTCTCTATCCTCGTTTTTGCCTATTTATCATATTACAACCCTTTTCTCTTGTCAAGAAATTTCTTTTTGAATACCGGAAGCATCAAACAACATAAAATCGATATTCCACTGACCATGACACCGACAAAGGTTTGATTTCTTTTCAAGAGCTTCCCGATCGGAGAAAAAATCACCTGACAAAACAAGATGGGGAATTTATGAAATAACAAAATGACCAGAGTATGCTGTCCGATATAAGAAAGCCACGTCTGACCTTCTAACAATTTTCCAAGAAAAATCACGAAAATAATTCCGCTGACTGCTCCCAGGAAAAAAAGTCCTTCTTTTCCATATCGGTCTTTGTGATATAAAACCAGCCTGTTTTGGGAAGAAGCATACACGCAAATCAAAAAAGTAACCAGCAGGACAACTATTTTTATACCAGGACCGTACTCCAAAAGCCTTTCTTTTTCCTCGCGGAATATCATCCCCAACAGAAAAAAGGGAAACATCCGAATTCCTGTTTCCAAGCCAAAAGGAAGCAGTCTGATCCTGCAAAAATCAGTCAGCACGATACCGGTTCCCACCATGATGAAAGCAAGGAAACATAAAAATCTTTGTTTTTCCTCTTTTTTAAAAGAAGGCAAAATCAGCAGCCTGTCCACAGCCCATCCCAGAAGAGAAACGGCAAAGAGACAGGGCAGAAACCAAAGGGGCAGATTCCATTTCATATATCCGGTCTTACAGTTCCCATAAAGCATGCCCAAAAGCTGCAAAAAAATACTTCCCCTTTTGGCTGAAACATGAAGGCTTGCCTGTGCCATTTTTCCAAACAATTGATAAATTCCAATCGAAATCAATGCGGCAAGATAATAGGGCACAAGAACTGCCCGAAACTCTTTTTTCAGAAAATCCCAGAAACTCTTTTCCCTTCCTCCTCGAAAAAGAAGTCCGCTTAAAAAGAAAAAGACAGGCACATGGAAACTATAGAAAAACTGCTTGACCATCCCTCCCGGGATTGCATGTCCAAATACGATCATACACATAGCCAGTCCTCTGGCCGCATCAATCCACCGGATTCGATTGCCGTTTGTCTTATCCATCTTGCCTGTCCCTCTCCTGTAAGACGTCTTTTCATCAGACGTTTTTTTCTCTTTCTATTCCTCTTCTCTTGCGTTTAACAATTCCTGTTTCAGATCATAAAGCGGTTTGCTCAAATCTACGTAAACTTCCTGTGGATTTACAAGACGTCTTGTCTCATCCCACAAAGTAGCCAGCTCTCCTTCACAGTACTTCTTAATATCCATCGTAGCCGGAGAATCATAGACACATTGGCCATTTAAAAATACCGGAACCAACAGTTCTCTTAACGTATAAGTTCCTGCCTTTAAGGTCAGTTTCTTCCAGGTTGCTTCCGGATCAAAGATCTTTAAATCTTTCTCCTCATCGTATGTTTCTCCTGCCAGGCAAATCAAATCAGCTCTGATCTTTCCTGTCGCCTTATCATAAATTCTGAAAATGGTCTTATTGCCAGGGTTGGTAATTTTAACCGGATTTTCAGAAATCTTAATCTTCGCTGTAAATTCTTCTTCTCCTTCTTTCTTAACGGCAGCCAGTTTATATACGCCGCCGAAAGCAGGACAATCTGCGGAAGTAATCAGATTGGTTCCAACACCCCAGGAAGTAATCTGGGCACCCTGTGTTCTCAAGCTGTCAATCAGATATTCATCCAAATCACTGGAAGCTGCAATAATCGCATCCGGAAATCCTGCGTCATCCAGCATTTTTCTTGCTTTCTTGGACAGATAAGCAAGGTCACCGCTGTCCAGACGAATTCCGAAAAGCTTTGATTTTACCCCTTCTTCTTTCATCTCCTGAAATACCCTGATTGCATTCGGAACACCCTGTTTTAATGTATCATAGGTATCCACCAGCAAAATGCAGGCATCCGGATACATATTTGCATAGGTCTTAAACGCTGTATATTCATCCGGGAAACTCATGACCCAGCTGTGGGCATGGGTACCCTGAACCGGAACACCAAACATGGCACCTGTCAGTACATTGGAGGTACCGGTACATCCGCCAATCACCGCAGCTCTTGCACCATAGGTACCGGCATCCGGACCCTGAGCTCTTCGCAGTCCAAATTCCATAACACCGCCGCCTGCTGCGTAAGAAACTCTGGAAGCCTTTGTTGCAATCAGGCTCTGGTGGTTAATAATATTCAAAATCGCTGTTTCGACAAGCTGTGCCTCCATAATAGGAGCAATGACCTTCAAAAGCGGTTCTCTTGGAAATACAACAGTACCTTCCGGAATTGCATAAATATCTCCGCTAAAATGAAATCCTGCCAGGTAATCCAAAAAGTCATTTTCAAAAATATTCAGACTTCTTAAATAATCAATATCCTCATAGCTGAAAGAAAGCCCTTTCACATAGTCAATTACCTGTTCCAAGCCGCAGGTAATGGCATAGCCGCTTCCGGATGGGTTTGTTCTGTAAAATACATCAAATACAACAGTTTCTTTGCTCTGACTCTTAAAATATCCCTGCATCATTGTCAGTTCATATAAATCTGTCAACAATGTCAAATTATAAGCTGCCATTTCCTTTTCTTCTCCTTTTGTGTTCACATTTTTCTAATGTCAAAGATTCATCGTCCTGTCAGGAGCTGCTCTTTTATTCCTCTGGTTTTGCCCTTTTTAAAGTGTCTCCTTTTTTTACAATATAATCCCTGTGTACATACCCCTCTTTGTCTACCGATGGCACATATACCAGTAAATAGGGATAGGATGCTTCGCTGATCAGTTCCATCTCTGTAAGCGGTTGAATTTCTGCAATCACATCACTATCTGCATTCGGGGCATCCCGAAGTGACAGATACTCTTCCACATCTGCCAGATATATATCCTCATCTTCTTCTGTATCATCTTTACTCCTGGTTACCTTAGGCAGGCTGTCATCTTCATATAAATTAGCCGGAAGATCCATCGTTGCATCCATGTCATAGAACACCGCATTGATGATGTCTTCTCCTTTCCAGACTGCAATCCCTATCAAAGCAGCGATTACAAGCAGGAAACCCAATAACACCTTCTTCATTTTCGCCTCCTTCTTCCGATACAGACGACCGGAGTTTTATTGTTTCCTATCATATTAACATATTCTTTTCTTAAAGTAAACAAGGTAAAAGGGCAGTGACCGAAGTCACTGCCCTTTTGGAGAAGGTATTTTGTTACTTATTGGGTGTAGCAAAAACTATATAATGTATTGGGGGGGTTACGAGTATTATTATAGCAACAGGGGCAACTTAAGTGTGCATAAACTTTCTATCTTTTTCAAAAATTTTTTTGTGCAAATAGATGTCGTTTTTCGGGCTCACTGGATAAATGCACAAAAAAGGAGACGAATTTCGTCTCCTTTTTGAACTCAGATTTCCGGCTAATTTTCTTCCCCGGAATCTGCAATCTCATCACTGAACAGAGCTTCGAATTCATTTCTGTCAATTCTTTCTTTTTCCAGAAGAAGATTGGCACAGCGATGCAGTACGTCGATATTCTCTGTAAGAATTCGTTTTGTCTCTGCGTAGCACTCATCAATGATTCTTTTTACTTCCTCATCAATCAAGGTTGCCACATTTTCTCCATAGCTTCTTGCGTGGCCCAGGTCTTTGCCAAGGAATACTTCATCACTGTCTCCCTCGCTGTAATTAATCAGTCCCACTTTTTCAGACATACCATACTCTGTTACCATGGATCTGGCTGTCTTGGTTGCTACCTTGATGTCCTGGGAAGCACCGGTTGTAATATCATCAAAAATCAACTCTTCTGCCACCCGTCCGGCAAGATCCACTTTAATCTCCTGAATCATCTTTCCTTTTGTCATAAAGATATTATCATTTTCCGGAAGGGGCATGGTATAGCCTGCTGCTCCAACTCCTGTTGGAATAATGGAAATCGTATACACCGCTTCCATATCCGGCATTACATGGAATAAGATGGCATGTCCTGCTTCATGATAAGCCGTAATTCTTCTTTCTTTTTCCGGAACCAGGCGACTCTTCTTCTCAGTACCGATTCCGACTTTGATAAACGCTTTATCGATATCTTCTTTTTTGATAAACCTTCTATCGTCTCTTGCCGCATAAATAGCCGATTCATTCATCAGATTTTCCAGATCCGCACCGGAAAATCCGGCTGTTGTTCTGGCAATCTGAGCAAGATCCACATCTTCTGCAAGTGGTTTCCCTTTGACATGAACATGAAGAATCTCTTCTCTTCCTTTCACATCCGGTCTGCCAACCATAACTTTACGGTCAAAACGACCCGGCCGTAAAATAGCCGGATCCAGAATATCTACCCGGTTTGTTGCCGCAACTACGATAATTCCTTCATTGACGCCAAAACCATCCATCTCAACCAACAACTGATTCAGGGTCTGCTCTCTTTCGTCATGGCCGCCGCCAAGACCAGTTCCTCTTCGTCTTGCCACTGCATCAATCTCATCAATAAAAATAATACAAGGGGCATTTTTCTTGCCTTCTTCGAAAAGGTCACGTACCCTGGATGCTCCCACGCCGACGAACATCTCTACAAAATCGGAACCGGAAATACTAAAAAACGGAACTCCCGCTTCTCCGGCTACTGCTTTTGCAAGCAAAGTCTTACCGGTTCCCGGAGGGCCGACTAACAAGACACCTTTGGGGATTCTTGCTCCCACTTCAATAAACTTTCCCGGACTCTTCAGAAAATCTACAATCTCTTTTAATTCTTCTTTTTCCTCGTCCAGACCTGCCACATTCTGAAATGTAATTTTATTCTTTCCATCGACATGCATCTTAGCCCGACTCTTTCCAAAGTTCATTACTTTCGAATTGCCGCCGCCATTCTGATTCATAAACATCATCATGACAAAAAGGAAAAGAAAGGCCATAAACAAATACGGAAGAACACTTAGAATCCAGCTTGGTTTCTGTACATCCAGTACATAAATGTCCATATCCGGAGCTTTTTCTTTAATCGTCTCCATCACTGCATTGACATCGGAGGTGTGGAAGCTTCTGGTATCTCCATCTTTTAAACCGGCTTTTATAGTACCGGTAGGAACTTCTTCATTCTGGGAAACTGTTACGCTTGTGATATCTCCCTGTTCCAAATCTTTGATGAAACTTTGTTCCGTATAAGTAACCTTATCATTTTGCTGTAAATTTTGTGTCATATAAAGCAGGGCACAAGCTGCTATCATGATCAGGAAATAAAATCCAAATCCGTTTCTGGTATTTTTGTTCAATGTTTGTCTCCTCTCGTTTTATGATTCTATAACCCCGATGTAAGGAAGATTTCTATATTTTTGTGCGTAATCCAGACCATAGCCTACTACGAACGCATCCGGAATCTCAAATCCCAGATAATCAATCTTTACTTCTACTTCCCGACGGTCAGGCTTGCTCAACAAAGAGCAAAGTTTAATATCTTTTGGTTTTCTTGCATACAGCATCGGAATCAGATGATTCAATGTCTTACCGGAATCAATAATATCTTCCACGATTAAAACATGCTTATTTTCCAATCCTTCATCCAAGTCTTTTACAATCTTTACAATACCGGAGGATTCTTTGCTGTTGCCATAGCTGGAAACCGACATAAAGTCCAGGGATACCGGCACACTGATTCTTTTGGCCAGTTCACATGCAAAAAAGACACCGCCCTTTAAAATGCAGATCAGATGGATTTCTTTTCCTTCATAATCTTTGCTGATTTCCTGTCCCAGCTGAGCAATTCTTTCGTCTACCTGTTCTTCTGATAATAAAACACTAATTTTATCTTCCATGGTGAATCTCCTTTTTCTTTTACTCTCCTATGTTTTTTACGGTGACGGATAAAATTCTTTTTGTCGTCTCACTTACTTTGTAATAACCACTGATTCGATATCCGACAATCCATACAATATGGTCTCCATCTGCCAGCAGCGGGATCTGTCCTCTTTGATCGGCAGGAATCTTCTCATCAATAAAATATCGATTCAGCTTCTTTTTCCCACCATCTTCCCGAAGGAAAAGATAATCCCCAGGCTGCCAAAAGCGCAGGCAGAGTCTATTTTTTATTTTATCACAATCAAAGAATTTCGTATACGGTTTTTTCGAAATTTCTTCTCCCCGATAAGGAAATTCTTTCATTTCCAATTGGATGTTTGAGGCATTCTCCGGGCATCGAATTTGCTTTTTCTCTTCTTCCTGATAAAAAATCAGAATACCGTCTTCTTTTACCGCCCAAATTCCTTTTACCAGGGTAAGCTGCCCCGGCCCTTCTTTATCCAGAAGCTCCTGCAGCAAACTGACGTGGGTAAAGCTCAATTTTTTTCTCTGTCCGCTCATCTTCGCCAGCCATTGGTATAACAGGGATTTCTGCAAATAGGGGTGAAAAGAAAAAAGAACATCGGTTTTCACCCCAATGGCACTTTGCCCATATCGCTCCCTAATCTTTGCATCCTGAATCAGGCAGGCAGCACCCGCTTCTGTCTCCTGACTTTTTATATATTTCACTGCCTCACCAATCAGCTGAGCAGTTTTTCCCATATGAGCAACGGCCTGTTCATTAATTTGTTCCAGTTCCGGCAAAATATGATGCCGCACCCGATTTCTTGTATAACAATCTGTCAGATTAGTCTCATCGGTCCGCCAGGAAAGTCCTTTTCCTCGAAGCCATTGTTCAATTTCTTTTCTCTCTACGAATAACAAAGGCCGAATCAGAAACAGCCCTTTTGACAGCTCCCGAATGGGCTCCATAGAAGCAAGTCCAAAAAGACCGGTTCCCCTTGCCAGATGAAACAACATGGTTTCCGCCCTGTCATTGGCATTGTGAGCCACTGCCAGCTTTCCATATCCTTCTTCTGTCATAATTTTTTGAAAAGTCTCATAGCGAAACTGTCTTCCTGCCTCTTCTGTTGAAATTTTTTGTTTCCGGGCCCGTATTTCTACCTTTTCTTTGACACAAAAAAAGGGGATCTGATGAAGAGCACAAAACTCTCCTGCAAACCGGGCATCTTCGTCTGCTGTCTCTCCCCGGATTCCATGATGGCAGTGGACAGCTCCCAGTTCTATCTGAAGCTCTTCTTTCAGCAAAAAAAGTACCTGCAGCAGACAAAGGGAATCTGCTCCTCCCGAAAAACCAACCAGCACTTTATCACCCGGGTCTATCATATGAAATTGTTTGATCTGCTTTCTTACTGCATGTTCCATATTCTCATTCCTGTTTTTTTATTTTCTTCATTGATTCACTGTTTTTTCTCTTCTCTGACCGGTAACATGTTGCTTCTTCCAGAGATAGATAACCATAACAGACATGTCATCTTTTCTGTTTCCCTCTGTGTGGGAAAGAGCCCATTCCATGATTCGGTCCGCACTTTGCTGAGGATTCTCTCCGTAAATAGAAGGCAGCCATTTTTTGCATTCTTCTTCCGGATCATCTCCCGATACGCAGTCCAAAATCCCATCCGAGACCAGAACAACGCTGTCTCCATCATATAACTTTTTATAAAGAACGTCAAATTCCAGCTCCCACAAAAAACCGGCAGGAAGCGTTCGGGACCGAATCACTTCCACCCGGTCTTTCCTTACAAGAAACGTAGCTGCACTTCCTGCTTTGATTACTTTCATTACCCCTGTAAAAAGATTCAGCGACAGAAGGTCCAAAGAAGAATATCGGCTTCTTTCCACTCCATACGTAATAGCCGAATTTGCTACCCTTAAGGTTTCTTCCTCATGAAATCCAGTTTCCAGCAGCTGTTCCACCAGTTCCAGCAATAATTCTCCTTCTTTTCTGGCAGCCTGTCCGCTTCCCATTCCATCTGCCAGTATAAAAATATCCTTTCCCTTTTCCAACCGAAGAACAGAAAATAAATCTCCACACACATTTTCTCCTTCTTTGGACTGTTGTGACATTCCTGTCAACACATGAAAATTCACATCTTCTGCAAAGTGAAACATGGCTGTTTCCTCATAGACCGCAATGGGACATTCCTTTGTCGGAACCATGGGTATTTTAAGAACCATGGAAAGAATCGATGCCACCTTTTTGGTCGGACAGCTTCCCTTCCTCGTCCTGGCAATCAGATAGATTTCCTTTTTCTTACCTCTATTTTCATAAAAACGAAGATAGGAAAGCAGAACCTTTTCCCTTCTGAAACATTTTCGAAGTACTTTTTCAAAGCATTCTTCCCCTTTTTTATCGTATCCCATCATAGCAGAGCAATCAAATAAAATCCGGGACATTTCTTCCATCTGGGAAGACATCACCTTTCTTTGGTAAAGCATCTTATTTTTCCAGCTTCGATTAATTCCTATAATTTCATAAGATTGCAATAAGGATTCGAAAAACCGCTCGGTCCGGATACACCGTTCTTCAAAAGAATAAGGGATTTTTATTTTCCCTCCGTTTTTTCCATTTTCTATTTCCAGAAGCATCTGTCTGACTTCATCCAGCACATCCTGTTTTTCCTTACGATAACATTGATAAAATCTGCTGCATCCTTCACAGGCTTCCATGGATACCCGCCCCAGAATATGAAGGATTTCCTCTTCCTGAAGACTCCATTCATATTCCGGCATTTTTTTTAAAATATGACTTAATTTTTCATAAGAAAAAGAAATCTCTTTGATGTTATTTTTGGTACTTAAAATCAGCTCTTCCAGTACCCGGTCCTGTTCGGACACTTTTTTCCTCTGTCTGGACATTTTCATTCCCTCCACTTTATGTACTTACCTGTTTTTCCTCCAGTATACAAAAGGTGAGAAAAATAATTTGTCAAAAGAAGCAGTCAGAAAAAAAAGAAAAAAGAGGATGCTGCAAAACAAAGGTAGTCGATCAAGTCCCAAATACAGCCCCTAATATAAAGCAAATTTTTCGGAATTTATAAAAAGGCATCATCTGACATGTTTATCCACTGTCTGCTTTGAAACTCACATCCTATACTTGATCAAGTATAGGCTCCTCAAACAACGCAGCAGACAGTCACATATGCCAGATGATGCCTTTTGTAAATTCAGCGAAAAATCTGCAATCATATTATATAGGACTGTATTTGGACAAAGATATGACATCTTTCCTTTGCAGCACCATCTTTCCATGCATAAAGGACGAAGGAGCTGTATTCCAGTGGTAAAATCATTCCATTTTCACAACTGGAACACAGCTCCTTCTTTTATAGTAGCGGAAGGGAGATTTGAACTCTCGACACTACGGGTATGAACCGTATGCTCTAGCCAACTGAGCTATTCCGCCGCACTCAACGAGTGATATAATATCATCCTATTTGCTATTTGTCAAGAAAAAAATTAAAAAAAGATAATTTATTCTTAATTACTTCCGGTATCCCGTTGTTTTAAGATATATTCGCCCTCTTTGACCATACCGAACTGCTCTCTGGCGACTTCTTCTTTATAAGCGTCTGTCTTCTGATATTCCGCCTGTTCATCCAACTCTTTCTGCTCTTCTTTAGCTTCTGCAATCTGCATATCCAGCTCCTGCTCTACCGCTGCATATTCCTGCTCTTTGAGCTTGATTCTATGTCCGTTATAGAGCACTGCACCAAGCACGATACAGACAATCAGAATTATCATCCTGGTCTGAATCCGATTCTGACGAGTGACTCTTTGTTTCTTTTTCTTTGTCGTCGAATTCTTCATACCAATCCGCTCCTTACTTTTTTTCTTAATAGCGTCGTAGTACAATTGTAATCGTTTTTAAACTTTTTTTCAATGGTAAAATACAGTTCTTTACAACAAATTTCTTGACATTATGAAGGATTTTCCAGAAAATACGGAGAATTTTTCCCAGGATTAGAAAAAACCATAAAAGTGGGCGAAAAAACAGGTTTCGAAGCAAGCCATAATAAAGACCAAGTCCGGAAATGCTCCCCAGAATGACATAGATTCGCAAAACCCCCTCATTAAATGCAAAAAAAATATAAAACAGAAAAAAAGCAGCAAAAATCCAGTAAAGTAAATCCTCCAGAGCAACCCATCCGGTTTTATGACGTATTGCTTTTCGAAATGCTTTTCCTATGTCATAGACCAGAAATAAAATTGCCCCTGCCAGAATACTGATAAGAAACAGCCTGAATTCTCCATTGATTCCCTGTACCATTCTTTTCCTCCGTTTCTACTGAAACAGGCGGGATAGCAGATTCTCCCGATTTCTCTTTTTTTCTTCTTCATCTGAATATAGCATACAATCAATCTTCCCTGTGACTTCTACCTCCCCTTTGTCTACTGTAAGTCTGGTTACATGCAGATCCTCCCCTTTAATCACCAACACCCCCTGTTCTGTTTCCAGCACGATTTCCACCGCGTCAAAAGAAATCACTTCCCGCACTCCGGTAACCAGTCCAAAAGACCGATTATTCAGACTGATTTTGTGCGCTTTTACAAGTTGTCTTTCATCCATCCGCTCCACCTCCTTTTTGTTTTATAACTCTATGTCCGTCCCCTTTATTTTATGCTCTTTTTCATTTTAAATAATGGCACAAATCCTTACAATCAGGGATTTCTCCTTGACAAACCGTTAAGAAACAGGTATAAATAGTCTTATAGCATGTAGCAATGAATACAATTGTTTTAGGAGGAAATATTATGAACAAAACGGAATTAGTTGCAGCAATCGCTGAGAAGACAGAGTTATCCAAGAAAGAAGCAGAAAAAGCATTAAAAGCTTTTACAGACGTTATTGCTGAAGAGTTAGCAAAAGGCGAGAAAATCCAGTTAGTTGGATTTGGTACTTTTGAAGTATCCGAAAGAGCTGCAAGAGAGGGAAGAAACCCAATGACAGGAGAGACAATCCAGATTGCCGCTTCTAAGACTCCAAAATTCAAACCTGGCAAAGCTTTAAAGGATCAGGTTAACGCATAACAAGAATGAGACTGGATAAATTTCTAAAAGTTTCCCGTTTAATCAAGCGGCGTACCGTAGCCAATGAAGCTTGCGATGCCGGAAGAGTTCTGGTGAACGGCAAAGTTGCAAAAGCCGGTCTTAATGTAAAAGTTGGAGATATCATTGAGATACATTTTGGCAATCGGGAAGTAAAAGCAGAGATTTTAAATGTGGCTGAAACTGTCCGAAAGGATGAAGCAAAGGGCTTATTTCGTTATCTTTAGTTCTTAGACATAATATAAGAGGGAACATGGCAGGATTTTTTCTACCATGTTCCCTTTTTTGAGTTTTATATATTTTTCTATTTTTCCTTTCAAAATGATAAATGGAGCACATTCTGCCGGAAGCATTTCACAGACCTCTATGACAATATCCAAAGCATTTCCCAACAGGAGAACACAGCTTTGTGCTCTCCAGATTAATCTGTTCATGTTCCTTTGACACAGTAATCTTGAGATTCAAAAAATGGAAGAATAAATTCAAGGGTTTTACAAATAATAACCATATAAAAGGAAAAGAAAAACAGTTTTTCGTCGAAATCGGAAATGCGACGGAGCCAACCAGGAGGAATGTAATGAAAGCTACAGGAATTGTAAGAAGAATTGATGATCTGGGGCGTGTGGTCGTTCCCAAAGAGATTCGCCGGACCTTAAGAATCCGGGAAGGAGACCCAATGGAAATCTTTACTGACCGGGAAGGTGAAATTATCCTGAAAAAATACTCCCCGATCGGAGAGCTTAGTCTATTCGCCCAACAATATGCCGACGCTGTCAACCATGCCATCGGTCACATTGTCTGTATCTGCGACAAAGACCAGATTATTGCCGCTGCCGGCGTCCCGAAAAGAGAGCTTGTCGGCATGGCGGTCCATCACGAACTGGAAGCCGCCATGGATGCCAGACAAACCATTCTTTCCAAAAAGAGCGACAAAGATTTCATCGCCATTACCACCAACCGGAGCGAGGATTTCTATGCACAGGCTATCTCCACCATCATCTGCGAAGGGGATGCCATCGGAGCAGTCATCATCCTGTCCCGGGATCCTCGCGCATCCTTTACCGAAGCAGAGAAAACCCAGGCCGTTGCCGGAGCCTATTTTCTGGGACGGCAAATGGAAAATTAAAAGAAGTCGAAAGAATTCAAGACTTGCTCGCGGAGCGTATATCAGATGGGGGATTGGCACCCGCCACTGGTATATATTTCTTGCTCGCCGCCTGAAGAGGCGGGAGTCATCTTCCATCTGATATACAAAAGGAGCATCGGATTCGATTTGTATATCCAGGCTGCTATGCAGGTTATGATAAAAATCGGAACCAATACTCCTTTTCTTTATTTTATCTTTCCTTCTTTTCTTAAATACTCCAAAAATGCAGTACAGCCTGTCACCACGTCCCGATAGGTATCGTCAAACCTTCCGCTGTACCAGGGATCAATGACAGATTCATGACTTCCAGCAAATTCCAACAGCATAAAAATCTTGCCGCCTCTATGACCGGTCATCCTTTCTATATTTTTTATATTTCTCGTATCCATGCCAATCAGATAATCATAATGGTCATAGTCGCTTGCCTTCAAAAGAGTAGCCCTCTTATCGCCGCAGGAAATCCCATGCTTGTGAAGCTCCTCCCTGGCCGGAGGATACACAGGATTGCCCACACCGCGCCAGATCTCCTCTGTGCTGGTAGCAGCAGACGCAATCTCAAACTGATCCGCAATATTTTCTTTTTCTACCATATCTTTTAAAATAAATTCTGCCATCGGCGAACGGCAGATATTGCCGTGGCAAATGAATAGTATTTTTATCATCAAATCATGCTCCTTCATGTTGTAAGAATCGTGGACGTTATATCAGCAAAATGCAATGATATGCCAGGATAAGAAAGGTTATTGCAAATGCGTTTGATTCTCCGAATTTGCCTTAATT
>JALEPU010000009.1 GCA_022766905.1 Lachnospiraceae bacterium
CATTTCTTTTGTAACGCGCTGTAACTGTTCCATATTTCTTTCAAGTTCTGCGCTTATTTCGTAGACTGTACGATCAGCAATCTCTTCCAGATAAAACTGACTGAGGGAAATCGTTGTTTCATCGGATGCTTTTTTGGCAGTATGGTTAAAAATCAGCGTGGAGGCAACAATAATAAGTGTAGCAAGGGAAATCATGACAAGAATGCCCCAGTATGATTTAAAATAACATTTTTGTGGGTGTGACTTTCCCTTCATTCTCATTGTCCTCCGTCTCCAAAAGTATATTCAAAATTACATAAATACTTGTCATAAAGTATACCATATCTGGTTTAATGAATCAACTAAGTAGCGGAGTCAGGCTTGACAAATAAACGCTCGTTCACTTATAATAAAAAGTGAACGAGCGTTTATTTTCGAAGTAGGATTGACTTAAGTTGATGTTGTCAGGAAAAGTACAAGTAAAAATTGGAGGAAGCAGAATGAACACAAACAGTATAAGCATTCGATTAGAGAAAAAAGAAGAATATCGTAAAGTAGAAAACCTGGTAAGAGAAAGTTTCTGGAACGTATATCGTCCGGGGTGTCTGGAACATTATGTGTTAAATCAATTGCGAAATGATCCGGCATTTGTATCGGAACTGGATTTTGTAATGGAAGAAGACGGTCGGATCATCGGTCAGAACATGTTTATGAAAGCATGGATCAAAGCAGATGATGACAGAGAAATTCCAATCATGACGATGGGACCCATTTGTATTACGCCTGAATTAAAAAGAAAAGGATATGGTAAGCTTTTATTGGATTATTCGCTGGAAAAAGCAAAGGAACTTGGTTGTGGGGCTGTCTGTTTTGAAGGAAATATTGACTTTTACGGAAAAAGCGGATTTACCTGTGCCAGTCAATTTGGAATTCGCTACCATGGCCTTGCAGAAGGCGAAGATGCCTCCTTCTTTTTATGTAAGGAATTGATTCCCGGATATTTAGATGGGATTACAGGAGAGTATGCAACCCCACAGGGGTACTTTGTTGATGAAAAAGAGGCGGAAGCCTTCGATCAGGAATTTCCTGCGAAGGAAAAATTGAAACTTCCGGGTCAATTGTTCTAAATAAGAGGAAAGATGACAGATATAATAGAATAATCATCTTCTGAGATATGATAAGATAACGGTGGATAATCGATATCTTATCATATTTTTTTGCGGAAATTTTTCAGAACATAAGATTGTAGTTAGATATTTTATGTTGCTTTCTCCCATTGGAAAATTTATAATAAAAAAAGAAGTTGCATACCAGTGATTTAAGATGGGCAACCGGACATTTACGAAATGTTTATGAAGTGAAATAAATGAGGAGATAAACAAAACTATGAAATATCTGGTAACTTATTCATCCAAATACGGAAGTACACAAAAATATGCAAAATGGATTGGAGAAGCCCTTTCCTGTGAAGTTAAAGAAGTGCAAAAGGTTGATCCCAAGATGATGCATCACTTTGATGTAGTGATTCACAGGACGATGATGTGGATGCTGTGCCGAACAATGAAAAAGAAAGGATACGACAATTTGCCTGACGAAGATAAGCTGATGCTGGATACATACGGTAAAAAAATTGATTTTTCGGATCAGAGTTCAATTAAAAATCTGGTTGATTATGTGACATCCTATTCACATTAAGATATTAGAATGACGACAGAAATAGTATGGCGAAGGATGGATGAAAAAGAGTATGAAAATACAAAATGAGAAGGATTTGAAACTGTTCTGGAAAGGCGGCACAGCATTTCTTTTCTTTATGGCAATTGCATTGGTTACATTTTTTTATTTTGTTGAAAAAGATGTCAATAAAAATGTAGAAAAAACACTGAGGGACAATCTGGAACGACAGAATCATCATTTGCAGACGATTCTGGATCTGCAGTTTCAGAACCTGGAAAACATGGCGGAAAGTATAGGGCATCGGGATGAATTGATTGCAGAGGAGAATATGTGTATCCTGCGGGTTCTGCAAAAGAACAGTGATTTTGAACGGGTTTCCATTATAGATGTAGAAGGAAACTCACACTATGATGAGGGAAGTGTGAAAAATGTAGCACATCGAAGATATTTTAAGGAAGGTATGGCGGGAAATCGTACCTTAAGTGATCCATTGGAAAGCAGTATTGACGGTCAGACCAGAGTGGTGCTTGGTGTTCCAATCTATACAGATGGAGACAAAGCCAAGGAAGTAATCGGAATTCTGGCGGCATCTTACGATATGACAGCATTGAGCAGAATGATGTTTGAAGATATTTATGGCGGAGCAGGTTTTTCCATGATTCTGACCAGAAAAGGAGAGGTTATTTCTTACGACGCAGGAAATAAGGCAGGTGAAAGAGCCCTGGAAAGCATTGGGAACAATCTGTTTGGAAAATATGAAGAAGAGTTGGAGAGAAATCCCAATGCTTCGAAAGTGGTAAGTGATTTTAAGAAGGGAAAAAGCGGTTGTGCGGAACTGAATACGGGAATCAATAAATGGTATATGGCATATGCACCGCTTTCCTATAACGACTGGATGGTATGTTATTCCATCCCTTCGGAAAGTGCAAGAAAGGCATATCAATTCATTAATCGGTATGAGTTTGTTTTGTGTATTGCACTGGCATCTGCAGTAATGATTCTGATATTTGGATTAATGAAGGAAGTAAGAAAGCGGCAGAAGAAGCTGATTGAGTATGCAAATACAGATGCTCTGACCGGTCTTTCCAATAAAGAAAAAACAAAGAATGAGATTGAGCAATGGCTGAAGGAGACAGAAAAACAGAGTGGAATACAGGTATTCATGATTATGGATATTGATTACTTCAAGGAAGTGAATGATACTTATGGACATATTGCCGGGGATCTGGTCCTACAGAACATTGGAAATTATCTTCTTGGCCGGTTTCGGGATGGAGATATTCTGGGGCGTGTCGGCGGTGATGAATTTGTCATGTTTATGAAAAATGTGGATACTGTGGACCATATGGTGAAAAAAGTAAGAAAAGTTTCTGAGGAAATTCCGCAAATTGTGATTCCCGATTTGAATGGTGCGAAGGTGTCTGTAAGCATTGGGGTTTCTTATGCACCGGATTGCGGGCAGACATATCTGGATTTGTATCACCATGCAGATGAAGCACTTTACGAGACAAAACGGAAAGGAAGAAATGGATATACGGTTTTTTGTAAATAAAACACCCTTTGAAAAAAATTTTATATTAGTTTTATAATCCTTGACTGGCGATAATTACTTTTTTTGTGTATAATACCAAGTAGGGTAGTATAGTAGTTTGTATTGCAGAAAAGGAGGGGACAAGTGAAAAAACAAAAAAAATATAGATTCAGGTTAAAATACGGAATAGTCGGTTTGGTTGCTATTTTATTCGTGTTACTCATTCCTTTCCAGGCAGAAGCCAAAGAAAAGTCAAATGAAAAAGTTCGGGTAGGCTTTTATCGTCTGGATGGATACCATATGCAGGACGAGGATGGAAACCGATCCGGATATGGATATGAATTTTTACAAAAAATCGGGCGTTATCTCCCTTACACCTATGAATATGTAGGGTATGACAAAAGCTGGAAAGACATGCTTGAGATGTTGGAAAAAGGTGAAATCGACATTCTTACCTCCGGAGGAAAGACCCCGGAACGAGAAAGGAAGTTCGAATACTCCGAAAATGACATTGGCAATACAGTTACCATATTAGCGGTCAAAGAAGGGGATGAACGGTTTAAGACAAAAGATTACGCTACCTATGATGGGGCGAGACTTGGGTTTTTGCGCAATAGTTCTCGGAATGAATCCTTCCAAAAATACGCAGAAGAAAATCATTTTACTTACATACCGGTATACTATGATACCTATGCCGATATGGAGCTGGATCTTCAGGAAGGTAAGATAGACGGAATTATCAGCGGCAATATAAGAAAAATAGAAAACGAATGGATCGTAGATCAGTTCGAATATCGGAATTTTTATGTGATGGCACCAAAAGGGGACAGAAGTCTTTTGGATGAGATCGATAAGGCGATTGAGCAGCTGAATAGAGATGAACCGGGATGGCGTACCACACTGATGAACAAATCCTATATAGATTCTTCTACAGAAAACATTTCTTTAACCAGAGAAGAACAGAATTATCTGACTGACCTGAAAAATCGCAAAACAGTGCTTAAAGTAGTAGTGAATCCGGATCGAAGTCCTTATTCTTATGTGGAAGATGGGGAGGTAAAAGGAATTATTCCGACTATTTTTGAGAAAGTTGCAGAAAAACTTGACCTGTCCTATGAGATTTTGGAGACCGGAACCAGAAAAGAGTATTACCAAAAATTAGAATCCGGAGAAGCAGATATCTGTATGGATTCCGGTTTTGTATATTCGGAGGCAGAAAAAGTTGGTTATGAGTTGACAGATCCATATATGTCAACCGGATTTTCCAGAATTACAAAACAGAATTTTTCCGGAGATATACGGTCCATAGCGTCAATGGAAAAGCCCTATTTACTTCGGGATTATCTGGAAAATCGGTTTTCTGATCTGGATATTCAGTATTATGATTCCATCGAAGAGTGTCTCCATGCGGTGGAAACCGGAAAAGCAGATGCAACCTTCCTTTATACTTATACGGTGCAGGAAGTAATCAATCATGATCTGCGAAACCCATTTACTTCTACGATTATGGGAGTCGGCTATGCTTCTTTTTCCATAGCGGTTCGAAATGATATGGATCCCCGACTGTTGACTTCCCTGAACAAAGCTGTCGCGCATATAAAAAATAATGAAATAGAAAATATTATTCTGGAAAACACAGAAAATCTGCAAAACAATCAAAGTTTAACTGAATTTTTGTACCATAATCCGGGTTATTTGATAATTATCGTAGTAATCATGTGGGTGTTTGCAGTAATGATCGGGATTGCCATAATTGCAAAGCGGAACCAGAAACGACTTCAGAAGGCTTATGATGAAGTGAACGCAGCGAATAACGCAAAAAAAGACTTCCTTTCCAAGATGAGCCATGATATCAGAACTCCAATGAATGCAATTATTGGAATGACAGATATTATGGAGCAGAATGCGGCGGATGAACAAAAAGTCAGGGAATACCTGACCAAAATGCGTGTTTCAGAAAATTATATGCTGACTCTGCTCAATGAAGTACTGGATATGAGTAAATTCGAAAGAGGAGTCATGGAACTGAAAAAGGAAGAATTCGGGATGAAAGATCTGCTGGCAGATATAAAGTTGGTCATCGGAGAGATGGCAAAACTGAAAGATCAGGAGTTTCACATTGATGTGGAAGGAATTATCCATACAAGAGTCATTGGGGACTCAAAATGTCTGGAGCAGATTTTATTGAATCTGTTAAGCAATGCGGTAAAATATACCAATCGTCATGGAGAGATTTCTCTTTACGTATCAGAGACGGAGCCTGGATGTTTTCTATTTCGGGTAAAAGACAATGGAATGGGAATTCCACCGGAATATCAGGAAAAGGTTTTTGAAGAATTTTTCAGAGTGGAAGACTCCCGGGTGTCTCAGATTCAGGGTACCGGGCTGGGACTTACTCTTGTCAGAAAATATGTAGAATTGCTGGAAGGAACCCTTTCTCTTAAGAGCGAAGAGGGAAAAGGAACAGAGGTTCAGGTTCGGATTCCGATGGAAGTGATAGAAGAAAAACAGGAGAAACTTTCGCCTGAATCAGACGAAGAAGGTGAACTGTCAAAACTGACCGGTCTTCGGGTGCTTCTTGTAGAGGACAATGAACTGAACCGGGAAATCGCACAGGAATTATTGTATGCCATGGATGTACAGGTAGATTGTGCTGAAAATGGAAAAGTTGGTGTGGAGAAATTCACTGCCTCTTCTGTGGGATTCTACGATGCCGTTTTAATGGATCTTCAGATGCCGGTGATGAATGGACTGGATGCATGCCGGTCTATCCGAAGTTCAGGAAGAGAAGATGAGAAAATACCGGTGTTTGCCCTGACAGCAAATGCTTATGCACAAGACATAGAGGATACGAAACAGGCCGGAATGAATGCTCATATTATGAAGCCGATTGATGTTCCTGTCCTGTATGGCTTGTTAAAAAAGGTTTACAAAGAAAAAAATGAACATGTATGATTTGGAGAAACAAACAAAACAAAAACGAAAAATCTGTTTATCTGAGCTATCTGTTATAATGCCCGCTGCTGCGGGCATTATGCTGTTTATCCTTCTGGTGTATCTATGTATGACCGCCAATATTCAAATTATGAAGAGCTGGGCAGACGATGACTTTTTTGTCGTTCATCATGTGAAATCCTATGAAGTTCAGAAGGAAGATTTGTCGAATATCAGCAAAAAATCCATCGATGAGTATGAAAAAGAGTACGGCTATCATCCGGACGATTTAGATCAGCTGACCTATATGCAGGATTTTAAATATATCACGACAGATTACAGAGTGATTGCCGGCGAAAAAGTTACGGTGAAAAAACCGGAGATTATATAGTTGATTTTCCATGTGTAGGACCGTATATGATCACACAGATCATGGAACGGTAAAAGTAGGGGTGTTGCAGTGGTGAAATCTGAATAATTTCATCACTGCAACACCCTTTTTCTATAAATCTGACACATTCAACTAAAAAAACGGACTATAAGGAAAACAAAATTCCCTGTACAATAGGGTCATAATCAAAAAGGCCTTAAAAAAATCAAAATAAAATGTGAGGAGAAAAGTGATGAAAAAAACAGGAAATATTGTAATGGGAATTTTGTTTATAGCGGTTGGTTTGATTCTGGGGCTGAATGCCTTCGGTATTACCAGTATCAATATTTTTTTCGACGGATGGTGGACCTTATTTATTATCGTACCTTGCGTCATCGGTTTATTTAATAACTATGATAAAAGTGGAGACATCATCGGCATCTGCATCGGAGTGTTCTTACTGCTGTGCTGTCAGGATGTTCTGAATTTTGACATATTCTGGAAACTGCTTGTTCCAATCATTATCGTGGCAATCGGAATCAAAATGATTTTTGGTAATCTTTTCGGAAACCAGGGCAATGATCTTTTGAAACAGATTGAAACAGAGAAGGGTACTGTGAAGACAAAAGCGGTTACTTTTTCCGGTTCAAATCTGGACTTTACCGGAGAAGTTTTTGATGGGGCAAAACTGGATGCCGTATTCGGAGGAATCAAATGTGACCTTCGAGGAGCAATTATCAATGAAGATTGTGTCATTTCGGCTTCTGCAACCTTTGGCGGAATTGATATTTATGTTCCCGCCGGCCTGAATGTGCAGGTAAATTCCAATTCCATTTTTGGTGGTGTGTCCGGAAAAGATCATAGAAATAGCCCGGCAAATGAACATACCTTATATGTAAATGCAACCTGTCTGTTTGGAGGTGTAGATATAAAATGACAACCATACAAAGAATCATCAAATATTGTGCCGTAGCTTTTGCGATTTTTCTGATTGTAAGTATCCTTGGAGGCATTTTGGGAGCCGCTTCCTCCATTTCTCATATTTTCGCTAAAAACGAGGCAGTGGGAGAAATGAAAACATTTGAAATAAAAGAAGAGGTCAAAAGCCTGGAGGTTGAACTTAGTCGTGCTCAGTTTGAACTGAAAACCGGGGATAATTTCTCTGTAGAAAGCAACAATAAAAATCTGAAGGTGGATCATTCCAATGGGATTCTTCAAATAAAAGAAAAAAAGAAGTCAATTGGCTATTATTCGGATCGGGTGAAGGTGATTCTCACCATTCCGGAGGATTTCCGATTTGAGAAAGCCAATGTTTCAACAGGAGCCGGAACGGTAAAAATAGATTCCCTTCTTTCAGACACACTTATGCTGGACCTTGGTGCCGGTGAGGTCGATATCGAGTATCTATCTGCTGATTTGTCTGCAACCATTGATGGAGGTGCCGGAGAAGTTCAGATTGATAACAGTAAACTTGCCAACCTGATATTTGATATGGGAATCGGAGAGGCCGATCTTACCGGTTCTTTGTCCGGACATTGCGAAATTGATTATGGCATAGGAGAGATGAACTTAAATCTTACGGACAGCCGGGACAAATATTGTATTACCCTTAATAAAGGACTTGGAGAAGCCAAATTGGATGACCAGAAAATGTCAGATGGCGGAGTTTACGGCAATGGAAAAAACATGATCGAAATCGATGGAGGAATCGGGGAACTGAAGATCCGGTTTGAATAAGAAAAGTTTAGGCTGGAAGACTATTTTGAAGTCAGAGATTTTTTGATAGAATCAAAACACAAAAAAAAACACCAATTTGTAATTGACAGCATATAGTATTTATGATACTATACTTGAAACTCTTTGCACTGCATATTAATCTACAGTACAAACTGATCAGACCATTGGCATCTTGCCAAGGAGTCGGGCCGTCAACAGGCAATGGTATTTTCATCCATGGGACAGTAGTTACTTATACTGATTCATGGGTGTTTTTTATTTTTCTTTTTACTCTATTTTAAGAATCTGAAAAAGTCCCATGCAATATCTGGTGTCATCGAGTTATCTTTTCATGCAAGGAGGTAACAAAATGAAAAAAAACAAAATCACAGAACAAACAACAGAACAAAAAACAGAAAAAATGGAATCTGATTTTCAAAAAGTTGCAAACAGAGTATCTTCTGTTTCCATTGTACAAAATGTATTTCTTTCCATTTTTAAGCTGATTGCAGGTATTGTCGCTCATTCCAATGCGATGATCAGTGATGCGATTCATTCTGCGTCGGATGTTTTCAGTACCATTGTGGTAATCATTGGCGTAAAACTTTCTGCCAGAGATTCTGACAAAGAACACCCCTATGGACATGAACGAATGGAATGTGTAGCAGCGATTATTCTGGCAATCGTACTGTTTATCACAGGGCTTGGAATCGGAATTCAGGCTTTTACAGACATTGTTCAGGGCAATTATGAGACATTGGCAATGCCGGGAATCCTGGCATTAATTGCCGCAATTGTATCCATCGTTACGAAAGAAAGTATGTATTGGTATACAAGACATTATGCAAAGCAGATTGATTCCTCAGCCTTAATGGCAGATGCATGGCATCATCGTTCCGATGCCTTTTCTTCCATAGGTGCGCTAGTCGGTATTGCCGGTGCACGAATGGGCTTTCCGATTATGGATTCGATTGCCAGCCTGGTCATCTTCGTCTTTATTGCAAAAGCAGCCTATGATATTTTTATGGATGCTATGAACAAGATGGTAGACCGTTCCGGTGATGAACAGACAGAAAAAGAAATTCATAATATTGTAGCAAGCCATGAAGAGGTGCTTCGGATCGACTTGCTGCAAAGCCGGGTTTTCGGCAACAAAATCTATGTAGACCTGGAGATTGGATTAAACGGAACCTATACGCTGGAAAAAGCCCATGATATCGCAGAGGATATTCATGAAGATATTGAAAGAGACTTACCTAAGGTAAAACATGTAATGATTCATGTGAATCCGGTAAAAGTAATGTAATATTCATTATATTCTTGACAGGAAAACGGTCGTTTCTTATAATTGAGCAAACGACCGTTTTCTTAATGAATAAGGAGGAGAAAATGAATTACCTGGAAGAAATCAAAAAATTTTTACCATCCTGTGAACAGGAGGAAGCCGATCAAAGACTGATGCTTTCTTACTGTGAACTGTTTGGAGATGACGTGTTATTCCGGACCTGTGAAGCAGCACATCTTACGGCATCGTCGATGATTTTTAATCCGGACAGAACAAAGGTGCTGATGGCTTATCATAATATTTATGCTTCCTGGGCATGGACCGGTGGCCATGCGGATGGGGAAGCAGATGGACTTCATACCGCAATCAAAGAAGCAAAGGAGGAGACAGGAATCAGAAATATCCGGGTTCTTTCTGAACATGCAGCTGCTTTGGATATTCTGGCAGTTCAGTCTCACTGGAAAAAAGGAAAATTTGTCAGTGCCCACGTTCATTTGAATCTTACATATCTTCTGGAAGCGGAGGAAGAGGAAGGACTTACAGTTTGTGAAGGAGAAAACAGTCAGGTTGGCTGGCTTCCTGTTGACGAACTGAAACAATATATATCAGAACCCCATATGATGCCTGTCTATGAAAAATTAATCAAACAGGGACAAGAAAGATAGGCAAAAAGTATGTATTTATAATTTTTACTTTTCTTTCCATTGGTTTTTTGGTATACTTTCTTAAAAAGGAGAGAGGCCAGTATGCAAAGCATTTTTGAATCAATCAATGGAATTTTCTCATTTGTCGGTCCTTTATCGGATTTTTTGTGGGATTTTCCAACAAACTTTGAATGGTATTCATCCATTCCCTTGTTAGGCAATTTTTCATTTGCCATTATTTTATTATTAGGTTCGGGTATTTTCTTCAGTTTTCGAATCGGTTTTATGCAGGTTACCTATTTCAAAAAAGGTGTTAAAGTCATGACAGAAAAAAGAAAGGTTGAGACAGGTATTTCACCTCTTGCTGCTTTTTTATTAAGTTCTGCCATGAGAGTCGGGCCTGGTAACATCATCGGTGTAACAGGAGCCATTGCGGTTGGTGGTCCGGGCGCTTTGTTCTGGATGTGGATTTCCGCTTTCTTTGGTATGGCTGTGGCATATATGGAAGGTGTGCTGGCTCAGATTTTTAAAGAGAAGAAAGATGATGAATTTATCGGAGGTCTTCCTTTCTATGGAAGAAAACTTCTGGGAAATAAAGTCTGGATTGGTGTTTTTCTTTCCCTGCTTTATATTCTCTATGCTCTTTGCTGTCTCCCGGCCCAGGGCTTTAACGTAGTATCTTCGGTAGGAAGAATGGCGGAGATCGTAACGGGAACAACCATTGCAACGGATTCAACTTTTTATTATATCGTTGGAGCATTGATCGTGATTTTAACAGCGGTGATTGCCTTTGGTGGAATCAAGAAAGTAACCAGATGGACTGATAAGATGGTTCCGGTGATGGCAGTCTTATACATTGTAACCGTATTAGTCCTGATTTTCCTGAATCTTGGTTCGGTACCTTATTTCTTTAGGAGCGTATTTTCCGGTGCCTTTAAACCGGAAGCTTTCTTTGGCGGCATGTTTGGTACGGTACTGGCTCAGGGTGTGAAGAGAGGACTTATGTCCAATGAGGCTGGTCAGGGTACCATTACCATGTCCGCAGCGGCATCCGATGCAAACCATCCTTGTGAACAGGGTATTCTTGCTTCCATCGGTGTATTTCTGGATACTATCGTGATTTGTACACTTTCCGGTTTTGTCGTTGTCATGGCTCATTGCTGGGACGGCCCGAATGCTGCCGGCTGGGCAGAGCTTGATAAGCTTCCGAAGTTTACGGAATCAATTGCGACCCTGACTCCGGGAACTTCTGCCAATGCTATCGTTACTTTTCTGATTACGATTTGTTTCTGCATGTTTGCTTATACCTGCCTGCTTGGTATGATCAGTTTTTCTGAAATTGCAGCAAATCGAATTCGAAAAGATAAGACCTTTATTAATATTGTAAGAGGAATTGCTTTGTTTGTTGCGGCTTTCGGTATTCTTTGTAATATTGCAGGACTGGAACTTGGAAACCTGTGGGCATTTTCCGATCTGGGTAATATTTTAATTGTATTCTTTAACGTACCGATTGTATATGTTGGATCGAAGTATGTGCTTCTTGCAACCAAACATTATAAAAAGAATGATGGAACTCCGTTTACTTCTAAGGTAATTGGAAGAGACGATTGTGTCTATTGGGATGAGAGAGCGAAAAATGAATAATATAGAACGAAGAGACCGGGGAATGGCTTATATTTCTGACGAGTCTGTGTTTGAACAGCAAAAACCGGCCAGAAGATTGACACAGCAGTTGAACAGTGTGGACCGCTCCGATTTTGAAACCATTG
Source organism: Lachnospiraceae bacterium (assembly GCA_022766905.1). Taxonomy (GTDB): domain Bacteria; phylum Bacillota; class Clostridia; order Lachnospirales; family Lachnospiraceae; genus SIG292. Next base: position 11,906 of record JALEPU010000009.1, read on the forward strand.
GAAAAATTGTAAAAGAGTTATTAGGAAAATCAGAAAACGCATTTATCAATCCTCCTTTTTACTGTGACTATGGATTTAATATTGAGGTTGGCAAGAACCTTTTTGTCAATTACAATTGTACCATCTTAGATGTGGGAAAAGTAAGGATAGGAGATAACTGCCAGATCGCACCCAATGTATCCATTTATACAGCAGGACATCCGGTTCATCCGGATTCCAGAAACAGCATGTATGAATATGGAATCGATGTGACAATCGGAGATAACTGCTGGATTGGAGGAAATTCCGTCATTTGTCCCGGCGTAACCCTGGGAGATAATGTTGTTATTGGTGCGGGAAGTGTGGTAACAAAAGATATTCCATCCTGGTCGATTGCTGCGGGAAATCCATGTAAAGTAATCAGAACGATTACGGAAGCAGACCGGAAATATTACTATAAAGACAGAAAATTTGATGAAGAAGCCTGGAAGAACATTGTAGAAATGGGACTTTCCGGGGAAAAGTAAAAAAAGAAATCAAGAAAGCGTTGCGCGCAGACTAAAATTCATCGGCACAGCGCTTTTTCTATGTGTTTTTATATAAAATTGACACATCTGACTACATTCTTCCTCTATCAGGATTTTGTTGTATCGGTTATAATAGAAAACAGAAAAATAAAAATCGATAGGAAAACATAGGAGTGTATGATATGCTGCGAATGGAAATTGCCTTATTTCTCATTTTAACATTAATTTCTTTTGTCTATTTTTCGGCAGAGAAAAAGTTTAGCCCCCTACATAAAACTTTTTCTATTCTGTTGATTGTTATGATGATTCACCTGCCCCTGGACGGGCTTACGGTATATACGGTAAATCATTTAGAAAGCGTTCCGGTGTTCTGGAATGATATCTTTCATCGCTTTTTCATCGGAAGTCTGGTTCTTGTTGTTTATCTCTTTTATCAGTATATTGCGATTCTGGTAGAAGAAGAAACAGGAAAGCGGAGGTATTTCGATTTTACTGCAAAGATTTTTCTTGTCATAGCAGAACTTGGCGTCTTAATTATCCCGGTCCACTATGCGGTAACGGCAAAAGGAAATTATTCCGACGGATATCATGCCAATATCTGTTATGTCAGTGTAGCCTTTTATCTGTTTTTATGTGCATGGCTGCTGATTGCCAACTGGAAACAGATTGATCGAAAAAGGAAACTGGTGATTGGATGGGCCCTTTTGATTGAAGTTTGTATTTCTGTGCTGCAGGCTTTTCATCCTACCTGGCTGATCAGTAGTATGGGAATGGAACTGATGACATTATCCTTTTACCTCACTTTGGAAAATCCGGAACTTTTAAGAGCTGAACTGACAGAACAGAAAATGTCCATGCTGTATCTGAAAAGTCAGGTAAATCCTCATTTTCTTTACAATACATTAGATACGATTCGAATCCAGGCCCAGTTAAATGATGACAAACCGGTAGCAAATTTACTGATGCGTCTGGTAGATTTTTTCCGGTTAAGTGTAAAAGTAGACCGACAGCTGGTGGCTTTAGATGATGAGCTGGAACTTTTAGAAGCCTATATGGAGCTTATGTGCTATCGTTACCCGAAACTGATTTGCGATTATGATATCGATCCTGATTTGGGCGGGGTTCTTGTTCCAAACTTTATTTTACAGCCTATTGTAGAAAACAGTTTGCTTCATGGACTGAAAAATAAAGGGTATCAGGGAATCCTTCTGATTTCGGCGAAACGATCCGAGGATCATCCGGCGTGCATGGAACTTCAGGTCATGGATACGGGAAGCGGTTTTGAGGACGGAATAAAAGAAAAAATAGACAATTTACTGACTCATTATGATAAGCAGGCTCCGAAACTGGAAGGAAACAGCATTGGAATTTTAAATGTCCAGAAAAGAATCAAACTGCTTTGCGGAAAAGAATGCGGCTTATGGTATACAGAAAATGAAGAAGGCGGCGTAACAGCTCATATGCTTCTTTCGACTCAGATGGAGGAAAAGGAATGAAAAAATTAAAAGTGTTATTGGTAGATGATGAGATTATTATCCGGGAAGGTTTTAAAAAACTGTTTGACTGGGAAGCTCATGACTGTGAGGTGATCGGGGAAGCAGCAGACGGACTGGAGGCACTTTCGAAAATTGACAGCCTCCATCCGGATCTGGTGATTATGGATATTAATATTCCGATTATGAGCGGGTTAAAAGTAATCAAGCAAAGCCGGATGAAATATCCGGATATTGCCTATGTCATTGTATCCGGTTATGATGATTTTTCTTACTGTCAGGAGGCTTTGCGGCTGCAGATTACAGATTATATTCTAAAACCGGTCAATTATGAAGAATTTGGAAGCTGTATTGATAATCTGAAAATTTCTTTGTTTGAAAAGAAAATTGCCAGAGAAGAGAAGGAAGAAGCCCGGGAAGAACGGGTCATCACCGTCATCACCAGATATTTACAGGAACATCTGGACGAAGAGCTGAGTCTGGCCGTTTTGGCAGCTCAGTTTCACATGAATCCACAATACATCAGTCAGTTATTCAAAAATGAGATTGGTGTCGGGTTCCTTTCCTACCTGACCAATATTCGCATGGAAAAAGCAAAAAAGCTTTTGTTATCCACAGCGCTTTCCATCGGTGAGGTTGCCGAAAAAAGCGGTTATCATGATTATCGTGTCTTTACAAAGGTATTTAAAAAATCAGAAGGAATGACTCCTTCCCAGTATCGAAAAGAATTTCTTACGCAGTAAAAAGTAAAAATTGGATTCGTATGATTCAAACAGAGGCTGTGGCTGATGATAGTCACAGCCTCTTCGTTTGGTAATTTTGATTGAAAAATCATATAATTTATGGTACAATTTCAATTAATTAAACGTTAGAAATGGAGGTGACGAAGTGGCAAACTATACGAAGGAACAATGGAATGCGAAAAAAACAGACCTCATGATAAAATGTTATGACTGTTTTGCAGAATACGGACTTCATGGAACAGGGATCAGGGCATTGGCAAATTATTGTGGATGTACCACGAATATGCTGTATACCTATTTTGATAATTTAGATGATCTCATCATTCAATCCACCGAATATTGCATGAGCAAAGTGGAGGAGGATTTTATGGCAAAAGCTCCCACCGATGTGCCGGATTTATGGAGATTTATAGACGAGATACCATATTGGACGGCAGAAAAACATGGGAAGAAGTATCGCCTGATGTATCAGGTGTATACGCACCCGAAATACAGGGAGTATGGTCAGAAATTTTTTGCAGGAGTTGACAAACGGTATACCGAATATGCAAAACTCTTAGAAAGCAAACTTGGTATTCCTTATCAAAAGCTGACGGCACTGATTTTCGTTTTGATTCGTGCGTGTGTGCATTATGCACTCTTCGAGGATGAGTTCTATCTGAAATCGCAGATGGATGTACTAAAAGAAAGCCTGGAACTCTTTATTATGAAATACAAACCGAAAGCAAGGTCAGATGTCTTAATAGAATAATGACGAATGGTTTGGGAAAGAACCCTGGGCATTATAGTAACTGTAGATTGCCTGAGTACATGCAAAGACCATTACCTGTCTTTGCTTGCTGTGATCAGGTCTGACATTTGAATTTAAGGGAGGAAAGAAGAATATGAAGAAAAAATTCCTGAGTTTTCTTTTGGTTCTTTGTCTTGTGCTTCCGTCGATTTCTACTTTTGTCTATCAGGATGTAGAAGCAGAGGAGGCAGATCCTTTCGGAATCAGGATGGATTCTGAATTTGACGAAAATGAAGCGAAGGCGAACAATCCTTATGGTACGGATGACTGGTTTCCATTAAGTACTATCTCGGAATTATATGTCGCAAAAGGAAATAATGAAGACCGGTATTTTAATTACTATGATTATAATGGTACCAATATGGGGGATACCGGAAGCATTGGAAATGTATTTACTTCGGCCAAAAGCAGCTCAAAAGAAATCAAAGAAAATAATAAAAACGGTTATCATTTTATGGATACCGCCGGATGTGACGTCTATGGAGAAGGCCAGAAAAAATACACCGTTTCTGTTGGATACAGGATTAATGGACGGGTCATGGATCTGTTCCTGACAAATGCATCCGGTAACCGGATCAGCAAAACCGTTACTCTTGGTACTAAGGATACCCTGGATTACCTGGAAGAGGCGGATGCCTTTGAGAATACCGGTTTTATTTCCGTAGCAGCCGGCGATTTTGACGGAGACGGTAAAGATTCCGTTGTTGTTTATGTTCCTGAGATG
>JALEPU010000031.1 GCA_022766905.1 Lachnospiraceae bacterium
GAAACCCAGATGCAGGATATGACCTATGGTTTGTCCAGAGCATCGTCTGCCGAACAGTATTTTGCGGAAATGATTGAACAGCAAAGAGCAATGATTGAACAGCAGAAAGAGACGAACGAACGGATCGGTTCCCTAGACTTAACAGTAAATCTTGACATTCGCGATATTCGAAAACGGCTGTCAGAGTTGGATAAGCGAACGGGGTACAAATTTGGCACTACATAATAAAAAAGGAAATTTGGAAAATAAAAGTAGTTCAATGATGAGAGATAATATGGATTCCTCCACAGTGATGATGGATCGGAAAACTTCGTGCACTATTTAACAATTCTGATGTCATGGTATAAAGCGTGGACGGAATGTCGGTGTGTGCCCTCCGCGTAGAAAAAACATCTGTGGAATTCATACAATCAATGTAATGATTAATCGGCAAGGAGAGAGAAGAATGAAAAAAGTAAAAGAATGGTTAAAGGAACTGGAAAAGTATGTAAATTCAGAGCATGAATTGATCAAGGATCTTGTTGACGCCGGAATTTACGATGAGGGATTTATTGCCAAACAGCGAAAATATAGTCATGAGAGGATCAAAGCCAAGCAAGCAGAATATAAAGTTAAAATTGATCAGCATATTGAGGAAAAAATTTCTGCAGTGACAAAGGAAAATACCTATAGTGCTGATATTATGGAGCCTGTATATCAAGCATACCAGTCTAATGTTCTGGCAAAGATTCAGCTTTTGTGTAATGAGATTACAGAAGAAATGTTGAAGGGCATGATTCAGCCGATCGCTGACAGGAAAGATAATTCGACACTTGAGGCCATTCGTTCGGCGATTCAGAGTAAACAGATAAATAACGATGATACAAAGAAGAAGTTGCTTCAGTGCATTCCAAGATATAATAACAAAGCAGAACTGCTCAAAGAGGCTAAAAAGATGATTGATCATTTGATTGACAGCGATGTTTTTGAGAATTCAAAACTGGAGGGTGCGATTGGAATTAAATATCTGGAGCAGTCCGGCGTATTCGATATTTGATGAATTAAGAAGCCGAGAATCAGAATTGCAAATTATAGAGATTAAGACATGGATAGAATAGACAGATTAATGATAAAAGCCAAAGATCTGACGGAACCGAAGCCAATGCCTTATGAGTTGGCGATGCGGAATAATCCATACATCGGGCAGCATTGGGAGACATTGCTGGAGCTTCTGTCCGAACCTTTGGACGAATGGAGAAAAGTTGCGCAGGCTATGGCGTGGATTGGAGGCAGTTAAGTGGCGAGGATTCGATTGAAGACCAGAACGGTCACAGAAGTGCGCCGGACGCTTTCCAGAGTCATGAATATGGTAGCGAATGGAGAGATGGACAACAAGACCGCAAATACCATTATACTGGGTTGCAATGCTGTTCTTTCGTCCATTCGGACAGATGAACAGCAAAAGAAGATTGATGAGCTGGAAAAGATATTGAATGAAGCGAGATAGAAATCATGAAATATATTATGGCCCAATGGTCGGAAAAGTCATGAAGAAAGTACATAGACGGCGTAGGGGTGCGGTAAAACACAGTAGCCTTACATACCGGATAGATAAGATTAAAAATTTTCGTACGATGTTTCTTGATAAATGGCAGAGTATGGTTTTACTGAAAATGTTGATTGGATAAGGGTATAACAAAACGTTACAGCCCTACATATCGCCTGGAAGAGGTCAAAGGCTTCCAATCAGCATTAAAGATGCTTGGACTTTAGGTAACAAAAAAGGACGATTCTTTCTTGACCGGGAGAAATCGTCCTTTTAAATACATTCCTTTCCTTTACACTCACTCATTATACCATGTAGCAGCAGGAAAGGAAAGGGATAATTATGACCAACGAACAGCTTGTGATCCAGATTAAGGCCGGTGAGAATGTGGAGGAGAATATGGAGCAGCTTTACAACCAGGTAAAGAGTTTTATTCATACCATTGCATGGAAGTACCGGGGCAGTGGAGAACTGGAAGATCTGGAACAGGAGGGCTATCTGGCACTCTATCCGGCTATTGAGGGTTATGATCCTGCTGCCGGTTATAAGTTCCTGACCTATGCGGAGAACTGGATCCGTCAGAGAATGCAACGTTATCTGCAGATGAATGGTTCTTGCTTTCGGCTTCCGGTGCATTGTTTGGAGCAGGTACGCAAGTATGACCAGTTCCGGAATTCCTTCATGCGGGAGCATGGCCGTGAACCGTCAGAGTATGAATACGCCGCCACTTTGGGCTTTAGCCTGGAACATATCCAGTATATCAAGAAAAGCGCCTGTATGGCCAAGGTGGGAAGCCTGGACAGCCCTGTGACCGGTTATGACGGAGGAGAGGACACTACAGTGAGCGACTTTGTACCGGATAACA
>JALEPU010000038.1 GCA_022766905.1 Lachnospiraceae bacterium
TGTTTGCAGATGTCCAGAATCTGACGCATCTGTTTTCTAGGAATCGCAGAAGAAGTCGGATTATTTGGATTGCAAATGACTAATAAATCAATACTTTCATTTAGCTTTGGCTCTAATTCTGTCAGATTTAATTTAAAATCATATTCTTCTTTTAACTTATGATAGAGAGAAGTTCCGCCGCCGAGAGAAATCTCCCGTTCGTATTCTGAATAAGTAGGACCGACGATCAAGGCTTTCTTTGGCTGACGGATCTGAATCAGAAGAGAAATCAACTCGGTAGAGCCATTGCCGACCAGAATCTGTGGTAAATCAGCCCCGGTATATTCGCTGATTGACCGGCGAAGGGCAACATAGTCCCGGTCCGGATAAGTGGTAATCGCGTCCAGATGAGAAGATAAGGTTTCCCGAAGGAGAGGGGAGATGCCAAGAGGATTCACATTGGCACTGAAACTTATGATCTCTTCTTTTTTTATATGGTAATATTGTTCAATTTTTTCTAAATCGCTGCCATGAAAGGCTTCTTTTGGTGAAGACATTGTAACTAAAACCTCTTTTCTACTTGATTTTCCGTTGTTTCCCAATTATACTATAGGAGAAAAGCTTTGTCTAGAAAAAAGAAATTTTGACTGGAAAAAGAAAGATTTTTCCTGGAAAAAAGCTTGACAGGAAAGAATAGCTGTGGTATTCTAACAAAGGTTGTGAAACCAGATATACAGGAAAGCAGAGGATCCACTCTCACCTTAGCGCATTGGCGACTCGGGTTCATATTTGAAGTACGATTTGATTTTGACAGAATCTTCTCCGGGAAGAAGTCATGGTTTTTCCGAGGAGAGATTTTGTGAAAAGATAGACTACAACATTTATGTCGGTGGATAGGAAACTGTCCACCGATTTTTTCTATACAGAAGAGGAGAGGAAGCAGGTTTTCCAATCGAGTATCACAATAGTCGAAGAATAATTGAGAGATTTTATGATGGAGGTGCACTACAATTAGCGATTTAATGATTAATGAACAGATCAGAGACAGAGAGGTTCGGCTGATTGGGCCAAACGGTGACCAGCTTGGTATTATGTCTGCCAAGGAAGCAATGAAGTATGCAAGAGAAGCAGAGCTTGATCTGGTAAAGATTGCGCCGAATGCAAAGCCGCCTGTTTGCAAGATTATCGACTATGGCAAGTATCGTTATGAGCTGGCTCGAAAAGAGAAGGAAGCAAAGAAAAAACAGAAGACCATTGAAGTGAAGGAAGTTCGTCTTTCTCCGAATATTGATACCAATGATTTGAACACGAAGGTGAATCAGGCCAGAAAGTTCTTATCCAAGGGAGATAAGGTGAAAGTTGCGTTACGTTTCCGGGGAAGAGAATTAGCTCATGTCAATGCCAGCAAAGTCATTTTAGATGAATTTGCAGAGAAGCTTTCTGATATTGCTGTGGTAGATAAAGCACCAAAGTTTGAAGGCAGAAGCATGGTAATGTTTTTAACTGAAAAACGTTAATCAAATGATAGAATACATGGAACAAGCAAGGAGGAAAATATCATGCCAAAAATGAAAACAAAAAGAGCTGCTGCAAAGCGCTTCAAAAAAACAGGTACAGGACAGTTAAAGAGAATGAAAGCTTACAAGAGCCATATCTTGACAAAGAAATCTCCTAAGAGAAAGAGAAATCTTAGAAAAGCTACAATTACAGATGCAACTAACGTTAAGAATATGAAAAAGGTATTACCTTACCTTTAAGATAGAATAACAGGAGGAAATGCAAGATGGCAAGAGTTAAGGGCGCATTAGGCGCAAGAAAAAGACATAATAGAACATTAAAATTAGCAAAAGGATATAGAGGAGCTCGCTCCAAACAGTATAGAGTTGCAAAACAGTCCGTTATGAGAGCTTTAACAAGCGCTTATGCAGGAAGAAAACAGAGAAAACGTCAGTTCAGACAGTTATGGATTGCACGTATCAACGCTGCTGCAAGAATGAACGGATTATCTTACAGCAAGATGATGCATGGATTAAAAGTTGCCGGTGTTGACATCAATAGAAAGATGCTTTCCGAGATGGCAATCAACGATCCTGCAGGATTCAGTGCATTAGCTGAGCTTGCAAAAAACAGCATTGCTTAATCAAAGACGATAAAAAGACCGGAAGAATCTGTATCAGCCGTAAGTTTTAGCGGCTGATATGGATTTTTTTTATGCTTTTTCCTCATACTAGTCCTGAATCCCGATGGAAGGAGGAAGGATGGATGGAGCATAGGAAAACAAAAGAAAGAATATTGGATATTGCCGTTGATGTAGGCGCTTCCTTTTTGCTTGGAATCGGATTGATTTCCTTTATTGAGCCGGTAAATATTGCCCCCGGAGGGATTTCCGGTATCTCCCTGATGATAAAGTATGTGTGGGATATTCCTCTTGGAACTATGAATTTTCTTTTGAATCTGCCATTGCTTGGGCTGGCATGGAGGTATCTGGGGAAAAAGTTTACCCTTAAGACAACAAAGACCATTCTGATTAACACGATCATTCTGGATGGAATCGTAGCCCTTTATTTTCCCGTTTATGAAGGCGACAGGATGCTGGGAACGATTTTCGGAGGAATTTTGACCGGACTGGCGTTAGGCCTTAACTTCCTTCGCGGCACAACCACCGGGGGAACCGACATCATTTCTTATCTGCTGGAACGAAGGTTTCCCCATGTTCCATTGGGACAGCTTTTGATGATCATCGACGGAATCATCATCGGCATATCGGCCTTCGTATTTCGGGATGTGGAATCCGTTCTTTTTGCGGTAGTTGCCCTTTTTTGCCAGATGAAAGTGATCAATGCCATTGTGTATGGTCAGGAAAAAGGCACCATGGTCTATGTGATCTCCGCAAAAAACAGGGAAATCGCAGATACAATTATGGAAGAAATGGAGCGGGGTGCTACCCTGTTGTATGGAGAAGGGGCCTACAGCAAAAAAGACAAACAGATTCTTTACTGTGTGATTCGAATTCAGGAATTTCCTACTTTGAAAAAACTGGTCTATCAGGTGGACCCAAAAGCATTTCTTGCAGCCTGCGAGGCGACGAAAATTCATGGAGAAGGGTTTCGCAAACTGGAATCCAAATAGGCACCAAAGGACACTGGGTTACCGTTTTCCTCATCGATGGCCAGGAAAAATTTCCTCATTTGCCGTCAGGAAAAAACTTGAAGCAAAAAGAAAGGTCTGTTATACTGTTAAACGATTATAGCCTTTGATCAGGCAGAAAGAAGGGAAAAAGATGGAACAGATGACAATTGCAGATATTGTAGAAGCTACAGGTGGTAAACTGCTCTGTGGAGATCCTTCCATGGAAATTCGGGGATTTTCCATCGACAGCCGGGAAGGACAAAAGGACTATCTTTTTGTACCAATTATTGGAGAAAGAGTGGATGCACACCGTTTTATTGAGAATGCATTACAGATAAATGGGGCGACTTTGACCCAGAAACATGATGAAATGGAGTCAGACAAGCCGTGGATCCGAGTGGAGGATACGGTAAAAGCCATGCAGCAGATTGGAACGGCTTACCGGAATCGTCTGAATCTTCCTGTTGTTGCTGTAACAGGAAGTGTAGGAAAGACAACAACGAGAGAAATGATTGCCTGGGCGCTTTCCGGTGAAAAAAAGGTATTTCAGACCATTGGAAATCAAAACAGTCAGATCGGAGTTCCGCTTACCCTGTCCCGCATGACAAAAGAAGATGAAGCGGCTGTTTTGGAAATCGGAATGAGTGAACGGGGACAGATTGAAACCTTAACAACGATGATCCGGCCCAATATCGCAGTGGTAACGGTAATCGGTGTTTCCCATATTATGCAGTTAAAATCTCAGGAAAATATATGCCTGGAAAAAATGGATATTATCAAAGGACTGCCGGAAGACGGAAAAGTATTTTTAAATGGAGACGATCCATTTTTGATTCCATACGAAGGAAAACTTCCTTTTGATACTTATTTTTACGGTATGGGAGAAAACTGCCAGTACCGGGCAAAGGAAATCTCTCAGGATGAAGATGGCATGCATTTTGTGATGGAGATTCAGGGAGAAGGCTCTTATCCGGTTCACCTAAGTGTACTGGGAGATCACAATGTAAAAAATGCGCTGGTGGCCTTAGGTGTTGCCCATCAGATGGGCCTTTCTGTGGAAAAAGCGGCAAAAGCTTTAGAAACCTTCCATGGACAGAGACAAAAAATAGTAAAAGTGAACGGCTATACCTTAATTGAGGATGCCTATAATGCCAGCCCGGATTCCATGAAGGCAGCTTTTCGGGTCCTTTCCGGCATGAAAGGAAGGAAAATAGCTGTTCTGGCAGATATGCTGGAGCTTGGCGAAAAGGAAAAGGAATATCACAGACAGGTAGGCCTGGCCATTGGAGAATCCGGAGTGGAGGAACTTTACTGTGTCGGTGAGCTTTCCCGTTGTTACATAGAAGGAGCGAAGAAGAAAAATCCAAAGATTTCTGCATGGCATTTTTCTACCAATCAGGAACTTACCGATGCATTGAAACCATGCTTGAAGGAAGGAGATCAGATTCTCATTAAGGGCTCCAACGGAATGAAACTTTCAGAAGTAATTGAACAGATTGACGGTACAAACTAATGCAGAAAAAAATTATTACGATTCAGGATTTATCCTGTACGGGACGCTGTTCCGGAACCATAGCCCTGCCGGTGCTGTCGGCCCTTGGAATTGAGACCGCATTTG
>JALEPU010000049.1 GCA_022766905.1 Lachnospiraceae bacterium
CAAAGAAAACACTGGACAAACTCGGATATCCATCCATGTATGACCAGTATCTGAAAGTATGTGAAAACTTGTGAACCGCCGTGTACCGAACGGTACGCACGGTGGTGTGGAGGGCGGGCTAATTACCCGCCCATCCGATTGATAGGAAATTACTCTATTTCCTATCAAATAAAAACCATCCGGGGGATGCACACTCGCGCGATAAGAAGATGTCGCTGATGTGACCGCGCTCGGCGCAAGAGTTCCGCTTGTGGAACTCTTTGTTCTTCCAATCTTCTGAAAAAGAAGGGTGAAAAGAGGGGAAAAATGTGGTATAAATAGAGAGTACAATAAAAATTATATATATGGTAAATGGAAATTATGAAGAAGATGAATAATGAACGTGATTCCTTTCGTTCCCATTGGGGATTTGTACTATCCTGTATTGGATCTGCGGTAGGAATGGGGAATATCTGGATGTATTCCTATGCTGGGAGCCCTGGCTCTTGCCATTGGATATTCGGTTGTAGTCGGATGGATTTTGAAATATATGATCGGTACTTTTACCGGTTCCACCTTGGCTCCTGAATCGGCGGAAGAGTTTGGCGGGGCGTTTGGAATCATGGCAGATTCTTTTGGCAATAATTTCTGGCAGCTTTTGGGGCTGATTCTTTGTTTTGTGATTATGACAGCAGGGATTGCCAAAGGAATTGAAAAAGTATGTAAAGTTCTCATGCCATTGTTTTTCCTGATGTTTTTAGGATTGGCGATTTACCTGATTTTTCAGCCGGGGTCTCTGGCCGGATATCAGTATATTTTCCGAATCGATCCGGATGCAATCCGAAATCCAATGACATGGGTCTATGCATTGGGACAGGCCTTTTTCTCTTTGTCTCTGGCAGGAAATGGAACCATTATTTATGGATCCTATCTGTCCGAAAAAGCAGATATCGTCAATTCGGCATGGAAAGTAGCTTTGTTTGATACTCTGGCAGCCATGTTGGCAGCCTTGGTGATTATTCCTGCAATGGCAACAGCAGGACAGGAATTGACATCCGGAGGCCCCGGATTATTGTTTATTTATCTGCCGTATATTTTCAAAGGCATTCCGGGAGGCTCTGTTTTAGTCATTATTTTCTTTGTGGCAGTATTTTTTGCCGGACTGACTTCTCTGGTGAATTTATATGAGGCTCCTATTTCGACGCTGCAGGATTATTTCCATTTGAAACGATACCAGGCGGTTGGTTTGATTGGCGTCATTGGTATTGTAGTCAGCATTTCCATTCAGGGAATCGTATCTGACTGGATGGATTTTGTTTCGATCTACATTTGCCCGTTGGGAGCAGGAATGGCAGGTATTATGTTTTTCTGGGTATTAAAGGACAAAGCATTCCGAAAAGCAATTCAGACCGGAAGGGAAAAGAAAATCGGCGGCTGGTTAGAACCAATGACCAGATGGATTTTCTGCGGACTGACCATTGTTGTGTTTATTCTTGGAATTTGCTTCCATGGAATTGGATAAAATCTGTACATTGTGATAAGGGGAAAAGGGTGCTATAATAATAATACAAATGACTGGAAAGAGGAAAAAGCAGGAGGAGATTGATTTGGAAGTCTGGATGAAGATACAGATGTATTTTCAGAACAATTTAAGTGAATATCTTGTTTGTGTCAGAGAACATCTTGTCATCAGCCTTCTTTCGTTTCTGGTGGCAGCATGCATCGGAATTCCCTTTGGATATCTGTGTGTGACCAATAAAAAGACAGAAAAATATGTGATGGGATTTTTTCAGATTCTTCGTATTATTCCCAGCCTGGCTATACTGATCTTGCTGATCCCGGTGATGGGGGTGGGAGTAAAACCGGCAATGACAGCCCTGGTGATTCTGGCGATACCGCCTGTTCTCATGAATACAGCAGCAGGTTTTTCCGAAGTGCCGGAGTTTATGATAGAGACAGCTGCAGGACTCGGAATGACCGGGAAACAGATCTTTTGGAAAGTGAGGTTTCCTCAGGCACTTCCTATGATTCTTGCAGGAATGAAGACTGCTTTGGTGGAGATTATCGCAAGTGCAGCGATTGCAGCAAAGATCGGAGCCGGAGGTCTGGGCGGAATTATTATGACCGGCCTTAGTTTAAATCGAACAGATTTGCTTTTGATAGGAGGGATTTCCGTAGCCCTGATGTCTTTGGCGGCCGGATTACTCTTTTATCAGGCAGAAAAAATAATTTTAAAATACAAATATGTGTGACAGGGAAAGGAGTTAAGAAAATGAGAGATTTCTGGAAGAAAATGACAGCAATTTTGCTTTGCATTACAATGGCAGGGGCATTTGCAGCCTGTGGCGAGAGAGATGACTGGTCCGATGAGGCAAGTAATATTGAAAAAGAAGAGAAGCCTGTGATTAAAGTTGGTTCAAAGGATTTTACAGAAGGGCTTTTGGTGTCTGAGATTTATGCACTGGCTTTGGAGGATGCAGGGTTTGAGGTAGAACGGGTCTTTGACATTGCAGGATCTTTGGTTCATACCGCACTTACCAGCGAAGAGATTGATTTATATCCGGAATATACGGGAACCGGTCTTTTGTCGATTCTTGGCATGGATATGATTACAGATCCTCAGGAAGTATATGATACGGTAAAAGAAGAGTATGAAAAGCAGTTCCAGATTACCTGGCTGGATTATTCCCAGGCCAATGACGGACAGGGACTTGCAATTCGTACAGCAGTTGCAAAGAAATACAACATAAAAACCATTTCCGATTTACAAAAACATGCCGTTGAGCTTCGTTTTGCTTCTCAGGGAGACTTTGATGAAAGAGAAGATGGTCTGCCGGGACTGGAAAAAATATATGGAGAGTTTAACTGGAAATCAACCAAAGTCTATGATGGAGGTTTAAAATACGAAGTCCTGAAAAAAGATCAGGCTGATGTAACTCCGGCATATACTACAGATGGTGCCCTTGCAGATACTGAGAACCTTACCTTGCTGGAAGATGATAAAAGATGCTGGCCGCCATACAATCTGGCTCCGGTTGTACGAGATGATGTTTTGAATGCAAATCCGGAAATTGCCGATGCATTAAATAAAGTAAGCAAAGAATTAACCACAGAGAATCTGACTCAGATGAATGGACGGATTGATGTAGATAAGGAAGAATACGAAGATGTTGCAAAAGAATTCTATGACTCCATCAAATAAGGAAATAGAAGACAAAGAAACAGTAATTGAATTCCGAAATGTAAGCAAACATTTTCCGGGTTCTCGCTTTGCGGCGGTGAACCGGCTGAATTTAAAAATCCGGGAAGGGGAATTTATCACGATCCTGGGATCTTCCGGATGTGGAAAAACTACCTTGCTAAAGCTTGTCAACCGGCTTTATGAGCCGGACGAAGGGGAAATCCTTTTATTTGGAGAACCGATTCATAAGAAAAATCCGGTCGAATTACGACGAGGAATCGGATATGTGATTCAGCAGATTGGATTGTTCCCCCACATGACCATTGAGGAAAATGTGGCGGTGGTACCGAATCTTCTAAAATGGGAGAAAAAGAAGGTGGCAAACAGGGTAGATGAGCTCTTGAGTCTGGTAGGACTTGATCCGGATGAATATAAAAAACGTTATCCTTCCCAGTTGTCCGGAGGGCAGCAGCAAAGAGTGGGTCTTGCAAGAGCCCTTGCGGTGGAACCGAAGATTATGCTTTTAGATGAACCCTTCGGAGCTTTGGATGCCATTACAAGAACGGTGCTTCAGGAAGAACTGGTAAAGATACATCAGGGCCTTCAAAAGACATTTTTGTTTGTCACTCATGATATCAATGAAGCAATAAAATTAGGCAGCAGAGTGATTGTCATGAATGAAGGGCGTATTTTACAGTTTGCAACACCGAAAGAGATTGTACAAAATCCGAAAGATCCTTTTGTTGAGCAGCTCATTCGTTCCGCCAGAGAACAGGAAAAATTATGGGAGGAACTGTTGTGATTGAATATTTGCTCAAACATTATGATGATTTACTGATTGCTTTGTGGGAGCATATCCAGCTGCTGGCACTTACCCTGTTTTTTTCCTTATTAATTGCAGGGGCATTGACAGTAGCTTCGATTTATATGCCAAAACTGGGAGAAATCCTGATTCAGATTTTTTCGGTGCTCTATTCTGTTCCAAGTATTGCCTTGTTTGCAATTTTGATTCCTGTGACCGGACTTGGAAGGACCACAGCGGTGATTGTTCTTACGGCATATAATCAATATCTGCTTCTTCGGAATTTTATTTCCGGCTTGTTCGGGGTAGATCCGGCGGTTACGGAAGCAGCGTCAGGTCTTGGAATGAGCAAAATGCAGGTACTTCTTAAGATCAGAATTCCGCTGGCAAAGAAAGCTCTTTTTACAGGTATTCAGCTTGCAGCAGTTTCTACAATTGGAATCGGCACCATTGCCTCCATGATTCATGCAGGAGGGCTGGGCACGATTTTATTTGATGGACTTCGGACATTGAATGTCTATAAAATCGTGGCAGGAAGTGTTCTTTCAGCCGGTCTTGCACTTCTGGTTGATGGCATTTTTAAGTGTCTTGAAAAAAAACAATAAAAATAAAATCTTACTCTTGACAACTTCTCCGGGCGTATGCTATATTATACAAGTATTGACGTCCGAAGACAGCAGGTGCGTAAGCGTAAATAGTCATATGCCTGCCGAGGTAGTGAGATTCATAGAGAATATCCACGCTCTCTGTCTTTGGCAGGGAGCTTTTTTCACGTTGATAGAAAGTTTTCAGGAACTGTCTATTGAATACAGACGACGGCGGTACACTTATCAAAATAGGAGGTACAGCAGCATGGCTAAAGTAGAATTAAAACAGCCTATCGTAGAAGCAATCAAAGAGCAGCTTGACGGCGCTAAGGGAGTTGTTTTAGTTGATTATCGTGGACTTACTGTAGAACAGGATACTACACTCCGTAGATCTTTAAGAGAAGCAGATATTGTATACAAAGTATACAAGAACACCATGATCAAACGTGCAGTTGAAGGAACAGAATTTGAGCCTTTATGTGCAGATCTGGAAGGTCCTACAGCAATCGCTATTTCCAAAACAGATGCAACAGCTCCTGCAAGAGTATTAGCAAAAGCAGCAAAGGATGCGAAAGCGTTAGAGTTAAAATCCGGTGTTGTAGAGGGAACATACTACGATGCAAAGGGAATTCAGGTTATCGCAACAATCCCTTCAAGAGAGGAATTACTGTCCAAACTTCTTGGAAGCATCCAGTCCCCAATTGCAAACTTCGCTCGTGTAATCAAACAGATTGCAGAAAGCAAAGAAGGAACTGCAGAAGCAGAAGCGTAGGAAACAGAAGTTTCCACAGGATGGCGGCATGACCGTCGGTAGATTGAAAAAATAATAAGTAATGGAGGAATTTAAAATGACAACTCAGGAAATTATTGAAGTAATCAAAGGTTTATCTGTATTAGAGTTAAATGATTTAGTAAAAGCTTGTGAAGAAGAGTTCGGTGTATCCGCAGCAGCAGGTGTTGTTGTAGCAGCAGCAGGCGGTGCAGCAGACGCAGCAGAAGAGAAAACAGAATTTGATGTAGAGTTAACAGAAGTTGGCGCTAACAAAGTTAAAGTTATCAAAGCTGTTCGTGAGTTAACAGGCTTAGGATTAAAAGAAGCAAAAGCTGTTGTAGATGGCGCTCCTAAGGTAGTAAAAGAAGGCGTATCTAAAGAAGAAGCAGATATGGTAAAAGAAAAATTAGAAGCAGAAGGCGCAAAAGTTACATTAAAATAATTGTACTTTTCGAATTTGATTTAATTTTTTCAAATATTGGAAGTCCTGTCGGATTTGATTCGACAGGACTTTTGTTTTACAGGAAATTTTTTGAAATGAATGCTTGACACATCTTGCATTTTATGATAATATAAGAAACTGTACTATTATGGGTTTGTGTGCCCTTGAGTATTGATTTCTCAAGGACTTTTTCCCATGTTTTAATATAGAAGTAACAAGACAATGAAGCAACTTGCACAATAAAAGGTACCATAAAGTGTACTCGATATTGTCATGATTCAAGATTCAAGGGGTGAAAACGTCGATGGAAAAGAATAGAATACGTCCGGTGAAGATGGGCAAAGGTATGAGAATGAGCTATGCTCGACAGAATGATGTACTTGAGATGCCTAATTTGATTGAAGTACAGAAAAATTCTTACCAGTGGTTTTTGGATGAAGGCCTCAGGGAAGTATTTGCTGATATCTCTCCGATTGCCGATTACAGCGGACAATTAAGCCTGGAATTTGTGGACTTTGTTCTTTGCGAGGACGATGTCAAGTATTCCATTGAGGAATGCAGAGAGCGTGATGCAACCTATGCTGCACCGCTGAAAGTAAAAGTAAGACTTCACAATAAAGAGACTGGCGAGATCAATCAGCACGATATCTTTATGGGAGATCTTCCTTTAATGACTGAGACAGGAACATTTGTAATCAATGGCGCAGAACGTGTTATTGTCAGCCAGCTTGTTCGTTCTCCTGGTATCTATTATGCCATTGGACACGATAAGATTGGTAAAAAGCTCTATTCCTGTACCGTAATTCCGAACAGAGGTGCATGGCTGGAATATGAGACAGATTCCAATGATGTATTTTATGTTCGTGTTGACAGAACAAGAAAAGTACCAATTACCGTATTGATCCGTACACTTGGAATCGGAACCAATGCAGAGATCATTGATCTGTTTGGTGAAGAACCTAAGATTCTGGCCAGCTTTGAGAAAGACCAGTCTGATAACTATCAGGATGGACTTTTAGAGCTGTACAAGAAGATCAGACCAGGTGAACCACTGTCCGTAGATAGTGCAGAAAGCCTGATCAACAGCATGTTCTTTGATCCGAGAAGATATGATCTTGCGAAAGTCGGACGTTACAAATTTAATAAAAAACTGGCTCTTAAGAACCGAATTGCAGGATGGCCTCTGGCAGAAGATGTAGTAGACCAGACAACTGGCGAGATTCTGGCAGAAGCGGGTACTGTTGTAGATAAGGAACTGGCAGAGAAGATTCAGAATGCGGCTGTTCCTTCTGTATTGATTCAGACAGAGGAAAGAGATGTTAAAGTTCTTTCTAACATGACTGTTGATATTACAAATTATGTGGATGTAGATCCAAAAGAAGTCGGTGTTACCGAATTAGTTTATTACCCCGTATTACAGACAATCCTGGATGAGAATCAGGATCTTGAAGATATCAAAGAGGCTATTAAGAAAAATATTTCTGAGTTGATTCCAAAGCATATTACGAAGGAAGACATCCTGGCTTCCATCAACTATAATATTCATTTGGAATATGGCATCGGCAATTCAGATGATATTGACCACCTGGGCAACAGACGTATCAGAGCCGTTGGCGAGTTGCTGCAAAATCAGTATAGAATTGGTCTTTCCAGATTGGAAAGAGTGGTTAGAGAGAGAATGACGACACAGGATGTGGAGACGATTTCTCCACAGTCCCTGATTAATATTAAGCCGGTTACGGCAGCGGTAAAAGAGTTCTTCGGAAGCTCTCAGTTATCCCAGTTTATGGATCAGCACAATCCGCTGTCAGAGCTGACACATAAGAGACGTCTTTCTGCATTGGGACCGGGAGGTCTTTCCAGAGATCGTGCCGGATTCGAAGTTCGTGACGTTCACTATTCCCACTACGGAAGACTGTGTCCGATTGAGACCCCTGAAGGTCCTAACATCGGTTTGATCAACTCTCTTGCAACCTATGCAAGAATTAATGAATACGGATTTATTGAGGCACCTTATCGTGTTCTGGATAAGACAGATCCGAAGGATCCGGTTGTTACGGATAAAGTCGTTTATCTGACTGCTGATGAAGAAGATAACTACAGAGTAGCACAGGCCAATGAGCCTCTGGATGAAGAAGGACATTTTGTTCATAAGAGTGTATCCGGCCGTTATCGTGAGGAGACAACAGAGTTTGACAAATCCAGAGTAGATTTGATGGACGTTTCTCCAAAGATGGTATTTTCCGTTGCGACAAGCATGATTCCTTTCCTGGAAAATGACGATGCGAACCGTGCTCTGATGGGGTCTAACATGCAGCGTCAGGCGGTACCTCTTCTTCGTACAGAAGCTCCTGTGGTAGGAACCGGTATGGAAGCAAAAGCAGCTCGTGACTCAGGAGTATGTATTATTGCAAAGAATGATGGTGTGGTAGAACGTTCTACAAGCAAAGAAATCATTGTAAAACGACCGGACGGCCACAAAGATACCTATCATGTTATTAAATTCTCACGAAGCAATCAGGGTAACTGTATGAATCAGCGTCCGATTGTAAATGTGGGAGATAAAGTAAAGGCCGGAGATATTCTGGCAGATGGAGCATCTACCTGTGATGGAGAGATGGCTCTTGGAAAGAACCCGTTGATCGGATTTATGACCTGGGAAGGTTATAACTACGAGGATGCGGTTCTGTTAAGTGAAAGACTGGTACAGGAAGATGTATATACTTCCGTACACATTGAAGAATATGAAGCAGAAGCAAGAGACACAAAGCTTGGACAGGAAGAAATCACAAGAGATCTTGCCGGTCTTAGCGAAGATGTTTTAAAAGACCTGGATGAAAACGGTATTATCCGTATTGGTGCGGAAGTACATGCCGGAGATATCCTTGTCGGTAAAGTAACTCCAAAAGGAGAGCAGGAACTGACGGCAGAAGAGAGACTTCTTCGTGCAATTTTCGGTGAAAAAGCAAGAGAAGTAAGAGATACTTCCCTTCGTGTTCCTCATGGCGCATATGGTGTTGTTATGGATACCAAGATTTTCACCAGAGAGAACGGTGACGAACTTCCTCCTGGAGTGAATAAGAGTGTTCGTGTTTATATTGCACAGAAGAGAAAAATCTCTGTTGGTGATAAGATGGCCGGTCGTCATGGTAATAAGGGTGTAATTTCCCGTATCCTTCCAGTAGAAGATATGCCTTTCCTGCCAAACGGAAGACCTTTGGATATCGTATTGAATCCTCTGGGCGTGCCATCCCGTATGAACATTGGACAGATTCTGGAAATCCATTTAAGTCTTGCATCCAAGGTGCTTGGATTTAATGTATCTACTCCTGTATTTAACGGTGCAGATGAGTATGATATTATGGATACTCTGGAGATGGCAAATGATTATGCTAATACAGAGTGGGAAGAATTTGAAGAAAAATGGGGTCCGAAAGTCAATGAAGAAGTGATGCAGTATCTGTATGATAACCGGGATCACAGAGAAGAGTGGAAAGGTGTTCCAATTGACCGTACGGGTAAAGTACAGCTTCGTGACGGACGTACCGGACAGGAATTTGACAATCCTGTTACAATCGGATTCATGCATTACCTTAAATTGCACCATCTGGTTGATGATAAGATTCATGCCCGTTCTACAGGTCCTTACTCCCTGGTTACACAGCAGCCATTAGGTGGTAAGGCTCAGTTCGGTGGACAGCGTTTCGGTGAGATGGAGGTTTGGGCTCTGGAAGCTTATGGAGCTGCTTACACCTTACAGGAAATCCTGACTGTAAAATCTGATGACGTGGTAGGACGTGTGAAGACTTACGAAGCAATTATCAAGGGAGATAACATCCCTGAACCGGGTATTCCGGAATCCTTCAAGGTACTTCTGAAAGAATTCCAGTCTCTTGCATTAGATGTAAGAGTATTAAAGGATGACCATACAGAGGTAGAAATCCGCGAAAGCATCGACTACGGCAATGATGAACTCACTCCTATGATTGAAGGAGATCCTGGATTTAACCGCTATGAAGATGAATCCTTCGAAGAATACGGTTTTAAACAAGGTAACTTTGCAGATGGAGAGGATGACGTGAATGCTGCAATGGCAGCAGATTCTTTAGTGGAAGGAGAATAGGCCGAATGTCAGAAATGAACAATCAACAACAAATTGACCAGCCAATGAACTTTGACGCAATTAAAATTGGTCTGGCTTCCCCGGAGAAGATCAGAGAGTGGTCCAGAGGAGAGGTAAAAAAGCCAGAGACCATTAACTATAGAACATTAAAACCAGAAAAAGACGGTCTGTTCTGTGAAAGAATTTTTGGACCAAATAAAGACTGGGAATGTCACTGTGGTAAGTACAAAAAAATCCGCTATAAAGGTGTAATCTGTGACCGTTGTGGTGTTGAGGTTACGAAAGCCAATGTAAGAAGAGAGAGAATGGGACATATTGAACTGGCTGCGCCGGTGTCCCATATCTGGTACTTCAAGGGAATTCCTAGCCGCATGGGTCTGATTCTGGATATTTCTCCAAGAACACTGGAGAAGGTTCTCTATTTTGCATCTTATATTGTATTGGATCCGGGCGATACCGGCCTGGCTTACAAACAGGTGCTGACAGAGAAAGAATATGCAGATGCCTACAGCAAGTTCGGTAATACATTCCGGGTTGGAATGGGTGCTGAATCCATCAAAGAGCTGTTATGTGCCATTGATCTGGAAAAAGAATCAGAGGCATTAAAGAAAGAATTGAAGGATTCTTCCGGACAGAAGAGAGCAAGAATTATCAAAAGATTAGAAGTTGTAGAAGCCTTCCGTACTTCCGGCAACAGACCGGAATGGATGATTCTGGATGCAGTTCCGGTTATTCCACCGGATATCCGTCCTATGGTACAGCTGGACGGAGGCCGTTTTGCAACCTCCGATTTAAATGATTTATACAGAAGAATTATCAACCGCAACAACCGTTTAAAACGTCTTCTTGAGCTGGGTGCTCCGGATATTATTGTCCGCAACGAGAAGAGAATGCTTCAGGAAGCAGTAGATGCCCTGATTGATAACGGCCGTAGAGGAAGACCTGTTACAGGTCCTGGAAACAGAGCCTTAAAATCCCTTTCTGATATGCTGAAAGGAAAACAGGGACGTTTCCGTCAAAACCTTCTTGGTAAGCGTGTTGACTACTCCGGACGTTCCGTTATCGTAGTCGGACCGGAACTGAAGATTTATCAGTGCGGTCTTCCGAAAGAGATGGCAATTGAGCTGTTTAAGCCTTTTGTTATGAAAGAATTAGTGTCCAGAGGGCTGGCTCATAACATTAAATCCGCTAAGAAGATGGTAGAAAAACTTCAGACAGAGGTATGGGATGTACTGGAAGAAGTAATCAGAGAACATCCGGTTATGTTAAACCGTGCTCCTACTCTTCACAGACTTGGAATCCAGGCTTTCGAGCCGATTCTGGTAGAAGGTAAGGCAATTAAGCTTCATCCGCTGGTATGTACTGCATACAATGCCGACTTTGACGGTGACCAGATGGCTGTCCATCTGCCATTGTCGGTAGAAGCGCAGGCAGAATGCCGTTTCCTTCTCTTATCTCCAAACAACCTGTTAAAACCATCCGATGGTGCTCCGGTAGCAGTTCCTTCTCAGGATATGGTACTTGGTATTTACTATCTGACCCTGGAAAAACCGGGAGACAAAGGAGAAGGCAAGTTCTTCAAGTCTGAAAATGAAGCTTACTTAGCTTATGAGAATAAAGTAATTACTCTTCATGCTAAGATTAAAGTAAGAAGAAGAGGATTCAAACCGGACGGTACTCCGATTTCTCAGATTATCGAGTGTACCATGGGACGTCTTCTTTTTAACGAGATCATTCTTCAGGATCTGGGCTTTGTTGATCGAAGCAAAGAAGAAAACCTGTTAAAACTGGAAATTGATTTCCATGTAGGTAAAAAACAATTAAAACAGATTCTGGATAAATGTATCAATATCCATGGTGCTACAAAGACAGCAGAAGTGCTGGATGACATCAAAGCATTAGGTTATAAATTCTCTACGATCGGTGCTCTTACCGTATCTATTTCCGATATGACGGTACCGGAAGAGAAGAAAGAAATTCTGGAAAAAGCTCAGAATACAGTGGAGATGATCACAAAACAGTATCGTCGTGGTATGATGACAGAAGAAGAACGTTATAAAGCAGTTGTAAGTACATGGTTCGATGCCGATGACTTACTGACAAAGAAGCTGATTGACGGTCTTGATAAATATAATAACATTTTCATGATGGCTGACTCCGGAGCCCGTGGTTCCAATCAGCAGATCAAACAGCTTGCCGGAATGCGTGGTCTGATGGCCGATACATCAGGCCGTACCATCGAGCTGCCAATCAAATCCAATTTCCGAGAAGGTCTGGACGTATTGGAGTACTTTATTTCCGCCCATGGAGCCCGGAAAGGTCTGTCTGATACAGCCCTTCGTACAGCCGACTCCGGTTATCTGACCAGACGTCTGGTTGATGTATCACAGGATTTGATCATTCGTGAAAAAGACTGTTGTGAAGGCGGAGAAATTCCAGGTATGTATGTGGAAGCCTTCATGGATGGCCGGGAAGTGATCGAAAGTCTTCAGGAGAGAATTACCGGCAGAGTAGCCGCTGAGGAAATTGTTGATCCTGAGACCGGAGAAGTAATTGTAAAAGCAAATTCCATGATTACACCAAAGCGTGCAGCTAAGGTAGTAGGTGCAGGATATACAAAAGTGAAAATCCGTACAATGCTGACCTGTAAATCCCATATTGGTGCCTGTGCAAAATGTTATGGCTCCAACATGGCAACCGGTCAGGCGGTTCAGGTAGGTGAGGCTGTCGGTATTATCGCAGCTCAGTCAATTGGTGAACCGGGTACACAGCTTACCATGCGTACTTTCCATGCCGGCGGTGTAGCCGGTGATGATATCACACAGGGTCTTCCTCGTGTCGAGGAGCTTTTTGAGGCCAGAAAGCCAAAAGGACTTGCGATTATTGCAGAATTTGGCGGTGTGGTACAGGTAAAAGATACAAAAACAAAACGTGAAGTTGTCGTAACAGATCCGGAGAGCGGAGAAACCAAAGCGTACCTGATTCCTTATGGTTCCAGAATTAAAGTAATGGATGGACAGGTATTAGAGGCCGGCGATGAACTGACAGAAGGTTCTGTAAATCCTCATGATATCTTAAAGATTAAAGGTGTGAGAGCCGTTCAGGATTACATGCTTCGTGAAGTACAGCGTGTATACCGTCTTCAGGGTGTAGATATCAACGATAAGCACGTTGAGGTTATTGTTCGTCAGATGCTGAAGAAAGTCCGCATTGAAGAAAGCGGCGACAGTGATTATCTGCCAGGTACCCTGGTTGACATTCTGGATTTTGAAGAAATGAATGAAAATCTGATTGATGCCGGAAAAGAGCCGGCACAGGGACAGCAGGTAATGCTTGGTATTACAAAAGCTTCTCTGGCAACAAACTCCTTCTTATCCGCAGCATCTTTCCAGGAAACAACCAAAGTTCTGACCGATGCAGCAATCAAAGGTAAGATTGACCCATTGATTGGTCTGAAAGAAAATGTTCTGATTGGTAAACTGATTCCGGCAGGAACAGGTATGAAGAGATATCGGGATGTGAAACTGGATACAGAGATCGGTACTGTTTCTTTTGATGATGATGAAGATATTATGATGGATGATGAAGAAGTAATTTTCTCCGATGACGATATGGGAGAAGATTTATTCGACGATGAAGAGGTAAAAGATACAGAAGAATCTTTTTCTGACGAAATCATGCTGACAGAAGAATAATCAATATCAATTTTTTAGTAATGATATCATGGCGGGGGAGTTCCGGAAAGGGAACTTCCCCGTTTGGCTATTACAGGAAGGAAGAAAAAGGTGGTCATGAAAAAAAACGAAATAAAAAAAATAATATCCTATTTATGGGTAGGAGCGATGGCAACCATTGCGGAGTGGACAGCCTTTTTTCTTTTTTGGAATCAGCTAAGCTTGAATTATCTGGCAGCTACCGCTTTTGCATTTGTTTTTTCTACCTTTGTAAACTGGCTCCTTGGACGTCTATGGACTTTTCGGGAGGAAAAGGGCTCCATTGTAAAAGAACTGGTGATGATTTATTGTGCAAGTGCAGCCGGACTTGTCTTTAATATGTTTATCATGTTTCTGCTTGTTCAAAAACTTCAAATTTATGAAATGTTATCGAAAATGATAGCCACAGCCATTGTTTTCGTTTATAATTATGCCATTAGAAGATTTTTTATATATAAGCGAAAATGAGAAGGAAGAATGCGGAAGGAGAAAGGAAAGTCGTGAAAATCTTATATCTTGTTATTCCCTGTTATAATGAAATGGAAGTTCTGCCAACGACAAGCAGGATTTTCAGAAAAAAAATAGAAGATTTGGTAGAAAATCACAAAATTTCTGAGCAAAGTAAGATTTTGTTTGTTGACGATGGCAGCAAAGATGATACCTGGAACATTATTCAGTCATTATCGGAAGAAAATGATGTTTTTTCCGGAATCAGATTGAGCCGGAACAGAGGCCACCAAAATGCTCTTCTGGCCGGTCTGATGGAAGCTAAGGAAGATGCAGACGTGACGATTTCCATTGATTGTGACGGACAGGACGACATTGAAGCCATAGATCGTATGCTGGAAGAATACGATGGTGGAAGCGAAGTTGTCTATGGGGTGCGTAATGATAGGCAAACAGATGGATTTCTTAAAAGAGAATCTGCACAGCTTTTCTACCGGTTCATGAAAGTTCTGGGGGCAGATATTGTATATAATCATGCAGATTATCGTCTGGTTTCTTCCAAAGTGTTAAATGAACTGGAAAATTTTAAAGAAGTGAACTTGTTTTTACGAGGTATGGTTCCTTTGGTCGGATTTCGAAGTTCCTGTGTTTATTATGAACGAAAAAGCCGTATGGCCGGGAAAACCCATTATCCGTTAAAACGGATGCTGTCTCTTGCATTTAATGGAATTACCAGCCTTAGCATACGTCCGCTTCAGATGATTACCTGTATGGGAATCTTGATTTCGTTGCTCAGTTTTATTGGAGTATTCTGGTCTATTTTGGTTTATCTGCAGGGAAAAACAGTTTCCGGATGGGCCAGTATGACCTGCATTGTCTGCTTTGTCAGCGGGGTTCAGATGATCAGTCTTGGGATTATAGGCGAATATATTGGAAAGATGTATCTGGAAACAAAACAGCGACCAAGATATATTATAAGCGAAAAGACAGAAAACAAAGAGTAGTAGGAAGCTGAGAAAGGATAAAAGGGCATTAGAGTGGAAACAAAGAAAAAAGTAATTATCATTGGAGCAGGTCCGGCCGGACTGACAGCTGGGTGCGAACTGCTTCGAAGGTCAGACGAATATGAAGTTTTGATTCTGGAAGAAGAGCCGGTGCCGGGAGGAATTTCTAAAACCATATTAAGTGATGGAAACAGAATGGATTTAGGGGGACATCGATTTTTTTCGAAAAATCAACAGGTGATGGATTGGTGGACTCAGCTTTTACCGGTTCAGGGAGCTCCTTCTTTTGATGATAAGGTGTTAAAAAGAGAACATGAAGAAAAAGAAGGTGGACCGGATCCGGAAAAAGAGGATCTGGTATTTCTGAAACGCCAGAGAATTTCAAGAATTTATTATAATCAGAAATTTTTTGATTATCCTATAAAAATGAATTGGAATACCATAAGAAACATGGGGTTTCTGACAACGGTACAGGCGGGACTTAGTTACATAAAAACCCTTTTTTGGAAACACCCGGAACAATCATTGGAAGATTTTTATATCAATCGTTTTGGGAAAAAATTATACAGAATGTTTTTTGAAGATTATACGGAGAAATTATGGGGAAGGCACCCCTCTGAAATTTCACCTGATTGGGGTGCGCAGCGGGTAAAAGGCCTGTCAATTGTAGCATTGATCAAAGATGTGCTGGGAAAATTAATAAAGAAAGAAAACAGAAATGTAGAAACTTCGCTGATTGAATCATTTTATTATCCCAAGTTCGGACCGGGACAATTGTGGCAGGAAGCAGCCAGACAATTTGAAACCCTGGGCGGTAAAATCGATTATGGCTGTAAGGTTAGTCAGGTGCTGCAAAAAGAGAATCATATTACAGATGTCATTTTTGTAAAAGAGGGTAAAACAGAAAAAATGGAGGCAGATATTCTACTGTCCAGCATGCCTCTTTGTGATTTGATCGGTGGCATGAATCAGGTACCGGAATCGATTCAGCAAATTGCAAAAGGACTTCCCTACCGGGATTTTGTAACTGTCGGATTACTGGTTGATCGGCTGAAAATAAAAAATGAAACATCCAGAAAGACCTTGGGCGATATTGTGCCGGACTGCTGGATTTATGTTCAGGATCGTTCTGTAAGAATGGGAAGAATTCAGATTTTTAATAACTGGTCTCCTTATATGGTTGAAAAACCGGAACAGACAGTATGGCTTGGATTGGAATATTTTTGCCGGGAAGGAGACCCGATGTGGTCCATGACAGAAGAAGAGTGGAAAGAATTCGGTTTTCAGGAATTGGTTCAGATGGGAGTGGCAGACAAAGATACGAAAGTGCTCCATGCCCATTGTGAAAAAGTGAAAAAAGCATATCCGGCCTATTTTGATACCTATCAGGATATCAAGACACTGGAAAACTGGATTGATCAGGTGGATAATTTATATTGTATTGGAAGAAATGGACAGCATCGATACAACAATATGGATCATTCTATGCTGACAGCCTTTTTGGCTGTCGATCTCATTCTTTCCCATGCTTTGGATCATTCCTCTCTATGGAATATAAATACAGAAAAAGAGTACCATGAGGAGAAAGGAGCAGAAAAAAAATGATATCTTCATATGTTTTTATCGGTATCAGTTTTTCGATTTTCTGGGGAATCTATCTGCTTCGGAAGAAAAAAGAAGGAATTCCCTGTTATTCCAAAGGAGAAATTCTGCTTTTTTATCTGGTGAGCCGGATTTTGCCGGTGACGATTCTTCCCGATATGCAAAAAGCAATCTGGAGGAACATTTTTCTGGAGTGGTTTATCCTTGCTTTACTTTATTATTATGTTCATAATAAAAAAACGGAGAAGGTTCAAAGCAGTATTCTGGTCTTTTATCTGTTCCAACCGGGATCTATTCTGGCAATTCTGACAGGAAACGAACGACTTATTTTTTTAATTCTTCCGGTTATGATGGTACTTTGTCTGCTGGACGAATATGTAAAGAGAAAAAAAGGAAGCCTTTTTGCATTTCTGCCTGAATACCTGATTGGAAATGTGGCAATATTTTGCTGGTTTGCAGCGGTGGATCTGCTGGGACAAAGCTTGAAAGAAATATGGAATACAGAAAATATACCGATTCTGTATATTCTTTCTCTTCTTCTTGGGTTCATTGCTTTTTGGAAATCCTGTTATCGGATAGGAAGCTTGAAATTCTTTCTGGAAAACCGGGAAGACGGAGAAAAAACAGACGAACCATGTACCTGCATGACCGGAAAAGAAAAAGCATATACGGTAAAGGACATGCTTTTTATTATCTTATTTACGGTCGTATTTGGAACGGTAGCCTTTTATCATCTGGGAAGTTCCCGCGTTCCGGAAACCTACGAGACATTTCAGGTAGGAGAAACCGGAAAAAATGAAATCGTTCTTGGGTTTGACAAGGAAGTTACCCTGTCCAAAATATACATTTATCTGGGATATACGGGCAAGAGAACCATGTCCTTTTCTTACAGAGATAGCAAGAATAAAGATTGGGTCGTATTTGACAGTAAACACGAAGTGACCAGTGTATTTTGCTGGAATGCAGTGGAAGTGAATCATTCTGTGGATTCCCTTGGAATTGTTTTGATGGAGGGGCAGGCATCGATTCACGAGATTGTTTGTCTGGATATGTATGGTAATCGAGTGCTTCCTGTGAATGCTTCCGGCTATCCGAATCTCTTTGACGAACAGGGATTGTTCCATTTATACAGAACATTTTATGATCAGACCATGTTTGATGAAGTATATCATGCAAGGACGGCATATGAGTTTTTAAATGGTCTTTCCATTTATGAAAATACCCACCCGCCGCTGGGAAAAACAATCATTTCACTGGGCATCCGCCTATTGGGAATGAATCCTTTTGGATGGAGATGTATGTGTGCCCTTTTGGGAACTTTGATGATTCCATTGATCTATGTGTTTGCTCATGCCATGTTTGGTCGAACAGATGCAGCGTGCTTTACTACTCTGCTTTTGGGAACGGAATTTATGCACTTTACTTTGTCCAGGATAGCAACCCTGGATATTCTGGTAGCATTCTTTGTTCTTCTCATGTTTTATTTCATGTATTGTTTTATCCGGCAATGCGGTCCAAAGCATAACTTTAAGAAACAACGAATATCACTGTTTTTCTGTGGACTATCTATGGGTCTTGCAGTTGCAACAAAGTGGACCGGGTTTTATGCAGCGGCTGGAATAGCAATCGCATTTTTTGTATTTTTATGGAAATCCATAGGCGGTGTAAAAGGAATTATGCCAAATCGGAAGTATCTGATGAAGCTTTGCGGATGCTGTGTTCTCTTTTTTGTGGCAATTCCGGGTGTGATTTATGTTTTATCCTATCTGCCTTTTGCGCGGGTATATACGGATAAAAATCTGCTTCAATTAGTCATTGAAAATGGGAAGTTAATGCTGTCTTACCATTCTTCCACCGTGTTTGAACATCCGTATTCTTCCGAATGGTATGAATGGCTCATTGACTATCAACCGCTTTTGGATACCTATTCTATATTGCAGGACGGAAAAATCAGTACCATAGCTACTTTTGGAAACCCACTGATTTGGTGGGGCGGATTAGCAGCCTTCTTTCACCAGTTTTATTTATGGAGATGCAAAAAATGCAAAAATGCACAATACCTGATGATTGCGTATCTGTCAGTATTGATTCCGTGGCTTTTTATTCATCGGACTGTTTTTATTTATCAATATTGTCTTTGCTCTCTGGTATTAATATTGATGTGGGGAAATTCGCTGATGCACATAAAAAAGCAACGGAAGTATATGCTGGTAATAGGAGCCTGCTCTTTACTTCTTTTTGTCATGTTTTATCCGGCTCTTTCCGGAATACCGGTGAATGCAGAGTATGTGAACCAGGTGCTGGAATGGATGTCAACATGGAAATTTGCACTTTCATAGGAGATGGATGATGAAGAAATGGATGAGATTGGACGTTATACAATATTTGTGTGTGACGTTTGGGGTGATGTTTTGTTATTTGACAGGGCGAATCCTGAAACTGGATCATAATCCTTCGTTGATTCAATTGGAAATGATGATTCTTCTTTTTGTGACAGGTCTTTTTTTGCTAAAAAAAAGAAAGGATGGCAGATTGCAGGAAGAAACCTTGTGGAACATTATGATTCTGATGGGATTTCTGATGAGAATTGGCTATATGCTTTATACGGGATGCACAGTACGAAGACACGATTTATGGGAATTGGATAAGAACAGCGGTGGCCACGCAGCTTATATTCTCACCCTGATCGAAGAGGGACATTTGCCTTCATCGAATCAACTACAGTTTTATCAACAGCCTTTGTTTTATGTTCTGGGAGCGGCTGCTTCCGGATGTATCAACGGTATTTTAGGATGCAGGGAATCGTATTACCTGGTTGACGCAGCGAAAACAGTGTCCTGTGCAGCTTCCTGTATCACCCTGCTTTTAGGAAAGAAAATTCTGACGATCAGCGGTGTAAAGGGAAAAGAAGGCAGAATTCCTCTCTTGTTATTTGCATTTCTTCCTGTTTTTTATCTGACAGGAGGAAGAGTGAATCCTGATGCCCTTGCCGGCATGTTTATGACAGCGGCATTTTTCTATACGATACGATGGTATCATGAAACAAATTGGAAAAATACCTGTATTCTGGCTGTTCTATTTGGCTGTGCCATGATGACGAAAATATCCTGTGGAGTGATTGCTCTTTTTACTGCGTTTCTTTTTTTGCTCAAGCTGGTTCAGGAAATCAAAGCTCATCGTGGAACATCGTTGATGATGAAATATATCGTATTTGGAGGAATCAGTCTGCCCCTTGGACTTTGGTACAGCATAAGAAATTACAGATTATTTGGACAGAGTCTGTCATATGTACCGAGGATCAGTACTTCTTCCAGCCTTTATACCGGTTCCTGTTCGCTGGTACAAAGGATGATTGGGATTGATGTGGCAAATCTTTTTCTCAGTCCCTATACCAACGTATATGAAGATTACAATGCTCCTGTGTATTTTCTGAAATCTTCTTTGTTTGGGGAATTTCTCTATCAGATACCCGGATGGATTCCGGTGTTGCTCTTACTGTTTGCTTTTTCCTGCAGTGTGGCCTGTCTGGCAGCCTGGATCTGGCAAATCAGGAAAAACAGGAATGATCAGGCAGGAAATTGGGCTGCCGGAATCAGTATCTTGTATTATGCGAGTATCCTATGGTTTTATTTCCAATATCCGTTTGGTTGCAGCATGGATTTTCGCTATATGATATTTCTGCCAATACCGTTAGGAGTCCTGCTGGGCAAATATGTGAAGGACAAAAATGGGATCAGACAATGGGTGTATCTTAGTGTATGCGGATTATCTGTCTGTTCCTGCCTGATGTATTGTTTGGTATAACATAATTATTGCTCAAGGGGAAATTGACATAATTATTGTTTAACAAAAAATTGACATAATTATTGTTTAACAAATTGACTTTTCAAAGAAAATAGGGTAAACTATATATAACTTTAGAGCGTTTTATATTTAGAAGGAGGATATGCTCATGAACAAAATGAACAAGGCTAGAAAAAAGATTACCGCTTTGTTACTTACCGGTTGCCTTTGTGTTGCTATGGCAGGCAGCTATGTACTGGCATCTACGGAATATAAGGTTGTTTCCGGAGATGGCGGAACTTATGTGAAGGGGTCAGGAGAAGACTACCCGCTGGTAATTGAAGGCTCGATGAAAGACATTACAGGAGTAGAAGTGGACAACAACGAGATTGACCCGGATCAGGATTGTACGGTAACAGGTGAAGTACCTGAGGAAACACCGACAACAGAAGTGCCGGAGACAACAGAGGCTCCGACAACAGAAGTACCGGAGACAACAGAGCCACCAGTGTATACAACAGAGCCACCAGTGTATACAACAGAGCCACCAGTGTATACAACAGAGCCACCAGTGTATACAACAGAGCCACCAGTGTATACATCAGAGCCACCAGTGTATACAACAGAGCCACCAGTGTATACATCAGAGGATCCATGGTACCCATCAGCATCAGACCCTGTGGCTTTCTTCGGTGCAAAACAGGTTCAGGCTTCAACAGTTACTGTTACCGTTACCCTGAAGTCTTCTTATTTAGAGACATTATCCGTAGGAACTCACGAAATTACTGTTAACTTTACGGATGGAAGTGCAACTGCTACTTTGAATATTGAGGATCCGGAAGCAACTACAGAAGAAGAGGATACAACAGAGGAAGAAGATACAACAGAAGCAACTACAGCTGCAGATGATGGCAATGGAAGCGATGAAAATAACGATTCCAAAGATAAGACAACAACATCTGACAGTTCAAAAACCGGAGATTCCACTCCAATCGGTATCTTCCTTGCCCTTGCAGTATGCAGTGGTGCAGTCATCGTTTATTTTGGAAGAAAAAAAGTAACAAAATAAAGACGTGATAAAGAACCAGGAACATCTGTAGAAATACAGGTGTTCTTGTTTTTTTCAATCCTGTTTCAATCTTTTTTCTGTATGATAACAAAGTAAATCAAAAAGAAATCAACAGAGAAAGGATGTAGAAAAATGAAATACAGGTATATAGGAATTTTGTTTATTCTGATAATAGGAATTTTGGCATGGACCGGATGCGGAAAAAAAGAAACGGATCAACAGGAGAATTCCGACAATAAAATGATGG
Organism: Lachnospiraceae bacterium; assembly: GCA_022766905.1. Classification (GTDB taxonomy): domain Bacteria; phylum Bacillota; class Clostridia; order Lachnospirales; family Lachnospiraceae; genus SIG292. The sequence goes on from JALEPU010000049.1 coordinate 21,752, forward strand.
AAGAGGATTTGTTGTACGGAGAAGTGAGTAAAATAACAGAAGACACGATACTGATTCAGGTTGGAACGTTAAAAGAGGCAGCAGAAGATGGGGATTCCATGTTGGATTTTACCGGGGAAGAGAAAGAAATCAAAGTAACCGGTGAAACCATAATTTCCAGAGGGCGAATCGGAAATCAGAGAAATCAGAAATCGGATGGGGATGGACAGGGCAAACAACGTCCGGAAGGAATGACAGGAGAAGACGAAAATCTGAATCGGGATAAATTTCAGAAAGAGGAATTAAGCCTTCAGGATATAAAGGAAGGAGATACAATCGGTATTGCTTGTGACGAAAATGGGAATGTTTCGCGAATTATGGTAATGACAGCCGGAAGAGAAGTGAATGAGGAGCTGCCGTCCACAGAAACAGTGCCCGAGGGAGAAGTAAAAAACGCATAAATAAAAATAAATCATATTTTTCCTAGTCAACCGCTCGACAATCTGTTATAATATACTATATATCAGATGGAAGATGACTCCCGCGCCAAGACTCACGAACGAGTCTTGAATTGAAGGAAGAAGCCTCCTGTTTTTTTCTCAGGGAGGAATCGATTAGAGATGGAATAGAAAGAAGGACGAACTATGAAGATATCGACAAAAGGAAGATATGCCCTTCGACTGATGCTGGATATTGGCCTGCATGGTGAGGAGGGTCCTGTACGAATTAAAGAAGTTGCCGCAAGACAGGAAATCTCAGTGAAATATTTGGAACAGATCGTGTCTATTCTTGTAAAAGCGGGTTATGTAAAGAGTATAAGAGGGCCTCAGGGAGGTTATCGCCTGATGCATCCTGCCAGCGAATATACAACAGGGATGATTCTTCGGCTGACAGAAGGAAGCCTTGCTCCGGTAGAGTGCCTGGAAGGTGAAGAGAACAACTGCAGCCGCGCAAATAACTGTGTGACATTAAGGCTTTGGAAAGAACTGGACCAGGCAATCAAAGATGTGGTAGACAAATATACATTACAGGATTTGCTGGATTGGCAGTTGGAGAGCGGAAATTATTATATCATATGATGATAATACCTGACTAAGAATTTTATAAGAATGAAAACATAAACACCTGAAGAAAAGAAGATCCGGATGGAACCGATTTCTTCAGGTGTTTTTCTTTTATAGAAATTTTTTCAAAAAAGTACTTGACAAATGAAGTTTTTAGACCTATAATTCATACATACCCGATAGGAAATATGTAATTCCTATTTGAGCAGTGAATAAAGTAAATAAAATAGAAAATCAACAGGAGGTTTAGTAAAATGGCAAATGTATATCAGAGTGCAGTAGAATTAATTGGAGGAACACCTTTATTAGAACCGGTACAGTTTGAAAAGAAATATGGCCTGGAAGCCAGATTGTTAGTGAAACTGGAATATTTAAATCCGGCAGGCAGTGTAAAAGACAGAATTGCGAAGGCAATGATTGAAGACGCAGAAGCAAAAGGTGAATTAAAAGAGGGTTCTGTGATTATCGAACCAACCTCTGGAAATACAGGAATTGGTCTTGCAGCACTTGCAGCAGCAAAAGGATATCGCATTATCCTTACAATGCCGGAGACTATGAGTGTAGAAAGAAGAAACATTTTAAAAGCCTATGGAGCAGAACTGGTCTTAACAGATGGTTCCAAAGGAATGTCCGGAGCAATTGCCAAAGCCAATGAACTGGCAGAGGAAATTCCTGGATCATTTATCCCAGGACAGTTTGATAACCTAGCAAATCCGAAAGCTCACTACGAGACAACAGGACCGGAAGTTTGGAATGATACAGACGGAGAAGTAGATATCTTCGTAGCCGGCATCGGAACAGGCGGAACCATTACCGGAACAGGTTCTTATTTAAAAGAGCAGAAACCGGAAGTAAAAATTGTTGGTGTGGAACCTGCAACTTCACCGGTCCTTACCCAGGGAAAGAGTGGTCCACACAAGATTCAGGGAATCGGCGCAGGTTTTGTTCCAAAGGTTTTGAATACAGAACTTTATGATGAAATTATTACAATCGAGAATGACGATGCATTTGCTACCAGCAAGGAACTTGCAAAAGCAGAAGGAATTTTGGTTGGTATTTCTTCCGGAGCTGCGTTAAAAGCAGCTGTTGAGCTGGCAAAGAGACCGGAGAACAAAGGAAAAACAATTGTAGCCTTATTACCTGACAGTGGCGACAGATATTACTCCACTCCATTATTTGTAGAAAACTAATTTTCCCCAGATGCCAGGTCAGAAGAATTTTTGACCTGAGCTTCTTAAGACGAGCCAGGGGCAAATGGACGTTAGGCTCATTTGTCGGGCAACTTTTAATATAGAAGAAAGAAGATTTAGGTGGAAAGGAGCAGACATGGAAAGACGCGACAGAAGAAGGCAGATCCACATTCATTCCATCCGAGACATACGAATGTGTTATTAGATCCTGAAGATGAAAAAGGGGCTGATGACACATGGAAGGTGTTTTGCCCTTAAGAAGCAAGTAACATATAACAGTGATAAGAAAAGGAGATAATAACCATGAGTAAAAAAACAAGAGCAGAAAGAAATTTAAAATTTGAAACATTACAGTTACACGTAGGACAGGAAAATCCGGATCCGGTTACTGATGCAAGAGCAGTTCCGATTTATCAGACATCCTCTTATGTATTCCGCAACAGCGAACATGCAGCAGCCAGATTTGGTCTTAGCGATGCAGGCAATATTTATGGAAGATTAACAAATCCAACGGAAGATGTATTTGAAAAGAGAATTGCAGCTTTGGAAGGCGGCGTAGCAGCTTTAGCAGTTGCTTCCGGTGCAGCAGCCATTACTTATACAATTGAGAATCTGGCACAAAACGGTGACCATATTGTATCAGCAAAGAATATTTACGGTGGAAGCTATAACCTGCTGGAGCACACTCTTCCACAGTACGGAATTACAACAACTTTTGTAGATATTTTTGATGAAAAAGCAGTAGAGGATGCCATTCAGGACAATACAAAAGCAGTTTATATTGAGACACTGGGAAATCCGAACTCTGACGTTGTAGATATTGAAGCAATTGCAAAGATTGCCCATGCTCATCAAATTCCGTTAGTAGTAGATAATACATTTGCAACCCCTTATCTGGTTCGACCAATTGAATATGGAGCAGACATTGTTGTACATTCTGCTACAAAGTTTATTGGCGGACACGGAACAACCATCGGCGGCGTAATTATTGACAGTGGTAAGTTTGACTGGGAAGCAAGCGGAAAATTCCCATCCTTAACAGAACCGAATCCAAGTTATCATGGAATCAGCTTTACAAAAGCAGTTGGAGCGGCAGCCTTTGTAACAAAAATTCGTGCAATCCTTCTTCGTGATACCGGAGCAACCCTTTCCCCATTCCATGCATTTTTCTTCCTTCAGGGACTGGAAACCTTGTCTTTGCGAGTGGAAAGACACGTGGAAAATGCATTAAAAGTAGTAGACTACTTAAAGAATCATCCTCAGGTAGAAAAAGTAAACCATCCTGCAGTGACAGAAGATCTTTCTCAGCAGGAGCTTTATAAAAAATACTTCCCGAATGGCGGAGGCTCAATCTTTACCTTTGAGATTAAAGGAGATGCTCAGAAAGCAAAAGATTTTATTGACAATCTGGAACTTTTCTCCCTCCTTGCCAATGTTGCAGATGTAAAATCCTTAGTGATCCATCCGGCATCCACCACCCATTCTCAGTTGAGTGAGGAAGAACTTCTAGATCAGGGCATCAAACCAAATACCATCCGTTTATCCATTGGTACAGAAAATATTGATGATATTATCGAAGATTTGGAAGAAGCATTTCAGGCAGTAAAATAAACAAAATTCTTCTTGACAAGCAAAATAAAAGACTATATAATTCATAAGTGTGTGCAGGATTTTCCTGGCACACTTATTTTCGGTTAATTACCATCAAAGAGATTTTTTCAAAAGATAGGTATTAATCAGGCAACCGCAGTAGAAAATATGCATGGAGGTGAAATCAGATGCCAACTTTTAACCAATTAGTTAGAAAAGGAAGACAGACTGTTGAAAAGAAAAGTACTGCACCAGCACTTCAGAAAGGATTTAACTCTTTAAAGAAGAAAGCTACCGATACAAGTGCTCCTCAGAAAAGAGGCGTTTGTACAGCAGTTAAGACAGCAACTCCTAAGAAGCCTAACTCAGCTCTTCGTAAGATTGCCAGAGTTCGTCTTTCTAACGGAATCGAAGTAACAAGCTATATCCCAGGTGAAGGCCACAACCTTCAGGAGCACAGTGTTGTTCTTATCCGTGGTGGTAGAGTAAAGGACTTACCAGGTACTCGTTACCACATCGTCAGAGGTACACTTGATACAGCAGGTGTTGCAAACAGACGTCAGGCTCGTTCCAAATACGGTGCTAAGAGACCTAAAAAATAAGGTAAGTCAGAACGAAAGATTCGCTGCTTGATCTTTTCAAACAGAAGCAGCAAGTAAAATGCCGGAATAGCAATATTTTCCCTGTTGGTTGCAGGTTAAAATAGAGATCGCAGTCCGAGCATGAACGAGCAGAACATCGGACAGAAAAGTAAGATAATCTGCCGGGAGTATTTCCACGAAGCGGAGAGAAGTGATTCTGCTTGAGTACCGATGATTTAAGAAATATTTGATTAAGGAGGGAAGAACCGTGCCACGTAAAGGACATATTGCAAAAAGAGATGTATTAGCAGATCCAATTTACAATAACAAGGTTGTTACCAAGCTTATCAATAACATTATGTTAGATGGTAAGAAAGGTGTAG
>JALEPU010000055.1 GCA_022766905.1 Lachnospiraceae bacterium
GAATGAATCGTGCAGGATATAAAACTGCCATTATGGATGCAGATGTGACAGGACCATCTATTCCAAAAGCCTTTGGTTTAAAAGATACATTATATGGTACCCCGGAAGGCTTGTTGGTTCCTGCAACAACAAAGACAGGAATTGACGTTGTTTCCGTCAATTTGTTGTTGGAAAATGATACAGATCCTGTTCTTTGGCGAGGACCGATTCTGGGGGGTATTATTACTCAGTTCTGGAGTGAGACTTTGTGGCAGAACATTGATTATATGTTTGTAGATATGCCTCCGGGAACCGGAGATGTGCCTCTTACTGTATTTCAGTCTCTTCCTTTAGATGGTATTGTGATTGTAACATCTCCACAGGAACTGGTAGGAATGATCGTTGAGAAAGCAGTAAATATGGCCAGAATGATGAATGTTCCGATTCTTGGCCTGGTAGAGAACTATAGCTATTTAGTCTGTCCGGATTGCGGGAAAAAGATTAGTGTCTTTGGAGAAAGCCATTTGATGGAGACCGCATCCAAATACAGTTTGCCGGTTCTTGGTACACTGCCAATTGATCGGGCTTTGGCAGAAGCTTGTGACCATGGAGACGTGGAAGATGTGAAAGAAGAGTATCTGGCAGATGCAATTGCAATGCTTAGCCGTATCTAACCATAGAAAGGTGCTGTTGCAAAGCTAAGTGATATCTTTGTCCAAATACAGCCCATATAATTTGCTTCATATTTATGGGCTGTATTTGTGATTTGATTGATCACTTTATTTTGCAAGACCCTTTTTCTTTTTGCCGGTCATATGATGAAAACGATCTTCTTCCAGAAAACTGGCTCTCATAATGGAATTTTCTCCATATTTATTTCGAATCTGGTCAATTGCCAGGTCCAGCTTATTCTGTTTTTCCTGTTTTTCCCAGTCGAACAAATTCATCTGAAGATTTTCTTCTTCTGTAATTTTTCCGGTTCGGACGCCGAGAAGGCGGATTGGACTGCCATCCCAGATTTCATCAAACAAAGAAGCTGCAATGTCGTAAATCTGATTGGTTGAATTGGTTGGAAAAGATAAGGTTCTTTGATGGGAACAGGTGATAAAATCCTGATTTTTTATTTCTATTGTTACAACCCCTGCCACAACCTGGTCCTGCCTTAATCTGGCGCCTACCGTTTCACATAAGGAACGGATAATCTGTTTGGCGGTGAAAGCATCTTCTACATCAAAAGAAATGGTAGTGGAATTACCGTATCCTTTGTATCTGTGTGCCTCGGCTGAGACCGGACTGTCATCGATTCCGTTTGCATAGGCATATATCATTTCTCCCTGTTTTTTTAAATGAGATCTTAAAATGGTAAGATCAGCATGAGCCAGTTCCCCAATCGTATGAATTCCCAAAGTAGCAAGCTTTTTCTCTGTGGCATTTCCTACAAAATAGAGGTCACGAACGGGAAGAGGCCAGAGCTTTACCGGAACTTCATCATAAAATAAGGTGTGGACCCGGTTTGGCTTTTGAAAGTCCGAAGCCATTTTTGCCAGTATTTTGTTTGGTGCAACACCTATATTCACGCTAAATCCCAATTCCCGTAAGATTCGGTCTTTGATTTCACAGGCAAGAAGAACCGACTCCTGGCCTGGTTGTATGGAAGCAGTCATGTCACAAAAAGCTTCATCCACAGACATTTTTTCTACGATAGGGGTATATTGGCGGAGAATCTGGTGAAAACTCCTGGAATACTCTTCGTAGAGGTCATGATGAGGAGGAACTATGGTGAGGGTAGGGCATTTTCGCAAAGCATCTACCAAAGGCTCTCCTGTCTGGACACCGAACTGTTTTGCAGACTCTGATTTTGCCAGAATAATACCATGACGCTTGGACTGGTCACCTCCGACAGCAGAAGGAATGGTGCGAAGATCGATGGCGTCAGGATCTTTTGCAAGAAGAGAAACGGATTCCCAGCTTAAATAGGCTGAATTTACATCAATGTGGAAAATAATTCGATCCTTCATAGGCAGCTCCTTTTTGTTCCGTTTTTTTGTAATTCCAGCATACCATAAATCAGCAAAAATCACAAAGATTTAAGAATTAAGAAGAAAAACTGGCTTGATTTCTTGTGGGCTACTATTTATAATGATGTTTATATATGTGAGAAAATGGTCACATGTGTAAAAGGAGGACATAGATGAACGATAAAAAACCAGATAAAAATAAAATGAATAATGGAAAGATAAAGAATCTTTTGATTATCCTTGTGGTCAGCCTTATCATTACTCTGATGCTGAATGGGGTATTCAATCAGATTCAGAAAGGAAATGAGGAAAAGATCAGCTATGGAGAATTTCTGGAAATGCTGGATAAAGGAAAGATCGATACCGTATCCGTAGAGGCGGATAAGATTACCATTATCCCTAAAAAACAGGAAAATCCGGTCATGAAGACGACTTATTATGCAGTGCGGATTTCAGATATGAATCTGGTAGACCGACTGGAAGATGCAAAGAAAGCAGGAAAGCTTACGGATTATGAGTCACCGGAAGAAAGCGGTGCTTCTACGATTTTATCATTTTTAGCAGCTTATATTTTGCCTTTTGTCTTTATATACGGTGCTTTCTATTTCCTGATGCGGGGCCGGGGCGGCATGATGGGTGGTGTCGGCAAAAGTACGGCGAAAGTTTATATGGAGAAAAAGACCGGTGTAACATTTGCAGATGTAGCCGGACAGGATGAGGCGAAAGAATCTTTACGGGAGATGGTTGATTTCCTGCATAACCCGAATAAATATTTAAAGATTGGTGCGAAACTGCCAAAAGGTGCTTTACTGGTAGGCCCTCCGGGTACCGGTAAAACACTTCTTGCAAAGGCGGTGGCAGGAGAAGCCAATGTGCCGTTTTTCTCTTTGTCAGGTTCTGACTTTGTCGAAATGTTTGTTGGTGTTGGTGCTTCTCGTGTCAGAGATTTATTTAAACAGGCTCAGGCGGTAGCTCCTTGTATTATTTTCATTGATGAGATTGATGCAATTGGTAAAAGTCGTGACAGTCGTTATGGCGGTGGAAATGATGAGAGAGAACAGACGTTGAACCAGCTCCTGTCTGAGATGGATGGTTTTGATACTTCAAAAGGTCTGGTTATTCTGGCGGCAACGAACCGTCCGGAAGTATTGGATAAAGCCCTTCTTCGTCCGGGACGGTTTGACCGGAGAGTTATTGTGGAACGGCCTGATTTAAAAGGAAGAATCGAGACTCTGAAAGTTCATGCGAAAGATGTTTTAATGGATGATACCGTTGATTTTGAGGAAATTGCCCTTGCAACTTCAGGAGCAGTAGGTTCAGATCTGGCCAACATGGTAAATGAGGCTGCCCTTGGAGCAGTAAAGGCAGGACGGACTGCAGTGTCTCAGGAGGATTTATTTGAAGCGGTGGAAGTGGTAATCGCCGGAAAAGAGAAAAAAGATCGTATTTTAAGTAAAGAAGAGAAAGAAATCGTTGCTTATCACGAGGTTGGGCATGCCCTTGCCATTGCCCTTCAGAAACATACGGAGCCGGTACAGAAGATTACCATTGTACCAAGAACGATGGGGGCTTTAGGCTATACCATGCAGGTTCCGGAAGAAGAGAAATACCTGATGAATAAGCAGGAGATGTTAAATGAACTTGTAACCTTGTTCGGAGGTCGGGCAGCAGAAGAAGTGAAATTCGACTCTGTAACGACAGGAGCATCCAACGACATAGAACGTGCAACAGAGCTGGCAAGGTCTATGATTACAAGATATGGAATGTCGGATACGTTCGGCCTGATGGGCCTTGAAACGGTAGAAAGCATGTATCTGGAAGGACGAAGTGTATTAAACTGTTCGGATCAGACTGCTGCAAAGATCGATGAAGAAGTAATGAAGGTATTAAAAGATGCTTATGATAAGGCACTTGCACTTCTTCGAGGCAACATGCGGGCTTTGGATGAGATCGCTTATTTTCTGATTGAAAAAGAGACCATCACCGGTAAAGAATTTATGGAGATTTTCAATCGAATCACAGAAGAAGAAAAAGGTCCGAAACAAATCGAAAGGAAACCGGAGCAGGAACCGGAAGAAGTTCCGGGCGAAAGTGAGACAGTTCAGAAACCGGAAGAGGTCCCGGCAGAAAGTGATGCTGTACAGGAAGCAGAAAAAGTTCCGGCAGAGAGTGATACTGTACAGGCAACAGAAGAATAAGCGAAGATAGGATTCAGGTGTCAAAAGAGATTTCTATCTTCTTTGATTATTGTGTTGAATACCTGTTCATGGTAAATTGTGCTTTTTAAAACGCGTAAGGGGCAAAACTGCAACATATATGCTGTAGATATGCCCCTTACGCGTTTGTTTCAAGTACACGATTACCATGAACGGTAATCAAATGATGGTTTCAGCAAAGGAGGCCCCTCATGTTTGACATACAGGAAGAATTAAAGAAGCTGCCAGATAAACCGGGCGTTTATCTGATGCATGATAAAAATGATGAAATTATTTATGTGGGAAAAGCGATTGTATTAAAAAACAGAGTGCGGCAGTATTTTCAAAGCAGCAGAAATCAAACGGCCAAGATAAGAAAAATGGTCTCACAGATTGCTTACTTTGAATATATCATTACCGGATCAGAACTGGAAGCACTTGTTTTAGAATGCAATCTGATCAAAGAGCACAGGCCCAAATATAATACGATGTTAAAGGATGATAAAAATTATCCTTATATTAAAGTAACAGTGAATGAAGAATATCCCAGGGTGTTGTTTGCGCGGACGATGAAGAGAGATAAAGCAAAATATTATGGGCCTTATACCAGTGCCGGAGCTGTAAAAGATACCATTGAACTGGTGAGAAAAATCTATAAGATCCGTTGTTGTAACCGAAGGCTTCCAAAAGACATCGGAAAAGAACGGCCTTGTCTTTATTATCATATGAATCAGTGCAAGGCTCCCTGTCAGGGCTATATTTCCGGTGAAGAATATAAAGATTCCATAAAAAAAGCCATTGATTTTTTAAAGGGAAACTATAAAGATGTGGTTTTGAAACTGGAAGAGAAAATGATGGATGCTGCAAGTCAGATGGAGTTTGAACAAGCAGCAGAATATCGGGATTTAATTGCCAGCGTGAAACAGATCAGTGAAAAACAGAATATTAATCAGTCTGATATGGAAGATCAGGATGTGATTGGTCTTGCAAAGGCGAAAGAAGAGGCTGTGGCAGCAGTATTTTCTATTCGAAATGGAAAATTACTGGGACGGGAACATTATCATATGACAGGAGTAGAGGATTCTACGATGGAAGAAATTATGACCGCTTTTGTCAAACAGCTTTACTCCGGAACTCCTTTTCTGCCAAGAGAGATTATTTTGCAATATCCCATCGAGGAAGAAGAAATCATTCAAAAATGGCTTTCCGAAAAGAAAGGCAGGAAAGTAACCATCGCTGTTCCGAAAAAGGGAAAACGTCACAATTTGATGGAACTGGCATATAAAAATGCTTCTGCGGTGCTGATTCAGGATAGTGAAAGAATTCGCCGGGAAGAGAAAAAGACTATGGGAGCAATGCGGGAATTGTCGGAACTTCTTGGAATTCCGGAAATTCACAGACTGGAAGCCTTTGATATTTCCAATACCAATGGATTTGAAAATGTAGCGTCTATGGTAGTTTTTGAAGACGGAAGGAAAAAGCCAAGAGATTATCGTAAATTTAAAATGAAGACGGTAAATGGTCCGGATGATTATCGTTCCATGGAAGAAGTGTTGACGAGACGGTTTTTACATGGACAAAGGGTTCTGTCAGAACGAGGCGGAGAAAAAGATGAGTATGACAGCTTTACAAAATTCCCTGATGTCATCATGATGGACGGCGGCAAGGGTCAGGTCAATGTGGCCCTTAAGGTACTGGAAGACCTTCATCTGTCCATCCCTGTCTGTGGAATGGTAAAAGATGATAATCACAGAACAAGAGGGTTATACTATAACAATGAAGAGATTCTTTTTCCGAGAGGAAGTGAGGCCTTTCACATGATTACCAGGCTTCAGGACGAGGCTCATCGATTTGCCATTGAATATCACAAGAATTTAAGGGGAAAAACACAGATCCGATCGGTGCTTGATGAAATCAAAGGGGTAGGGCCGGAACGAAGGAAAGCATTGATGAGGCATTTTAAAGATATACAAAAAATAAAAGAAGCCTCTGTAGAAGAACTGACACAGGTGGATTCCATTACAGAAAAAGTAGCGGAAGAAATCTACGGTTTCTTTCATGAATCATAGACAAAAAAAGAGAATCTGTGATAGAATAGGAACAGACACAAGGAAGGAGCTTTCCAAAGAATAAGGCTTTGTACCTTGATTTGTAAGGTCGGCATGATAGGAGGATTACAAAGATGTATAAAGTTACATTGACGCAGATTGTTGAAAAGATGAATCTGGAAAATCATCTACCGGAGATTGACACAGATAAGATTGAGATTACTCAAAGTGACGTGAACCGCCCGGCGCTGCAGCTTGCTGGATTTTTTGATCATTTTGATTCAGAAAGGGTGCAGATAGTCGGAAATGTTGAGTATACTTATATGAATAAGCTGGTGGACGATAATAGGGCAACAGAGATTTATGAAAAATTGTTTTCCAGCCGGATTCCATGTATTATTTTTTGCCGGGGATTAAAGCCTTGTGAGAGAATGGTAAAAGCGGCTTCCAAATATGAAGTTCCGATCCTGACAACCCAGCGTCAGACATCAGAATTTACGGCAGAACTGATTCGATGGCTGAATGTAGAACTGGCACCAAGGATTTCGATTCATGGTGTTCTGGTAGATGTATACGGTGAAGGTGTTCTTATTATGGGTGAGAGCGGCATTGGTAAAAGTGAAGCGGCTCTTGAGTTAATCCGAAGAGGTCATAGATTAGTATCTGATGATGTGGTAGAGATTAAGAAGATCAGTGATGAAACGCTGATTGGTTCTTCTCCGGAAGTGACCAGACACTTAATTGAGCTGCGGGGAATCGGAATTATAGATGTGAAGACTTTGTTCGGTGTAGAGAGTGTGAAGATGAGCCAGAGTATTGATCTGGTTATTCAGTTGGAAGAGTGGAATAAGAACACAGACTTTGACCGGATGGGATTGGAAGAAAAATATATCGAATTTTTAGGGAATAAAGTAGTATGTCACGCGATACCGATTCGTCCGGGACGGAATCTTGCAGTGATTCTGGAATGTGCAGCGATTAATTTCAGAGCAAAGAAGATGGGATACAATGCGGCCCAGGAACTGTATGACAGAGTGACGGGTTCGTTAAACACAGAAGAATAAAGGCGAGGAAAGAGAGGAATAGGATTATGAAGTATGCAGTGGGAGTGGATCTTGGAGGTACAACGGTAAAACAGGGTATTTTCACAGCAGATGGAGAGCTGGTTACAAAGTGGGAGATTCGGACAAGAAAGCAGGAGAATGGAAAATACATTCTGTCTGATATTGCTGCGTCTGTCAATGAAGCTTTAGAAAAAAATAAAATTAAGAAAGAAGATGTTCTCGGAATCGGTATGGGTGTTCCGGGAGCAATTCAGCCGGACGGTTCTGTAGATGTCTGTGTGAATCTGGGCTGGGGCAAGGTTCAGGTAAAGGAAGAGATGGAGCAATATACAGGTCTTCCTGTTTACCCGGCAAATGATGCCAATATTGCAGCTCTTGGTGAAATGTGGCAGGGCGGTGGAAAAGGATGCCATAATGCGGTTATGGTGACTCTTGGCACCGGCGTTGGCGGCGGTATTATTGTAGATGGTAAGATTATTGCAGGTACGTCCGGTTTTGGAGGAGAGATTGGCCATATGAAGATGCGGTCTGACGAGACGGAAGTCTGCGGTTGTGGAAAAACAGGATGCCTGGAGCAATATGCTTCTGCGACAGGAGTGGCCAGAATGGCAAGAAGAACTCTGGAAAAAACAGATCTTCCATCTGTACTTCGCAATACGGACAGAGTAACAGCAAAAGATGTTTTTGATGCAGCAAAAGCAGGAGATCAACTGGGTGTTCAGATTGTAGAAGAGGTATGTGATATTCTTGCCCTTGCATTATCCTACGTATCCTGTGTCTGTGATCCGGAAGTATTTATCATTGGCGGCGGTGTTTCCAAAGCAGGGACAATCCTTACGGATACCATTCAAAAATACTATACAGACAATGTATTTGGCGGACTGAAAAAAGCAGGATTTGTACTGGCAACACTTGGAAATGATGCCGGAATTTATGGAGGAGCCAAATTGGCAATCAGCGAATCCTAAAATTCTTGTGTAAAATTTATAAGAATAAAAAGAAAGCAATCACTTTTTTGGTTGTTTTTGACCTTGTAAAATAAAGAGCCATCATATAATATAGAAGGTATACAAAAGAAAGTATCTTTTCTATATAATATGATGGCTTATTCATGCAGATAGAACATAGAATGTAGCTGTCTTTTTTATCGTATAACAGGAGAATAAAGATGAAAGAGAATTTTTATGAAGAACTGACCCGCATTCTGACACCGGAGCAGATTTATCAGAATGAACCGATGAAGAATCATACCACATTCCGGATTGGCGGACCGGCGGATTGGTTTGTAACGCCATCAACAAAAGAAGAGATAGAAAAGCTAATGAAGCTTGGGACATCCTGTTCCATGGAAGTGCATCTGGTGGGAAATGGAAGCAATCTTTTAGTAGGTGATCTGGGGATTCGAGGTCTGGTGATTCAGATTGGAAGAGCCTTTTCCGAAATTCAGGTTCAGGAAGATCGAATTTACGCACAGGCAGGAGCTTCTCTGGCTCGAATCGCATCACAGGCCTATGAGAATAGTCTGGCTGGTTTTGAATTTGCAGGAGGAATTCCCGGAACCTTAGGCGGAGCAGTTACGATGAACGCAGGAGCCTATGGCGGGGAGATGAAGGATGTGCTGACAAGCGTGGAAATCCTTCAGCCTGATGGAAGAATCGAGGAGATTCCTGCAAAGGAGCTGAATCTTTCTTATCGCTACAGCAGAGTACCGGAAGAAGGATGGATTGTGCTTGGAGCATGGATTCAGCTTAAAAAAGGTGAGAAAACTGACATTAAGGCTCAGATGGATGAATATTCTTTAGCTAGAAGGACAAAACAGCCGCTGGAATATCCAAGTGCAGGAAGCACCTTCAAACGTCCGGAAGGATATTTTGCCGGAAAACTGATTCAGGATTCCGGGCTTCGTGGAGCACGAGTAGGAGATGCTATGGTATCTGAAAAGCACTGTGGATTTCTGATCAATGCAGGCGAAGCGACAGCCAGACAGATGCAGAGCCTGATTTGCCAGGTTCAAAAGAAGATTTTTCTGGATTCCGGTGATGCGAAGATCAAGCTTCAGACGGAAGTCAAAATGATCGGTGAATTTTTACCTTTAGAACCGATGGAACCAATGAGATTGACTGGGAAGGACGAGGCATAAAACATGAGATTTGTAATTGTATCCGGAATGTCAGGAGCAGGAAAAAGCATTGCATTGAAGATGCTGGAAGATGCAGGCTATTTTTGTGTGGATAATCTTCCGCTTCCGCTTTTACAGGAATTTGCAAGAATTGCAGCAGATAAGACCATTGATGTGGACCAGGTAGCGGTAAGTGTAGATGCCAGAAGCGGACAGAGCTTAGGGCGTCTTTCCGGAGAACTGGATCAGCTGGATGCGAAGAAAATTCCTTATGAGATTTTATTTTTGGATGCAGATAATATTACGCTGATCAAACGTTATAAAGAAACAAGGAGAAGTCATCCCCTTGTGAAAGATGGACGGGTTGAGACAGGCATTATCAAAGAACGAAAGATGGTCCGTTTTATTAAAGAACGGGCGGATTACATTATTGATACGACGAAACTTTTGACGAGAGAATTAAAAGGAGAACTGGACAAGATTTTTGTGCAGAACGAGACTTACAGTAATTTTAATATTACTCTTTTGTCCTTTGGATTCAAATATGGAATTCCAAATGATGCAGATCTGGTTTTTGATGTCCGCTTTTTGCCAAATCCATATTATCTGCCTGAGTTACGTCCCCTTACGGGGAATGATCAGGAAATCCAGGATTATGTGATGAACTGCGAAGAAGCCGGAGCATTTTTAAATAAACTCTATGACCTGCTTTCATTTCTGATTCCGAATTACATAAAAGAAGGAAAATACCGTCTGGTCATCGGAGTAGGATGTACAGGAGGAAAACATCGCTCTGTGACCATTGCCAATCAGCTTTATGACCGGCTTTCAGAGCTTCCTTACAGTCTGCGCTTAGAGCACAGGGATACAGGTAAGGATGCCATTACAAAAGCTTTGTAAGGCGGAAACAAGGAGTATTGATGTCATTTTCAAGTGAAGTAAAAGAAGAATTATGCAGAAAAGTGCATCCGGCCAGACACTGTCAGATTGGAGAGATTGCGGCTATTTTGTTTTTGTGCGGAAAAGTAGCTATTGATGAAGATGATCAGTTTTCTCTTATGGTTCAGACAGAAAATGTTTCAGTGGCCAGAAAGTACTATACTCTTGTAAAAACAGCTTTCTCGGCTTCGCCAACCATTGCAACGAGAAAAAATGAATATTTGAAAAAAAGCAGAATTTACAGGGTAACAGTAGGAAACCATAAGGATGCAGAAAGAATATTAAAGGCAGCAAAAATGATGGATGCAGATGGCAATCTGGCAGAAGATCTGGATCTGGTCAAACATACACTGCTACAAAGGGTCTGTTGTAAAAGAGCTTTTATTCGCGGCGCCTTTCTGGCGGCAGGTTCCTTAAGCGACCCGGAAAAAAATTATCATTTTGAGATTGTTTGTACGAAGGAAGAAAAGGCAAGACAGATTCAATCCGTTATGAATGACTTTGATCTGGATGCCAAGATCATTGTTCGAAAAAAATATTATGTGGTATATTTAAAAGAAAGTTCCAGCATTGTGGATGTGTTGAATATCATGGAAGCACCGCTGGCACTGATGAAGCTGGAAAATGTACGCATTGTAAAGGATGTGCGCAATTCGGTGAATCGCCGGGTCAATTGTGAAACAGCAAATATTAACAAGACGGTGGCAGCAGCCGTCAAACAGATAGAAGATATTCGATATATTGAAGCGTCAGGAGGATTTGGGGATTTGTCTCCGGAACTGCTGGATACCGCTAAGATAAGGCTTCAGTATCCGGATATGTCTTTGAAAGAATTAGGTACTATGCTTAATCCACCGGTGGGGAAATCCGGTGTCAATCATAGATTAAGAAAGTTGAGTGAACTTGCTCAGAAGTTAAGGGAAAAAACGACTACGTAACGTGTATCTTGTTGAAGGAGGATATGTATGATTACAAAAACTATGACAATCCATTTACAGTCAGGTCTGGAAGCGCGCCCGGTTGCGTTGCTGGTACAAATTGCAAGCCAGTATGAAAGCCGCATCTATGTTGAGAGTGGATCAAAAAAAATAAATGCAAAAAGTATTATGGGCATGATGTCTCTCGGACTTGCAGCAGGAGAAGAGATTACGATTATTGCAGACGGAGAAGATGAACAGAAAGCAGTATCTCATATTGAGGAATATTTAAGCGAAAGAAAAGCAGGCTGATGTAAAAACTATAAGTAATAAGGGCATCCCGGAAGTAAAAAAGGCTTTGGGAATGCCCTTTTTTTCGTTCCGTTAAGTTTTCGGAAAAAATAAATAGATTCAGGAAGTTTCTGGGTAAAATGAATTGACAAAAAAGTGAAAATTGATATATACTTAGTAAGTTAAGGTATCTATAAGAATAATAATCCAAGATGACTCATAGAGGAGGAAATGAATTATGGCTTCATCTTATAACCATAAAGCCGTTGAACAGAAGTGGCGTAAAAGATGGGAAGAGAACCCAATCAATGTCAACGACGGCAAAAAACCAAAATACTACTGTCTGGATATGTTTCCATATCCATCCGGAAGTGGCCTTCATGTAGGACACTGGAGAGGCTATGTCATCAGTGATGTCTGGAGCCGTTACAAAATGCTCCAGGGTTATTACCTGATTCATCCAATGGGATGGGACGCATTCGGGCTTCCGGCAGAGAACTATGCAATTAAGATGGGAGTACATCCTGCAAAATCAACTGCTGAAAACGTTGCAAATATTAAACGCCAGATCAATGAGATAGCAGCAATTTATGACTGGGATATGGAAGTGAATACCACAGATCCTAATTTCTACAAGTGGACTCAGTGGATTTTTGTAAAAATGTTCAAAGCGGGACTGGCTTATGAAAAAGAGATGCCGATTAACTGGTGTCCATCCTGTAAGACAGGTCTTGCCAATGAAGAAGTGGTAAACGGATGTTGTGAACGGTGTGGAGCTCCGGTTACAAAGAAAAACTTAAAACAGTGGATGTTAAAAATTACTGCATATGCAGACCGTCTTTTAGAGGATCTGGACAAGTTAGACTGGCCGGAAAAAGTTAAGAAGATGCAGACAGACTGGATCGGTAAGAGCTACGGTGCAGAAGTAGAATTTCCGGTAGAAGGAAGAGATGAGAAGATTACTGTATATACAACCAGACCGGATACCCTTCATGGTGCAACCTTTATGGTACTGGCTCCGGAGCATGCGCTGGCAGCATCTCTTGCAACCGAAGAGACAAAAGAAGCAGTAGAAAAATACATCTTCGATTCTTCCATGAAGTCTAACGTAGATCGTCTTCAGGATAAAGAAAAGACCGGTGTATTTACAGGAAGTTATGC
>JALEPU010000167.1 GCA_022766905.1 Lachnospiraceae bacterium
AAATCTAGCGCGTCTGCCAATTCCGCCACGCCCGCACGTGTGTATTTCAACAAGTTAAACTTGCGAAAATCAAAATATTAAATTGTTTCACTGAGGTAGCGTGACCGAAATCTAGCGCGTCTGCCAATTCTGCCACGCCCGCATAAATAATTAATGTTTAACGTGACTTATATATATTACACTTTATTTTCAAAAAAATCAAGTGTAATATTAGAATTAATATTTTCTAAATATAAAAATAAATAACAAAAAGAACGCAGAAAACCGCGTTCTTTCGTTACTGCTTACAAGTATATGTAAGCCTTTATTAACCGTTTAAACCAAATGAAATTGAAATTGCTTTATTTATTGCGTCCATTGAGCTGTCGTCAACAGTTCCCATTTTTTCCTTCAAACGCTTTTTGTCTATTGTTCTGACCTGCTCCAAAAGCACCACGCTGTCCTTTGAAAGCCCGCTGTTCACAGCGTTAATTGATATATGAGTAGGCAAATTAGCCTTTGACTGCTGGCTTGTAATTGCCGCTGCAATAACTGTGGGACTGAAGCGGTTTCCCACGTCGTTCTGCACTATTAAAACAGGTCTTACTCCGCCCTGTTCCGAACCGACAACCGGACGCAAATCTGCATAAAAAATATCTCCTCGTTTTATAATCACTTCGTTCACACTCCGTTAAATTCCCTTTGTTACTTTATTCTTTCCAAAAAATTCTAAAGTATACCTGGGAAGTAACGAAGTCTTACGGATTAACAACCGTTAAAGTCTCAGTCAGATAATCGATTACTTCCTTTTCTTTTCCATCTTCATAAATAACTCTCGGTACTCGTTTGGAAACATCACAGACAAGCTCATAGTTGAATCGTCCTGACAAATCTCCCAGCTCTTCTGCCGAAATACAATTACTGCCATCCGGTCCCATCAGAGTAACCTCATCCAGAAGCTCTACATC
The DNA here is from genome assembly GCA_022766905.1 of Lachnospiraceae bacterium. Classification (GTDB taxonomy): domain Bacteria; phylum Bacillota; class Clostridia; order Lachnospirales; family Lachnospiraceae; genus SIG292. Next base: position 948 of record JALEPU010000167.1, read on the forward strand.
TGCAATGTCTGTCACATCTACCATCATCTGATCCATACAGACTCTTCCTACAATCGGAGCGTACTGTCCATGAATTAAAACCCTGCCTTTATTGGAAAGGGTTCTGGGATATCCGTCTGCATATCCTACCGGAAGAGTTGCGATCTTTCTTGGTTCTTTGGCAATGTAAAGATGACCATAACTAACTCCATCTCCCGGCTGGATTTCTTTTAAATTTACAATCCGGGTCTTCCATTCCATAGCCGGCCTTAAGACAATCTCATCCATGGATACTTCCGGGGACGGATAAAGACCGTATGTCATAATTCCTGATCGTACCATATCCAGTTTAAAATCAGAAAGGTCCAGAATCGAGGCGCTGTTGGCTACATGTTTGACCGGAATCGAAATTCCCCTTTCTTCCAGTTTATTCACAAAATCAAGATAAATATCCATCTGTTTTCTGGCCGTTTTCTTATCCGTCTCATCAGCCTTCGCCATATGAGTAAACAATCCTTCCAGATACAGATTTGGAAGCTTCACAATTTTTTCAATTTCCATAAGGCTTTCTTCACAAGGCAAAAATCCAATTCGATTCATTCCGGTTTCCAGTTTAATATGAATCGTCACTGTCTTTCCTTTCGCCTGTGCCGCTTTGGAAAGTCCCAGTGCTGTCTCATAGGTAAAAACTGCCGGTGTCAGATCATATTGAATAATGGTCTCATATTGACTTTCATGGGAATACCCCAGTAAAAGAATCGGATTTTTGATTCCTCCTTTTCGCAGCATCATACCCTCTTCTGCAAATGCCACGCCAAACCGGTCTACCCCAATCTTATTTAACGCATGAGCAATAGGAAGTGCGCCATGTCCGTAGCCATCTGCTTTGATGATTGCCATCACCATGACATCTTTTCCTACTTTCTCCTGTACTTTTGAAATGTTCCATTTGATTGCGTCTAAATCTACTTTTGCATAAACCCGTCTGTATGTGCTTTCTTCCATCTTGCTTTTCCTCCTAAAGCCTCACTGATATGCTTTATGATGTCGTCTGCCATCAGGCTATATTCTCCAACCTGATCCCTGGCCAGATCTCCTGCCCGTCCATGAAGAAAAACTGCCATCGCAGCACCTGAAAAAGGTTCCATGCCTGCCGCCAGCATTCCTGCTGTTATCCCTGCCAGCACATCGCCGCTTCCTCCTGTTGCCATTCCGCAATTTCCTGTCTGATTCAGATAAAACCTGTCCTCCCCATTTGTCACAATGGTTCTGGAATCTTTTAAAACCAGAGTAAGGTTCTTTTGTAATGCATAGGCCCTGGCCAGATTGATTCTGTCATTTTTCAGTTCTTCTACTGAATGTCCTGAAATCCGGCTCATCTCCAGAAGATGAGGGGTCACAATGACAGGAACCGGATAATCCTGAAAATAATCTTCACCGCTTTGTTCCATTCGGCTGATTTCATTCAATCCATCCGCATCCAGTATAACAGACACTTTAGCACATTCCTTCAGTATATGCAAGAAGCTTCTGGTGATCTTGCCGGTTCCCATTCCCGGCCCAAATACGATCACATCTGCCCATTCTATGGCTTCCCGAAGTTTCTTTTCTCCATCCTGTCTCTTTTCATAAGTTGTTAAAATGGCTTCCGGTATTTTTGTCTGTAAAATAATCCGATTTGATTCCTGGGTAAAGATTCTTACCAGGCCGCTGCCGCAGCGGTAAGCAGCGCTGGCACATAAATATGCTGCTCCGGCCATATTTTTACTTCCTGCTATCACAAGAACTCTCCCATAAGTTCCTTTGTGAGAATCCGGTTTTCTTGCCGGAACCAGCGTCTCATCTCCCGGTTCGTAAGTAAATGTATTAGGATTTACCTGGCTGACTGCTTTTTGAGGAAAACCAATCTCTTTTACCACGACCTGTCCGGCAAAATCAGCTCCCGGATAGAGTAAAAGGCCGGTTTTAAGAAGACCAAACGTAACCGTAAGATCTGCCAGAAATCCACATCCAAGGACTTTTCCTGTGGAAGCATCCACACCGGAAGGCACATCGATGGCAATCCGATACGCAGGTTTCCTGTTCAAGGCCTCAATGACTTCTTTTTGAATTCCACCTACTTCTCTTGTCAGCCCTACTCCGAAAATCCCATCTATAATAACATCGAACTCTCCCTCCGGCATCGTATCTTCCACCGGAATTCCCAGATTAGAAAGGATTTCCTTCTGGGCATGGTAAGAGTCACTTTCTTTTTTCAGTCCTCCGATTTCATAAAGAACCGTTTCATATCCCTGTTCTGTAAGCATCCGGCCAAGTGCCAGGCCGTCACCACCATTATTGCCTTTTTCAACCACAATAAGACACCTGCTATGGCTATCCAAATGCTTGATGACTTCTTCATATAAAGCCATGGCTGCTTTTTCCATTAAAACCATACCAGGTATCCCAATCTTATGGATTGAATAAGCATCAATTGCCTGCATTTGTTCCCGATCAGCAATAAGTTTCATCCAATCCCTCCATATTTTATTGTTCTTCTTTTTCTAATTCACTGTGAATCTTATAAGATAATGTCATCAGGCTTTCTGCCAGATGTACATTCTCCACGATCACATTCTCCGGCAAATTAAGGTCAATCGGGGCAAAATTCCAAAAGGCCTTAATACCAAAATTCATCAGTTCCACTGCCATCTGTCTGGCGTGCTGTTTTGGCAAAGTCAATGCCGCGATCTTCACATCATTACTCTTAATAAAATCAGGGAGCTCATCGATATCGTGAATGTCCACTCCACGCACACTGATGCCAACCAGTCTCGGATTTACATCAAAAAGGCCTACAATCTTAAATCCTCTTTTGTCAAAATCCTGATAATTGGCAAGAGCCTGCCCAAGATTACCTGCTCCTACAATAATGACATTATTGGTATGATTAAGGCCCAAGATCTTCCCGATTTCATTATACAGATATTGTACATTGTAGCCGTATCCCTGCTGTCCAAAACCTCCGAAGTTATTCAAATCCTGTCGAATCTGGGAAGCAGTTACCTTCATTCTCTCACTCAGGTCTTTCGAGGAAATTCGTACCACTTCATTCTCCAGCAATTCGCCTAGGTATCTATAGTATCGAGGGAGCCTTTTTATAACTGCAGGTGATATTTCTTTTACATTCATGTCCTTTTTCATTTCTGCCATATTATCTCCCAATCTCCTTCCTAAAAGGCACACGTATGCCACTGTATTCTTTATTATACATGTTTGACAAATGACTGTCAAACAGAATTCTTTTTTTGTTTACACATTCTGTCCCTTATGTTACAATACAAAATAGTGTCAATCAGAAAGTTATACAGATGAGAGCGAAAACAGCGAACGCCTCAGACTGTGAACTAGATTAAACCATTTGGAAATTTTCAGGAGGGATTCCTATGATTTTAGCCTGTCAGCAAATCAGTAAATCCTTTGGAACGCATCAGGTTTTGAAGGAAATTTCCTTTCATATAGAAGAAAATGAAAAAGCCACCATCGTCGGAGTCAATGGAGCAGGAAAATCCACTCTTTTGAAAATTATTATGAATGAAATGTCTGCCGATGAAGGAGAGGTCATTTTAAGCAAAGGAAAGACCATAGGTTACCTGGCCCAGCACCAGGATACCAGTTCAGATCGTACGATCTACGAAGAAGTATTAGAAGTAAAAAAAGATATCATTGCAATGGAAGAAAAAATCCGGAAGCTGGAAAAAGATATGAAACATGCCGGTAAAGATGAGCTTGACCAGTTGATGGAAACTTACGCCTCTTTGACCCATCGTTTCGAGTTAGCAAACGGGTACGCCTGGAAAAGTGAAATTACAGGTGTGTTAAAGGGGCTTGGATTTACGGAAGATGAATTCCAGAAAAGAATTTCTACCTTATCCGGCGGACAAAGAACCCGCGTTTTCCTTGGTAAGCTTCTGTTATCCCGCCCGGATATCATCCTTTTAGATGAGCCAACCAACCATCTGGATATGGACTCTATCCATTGGCTGGAGAATTTTTTATCAAACTATCGGGGAAGTGTACTGGTTGTCTCCCATGACCGATACTTTCTTGATAAAATCGTAACAAAGGTAATTGACTTAGATCAGGGAAGAGCAGTCACTTACCGGGGTAATTATACCCAGTACAGCACCAAAAAAGAAGCTATTATCGAAGCACAGATTCGGGAATATGAAAATCAGCAAAGAGAAATCCGCCATCAGGAGGAAGTCATCACCAAGCTTCGTTCTTTCAATCGGGAAAAATCCATTAAACGAGCAGAAAGCCGGGAAAAAATGCTGGAAAAGATGGAGATATTAGAAAAGCCTGTGACTTATCAGCCTAAAATCCGGATTCGCCTGGAGCCTTCCGTTATAAGCGGAAACGATGTACTAACTATTGACAATCTGTCCAAGTCATTTAGCGAGCGCTTACTGTTCCACGAGCTTCATCTGGAAATCAAACGGGGCGAGAAAGTAGCCCTGATTGGGAAAAATGGTACCGGAAAAACGACGATTTTAAAAATTATTAATAAATATCTGGCAGCAGATACAGGTAAAATTGCCATTGGTGCCAAAGTCCGAATTGGATACTATGATCAGGAGCAGCAGGTTCTTCATGAGAATAAAACTATTTTTGATGAAATTTCAGATGCCTACCCGGCTCTTACTCATACCAGAATCCGCAATCTTCTTGCCGCCTTTTTATTTACCGGCGATGATGTATTTAAACCGATTCATTCTTTGAGTGGTGGAGAAAAAGGACGGGTATCCCTGGCAAAATTAATGCTTTCCAATGCGAATTTTCTTATCCTGGATGAGCCGACCAACCATCTGGATCTTTATTCAAAGGAAATTCTGGAGGATGCCATTAATAACTATGAAGGGACCGTATTCTATGTTTCCCACGACCGCTATTTTATCAATAAGACCGCTACCCGGATTCTGGATCTGACGGAACAGGGTCTGATTAATTACAAAGGAAACTATGATTATTATCTGGAGAAAAAAGAAGAAGGTCTGATTACACCGGACAGTGGTTCCATTGTTTCGGAAACTGCAAATGAAACCAAAGTTTCCGAATCCAAAGAAGACTGGAAACAAAAGAAAGAAGCCCAGGCCAAAGCCAGAAAACGAGCCAATGATCTGAAAAAATGCGAAGCAAAGATTGCCCAGCTGGAAGAAGAACTGACTCTTTTAGAAGAAACCATGGCCCTTCCGGAAAATGCCAGCAGTTCTGCGAAACTTCTGGATCTTACCAAAGAGCAAAGCCAGAAAACAGAAGAATTAAACCTGCTCTATGAACAGTGGGAAGAACTGGCAGAAGAATAAAAGGGGTTGTTGCAAGTAAAGATAATCAATCATGTCCCAAATACAGCCCATAATATAAAGCAAATTTTTCGGAATTTATGAAAAGGCATCATCTGACATGTTTATCCACTGTCTGTTTTGTAACTCGGAGCCGATACCTGACCAGGTATCGGCTCCTCAAACAACGCAACAGACAGTCACATATGCCAGATGATGCCTTTACTAAATTCAACGAAAAATGTGCAATCATATTATATGGGCTGTATTTGGACAAAGATATGATATCTTTACCTTGTAACATCCCCTATTCGCGTATAAATACCGAACGAGCTGTGCTCCAGCGGTGAAATCATTCCGTTTTCACCACGTTTTGCAACCCTCCATTTATTTGATTCCTGTGTCCACTTTCTGGCCCAGTTTACTTTCTGTGCCGGACATTAATCTCTTGATATTGGCTTTATGCCGATAAAATGCTGAAAAGGTATAAAGCAGTACAAGGAAAAAGATTCCCCATTGTCCCGGATAATAAAACAGCACCTGAATTGGCAGGGAAGCTGCCAGACAGAGGGAAGCAAGGGATACATAACGGGTCAGGGCACAGACGAGAATAAAAATTCCCATTCCTAAAAAGCCGATTCTCCAATCAAACCCTATCATAATAGCAGCCGTCGTTGCGATTCCTTTTCCGCCTTTAAATCCAAGCTGGAACGGATAATTATGTCCAAGTACTGCTCCGAGGCCTGCAAAAAGAATCAAAATCTTTTCGTTCGCTCCCGGTATCACAGGAACAACAAAATGTTTTACGATCATGACCCAGATCAGACCTTTACAGGCATCTCCCAAAAAGGTAAGGAGTGCCCAGGGAAAGCCTAAAGTCCTAAGGACGTTGGTGGTTCCTGCATTTCCGCTTCCATAATCTCTGATATCAATTTTATTGATTCTGCCAACAAAATACCCTGTCTGGAAACATCCAAATAAATATCCAACACCTAAAACTGCTCCCATTCCAAGGAGTGCATACATATTCATCATTCCTTCTCCTTCCTTTCTCTTGCAATAAACCGGATTGGAGTACCGCGGAATCCAAAGGTATTCCGGATCTGATTTTCAATATAACGTGTATAGGAAAAATGCATCAGTTCTTTGTCATTGATGAACATCACAAAGGTTGGCGGTTTTACCGATACCTGAGTCATATAATAAATACGAAGTCTCTTTCCCTTATCAGAAGGCGGCTGTTTCATCGCCATTGCTTCTGTCAGAATCTCATTCAGGACGCCTGTCTGAATCCGAAGCGTCTGATTTTCAATGACTGCATCAATAGTATCAAATAATTTCGGTAATCTCTGTCCTGTCTTTGCAGAAATAAAAATCAGTTCTGCATAAGGCATGTAGGCCAGTGTATTTCGAATTTCATTGGTAAATTTATAAATGGTTTTGTCATCCTTTTCAATCATGTCCCATTTATTAACCGCAATGATAACACCTTTTCCCCTTTCATGGGCAATGCCTGCAATTTTTGCATCCTGTTCCGTTACACCTTCTTTTGCATCGATGACCAGAACTGCCACATCTGCCCGCTCTACTGCACTTACGGTACGAACAATGCTGTATCGTTCAATCTCTTCCTTAATCTTGCTCTTTCTTCGAAGACCTGCAGTATCAATAAAGACGTATTCCCGTCCATTTCTCACTACTTCTGTGTCAATGGCATCCCTGGTAGTTCCGGCAATATCGGAAACAATGACTCTTTCTTCTCCCAGAAGTTTATTGATAATTGAAGATTTTCCTACATTTGGTTTCCCGATAATCGCGATTCTCGGTCTGTCATCGTCTTCTTCCTGAAGCTGTTCTTTGGAAAAGTGTTTGACTACTTCATCCAGCATATCACCCAGACCGAGTCTTGAGGATGCAGAGATCGGAATCGGATCTCCCAGACCCAGGTTATAAAATTCATAAACATCTGTCATATATTTTTCAAAGCTGTCCACTTTATTTACCACAAGAAGAATCGGTTTGTGGGATCTTCTCAGCATATCAGCTACTTTATAGTCTGCATCTACCAGCCCTTGCCTTACATCAACCAGAAAAAGAATGACATCTGCCGTCTCTATGGCCGTCTGTGCCTGGTTTCTCATGCTGGAAAGAATAATATCATCACTTTCCGGCTCGATTCCCCCTGTGTCAATCATGGTAAAACTGTTATCCAGCCATGTAATATCGGCATAAATTCTATCTCTGGTTACACCGGGTGTATCTTTTACAATGGAAATCCTCTGGCCTGCCAGGGAATTAAAAAGGGTAGACTTACCAACGTTTGGTCTTCCTACGATGGCTACAATTGGTTTACTCATGTTTCCCCTCCTGTCTTTCTCTTAATATTTTGTTAATCAAATCTTTTCCTTCTGATTTTACAATATCCACTTTTACTTGTAAAGCATTTTGCAATTCTGTCAAAGAAACATCATCCAGAAAAATCTCTTCATTGGCTTTTAACATATTTTCCGGAAGCAGCAGACATTCCCCAAGCTCCCGGTCTTTTAACTGATTGATTAAATCCTGTCCTGTAATCAAACCGGAAACCGTCACATGCTCTCCAAAAAACTCATTTTCAATGGCATAGACCCGGATAAACAGCCATGGGAACTCTTCCATCATCTGCTGGCAGATTCCTTCTATCATATCGAAGGCCAGTTTTCCGGTGGCAATGGAAATCACCTTTTTGTTGTGAATCGAAGATTTCTGACTGCCTTTTTGTCGAAATTCTTCGATGGCTTCCTCTGCTTCTTCCCATAAAAGCCGCATCATACCCACTCCGTTTTCCAGCTGAAGATATCCGTCATATCGGATTTCTTCCGGAAATGGACGGCCGGCCAGAATATACCATTCATCGCTGGCGTGAATAAAATGAAGCCCATGTTCCTGATAGCATTTTTCCTGCCAGACTTCAATCAAATCAATGACTTCTTCTGCTTCCTCTTTTGTAAATGGAAGAAGTTCCGTAAGCCCGTCTCTGTATTTACTAAGACCGACCGGTACTACTGACACACTTTCCATTACCGGAAGATAAGCATATAAATCTTTTATGGTTTTTTCCAGCTCTTTTTTGTCATTCCATCCTTTGCAAAGTACAATTTGTCCATTCATGGGAATCTCATGTTCATATAATTTGTCCAGATAAGAAAGTACATTGCCTGCAAACCGATTATGAAGCATTTTACAACGCAGCTTCGGATTGGTCGTGTGTATCGATATATTAATAGGTGCCAGCCGATAGCGGATGATCCGGTCTATATCTGCTTCCTTCATATTGGTAAGGGTTATATAATTTCCCTGAAGAAAAGATAATCTGGAATCATCATCTTTAAAATATAAGGTGTCACGCATGCCCGGCGGCATCTGGTCAATAAAGCAGAAGATACACCGATTACAACAGGATTTATAATCATCCATCAAATTAGACGAAAAAATAATTCCCAGATCATCATCCGGATCTTTTTCGATCTCCCAGATTTCTTCGGTTCCATCTTCGTGGCGAACAAGAAGTTCTACATATTCATCTTCCATATAAAACTGATAATCAAAAATATCTTCAATGGGTTTATCATTGACGGCAAGAATGACATCTCCCCGCTTTAATCCTATCTCTGAAGCAGTGCTTCCTTCTTTGACACCTACGATTTCATGTCCCTGCATCTTCATCTTAACCCTCCTTTACCAGGCAAAGAATGGCTGACAAATTGCCTCTTCTTCCATGGCTGGCCCGATGGGAAAATAAAAATTCCGGATTACAGCAGGTACAAAGGTCTGTCACTGCCAGATGTTCTTTTCTTATTCCGGATCCTAACAAAATATACTCATTGGCTTTCCAAAGATCCAGCTGGTATTTTCCATTCTTTTTGTCCAGAATCATTTCTTCATATTCTTCCCTGGTAAATACCTTTTCAAACTCTTTTGCCACATCTTCGCTGACCTCATAACAGTCCTGGCAAATGGATGGCCCAATCACCGCAAGAATATCTTCCGGTTTACAGCCAAATTCCTGTTCCATCTTTTTTACTGTCTTTGCACCAATTTTTTCTACCGTACCTCTCCATCCTGAATGGGAAGACGCAATGACCTTTTTTTTCGGGTCATAAAAAAGAAGTGGAACACAATCGGCAAAAAAGGTAACAAGGGGAATTCCTTCCTCCTTTGTCATTAGCCCATCTATCTCAAACAGCCTTTCTTGCGATGGATCCACGCCTCTGCCCTGATCTTCTTTTCCTGCAACAAAAATCTCTGTTTTATGAACCTGATGGGACAAAACAGCCTTGCTCATATCAATTCCAAGCGCCTGTCCGATCCTCTTATAGTTTTCTCTTACATCTTCTTCCCGATCACCCCGGGTAAAGCTCAAATTCATCGAAGCACAGTCTCCGGTGCTTACACCGCCCAGACGGGTCGTAAATCCATGAATCAGTCCTGCTCTTTCCAAAAGAGGAAACGTCAGGTAAGTCACTCCGTTCTTTTCTCGTATGCAGGTGGAATGATTCTCATTCGCATAACGAATCTGTTCTTCCATCTTCCTGTTCCTTTCTCAACTAACAATAATCGAAGGCGTCTTTGATATGACGAATCTGATTTCCCAGAACCTCTACTACATCAAAGCGAATCTGCCTTCCGGTTTCTATTTTTTCTTTCCAGCAAAAATAAGTGGCAGTCCGACAGATGTGTTTTTGTTTGCGAACATCAACCGCTTCTCCCGGGTATCCGAACCTGCCCGTTCTTCTTGCCTTTACTTCTACAAACACCAGAATGTCTCCTTCTGTTCCGATCAAATCAATCTCGCCCCTTCTGCAGCGATAGTTCCGATACAGAATCTCCATTCCCTGTTGTAAAAGATAGGCTTCTGCCAGATTTTCTGCCTTCCTGCCATCTATTTGTTTCTGATTCATAAGAACCTCCTGTTCCCTCTCCGGATACAGATTCGTTCTTAATACGGAAAATTTTCCCTTATAAATTATGATATCAAACGTGATTATGGATTGTTCCGAAACCGGAAATCCCCACAATCTTTATGATATTCAAGACTCGCTCGCGAGTCATCTTCCATGTAATATATTCTTTAAAAAGCTCATTCTATGAATGGCGCATGGTCCCTGTTTCTTTAATGCTTCCATATGCCTTGCACTGCCGTAGCCTTTGTTGCCTGCAAAATCATAGCCCGGATAAACAAGATCCATCTGTTCCATCAGTCGGTCCCTTTCTACTTTTGCCACGATACTGGCAGCTGCAATAGATATACTCTTCGCATCCCCTTTTATAATCGGAACCTGAGGAATGTCTACTTCCGGTATGGTAACCGCATCATTGAGCAGAAGATCCGGTTTGATAGAAAGACGGCTGATGGCAATCCGCATTGCCTCGTAAGTCGCCTGTAAGATATTAATCTCATCGATTCGTTCCTGACTTACAATACCGATTCCTACAGCAACTGCCTGCTCCATGATCTCATCATACAGTTCTTCCCTTTTTTTAGGTGTCAGCTGTTTGGAATCATTCAGATATAAAATCCGGCAGTCTTTCGGCAAAATAACAGCACCTGCCACAACAGGACCTGCTAACGGTCCCCGGCCCACCTCATCAATTCCACAAATATATGTACAGGCATCATATTTTTTTTCATAATGTTTCATCTCTTCCAGACGAACCAGTTCCTGCTGATAACGGTTATAAGATTTTTTTGCACTCTCTGCAATCTTCTTCACTCCGGCTCTTTCATCTTCTTTTATAGACTCGATAAAAGCCGGCAAATCATTTAACCCACATGTTTCATAGCGCCCTTTTATCTCACTGATTTTTTCACTCATTTTACAAATCCCATCTTACTGAATGGATAAATCCGAACCCAGGCCCTGCCTTCTATGGTATCCCGGCTGATCGGGCCTACTTCTTCGTACCGGCTATCCCGGCTGACCGGCCGGTTATCGCCTAGAACAAAATACTCGTCATCGGATAAGATCAAAGGCTCACTGGCAATTCCTGCCTCTTCAATTGGCGCAATTCCATAAACTTCGGTCTCAAGTTCTTTTCCATTGATATAAACTTTTTCATCTTTAATCTGAATGGTTTCACCGGGAAGTCCGATTACTCTCTTGATATAATAAACATCCGGCTCTGTCGGACAAGGGAAAATAACGACTTCATAACGTTTCGGATCTCTGAAATGATAGCTGATCTTATCCATGATCAGGTTATCCCCATTGGATAAAGTCGGTTCCATAGAATCTCCGTTGACTGCTGTTCTCTGTCCTACATAAGTAATGATTAGATAAACGGCAAGGAATACAACTGCAAGATATAGAATCATACTGATCACTTCTTTTTTCGGATCCACGTTCTGAATCTCTTCTTTCTCATTTTTCTTTCCTGTTTCTGATTTTTTCAATCGAAATGCCCCCTTTTTTATTCTGGAAATTCCAAAGTAATTCGTCCCATCTTTCCGCTTCGAAAATCCTCCATCACAATAGCTGCTGCTTTTTCCAGATCCACTTCACCGCCCTGTTTTTTACATGCTCTTACAATGCCTATCTGCTCCAAAACAGAAAGGGGCGTAGAAAGTTCTGCCGAAAAACCATACCGGTCTTTCAAATAATCCGGGTATCTCTCCTCTAAATATGTGATCAGCGAAAGAGCCAGCTCTTCCATCTGCACAATTTCATCCTTAATCGATCCAATCATAGCCAGACGTAGTCCTACAGCCTGATCTTCAAATTTGGGCCACAAAATTCCCGGAGTATCTAAAAGTTCCACATCTTTATTGATTTTGATCCACTGTTTTCCCTTCGTCACTCCTGGTTTGTTTCCTGTTTTTGCGCAGGCCTTTCCAGCAAAACTGTTGATAAAAGTAGACTTTCCCACGTTGGGAATTCCTGCCACCATAGCCCTGATCGGCCGGTTTTTAATTCCCCTTTTCCTGTCTCTCTCTATCTTTTCTTTGCAGGCCTCCATAATGGTGCCTTTTACATTTTTAATTCCCTGGCCTTTCTGGGAATTGACTCTCAATACATAAAAACCTTTCTCTTTAAAATAAGCTTCCCACTGACGATTCCCTTCTTCGTCGGCCAGATCTGCTTTATTTAAAATAACAAGCCGAAATTTATTCTGTGCAAGCTGATCAATATCCGGATTCCTGCTGGAAAACGGAATTCTGGCATCTAACAGCTCAATCACAATATCAATCAGCTTGATATTTTCCTGCATCATTCGCTTTGCCTTGGTCATGTGACCCGGATACCACTGAAAATGCATCTTGTCATCCTTTCTTTCGGTACAATCTTGTCTGTACCTTTCCAATTATATTTTCTTTTTTAATATTTCCCACACTGGCTACCCGCGAATCCTCACTGTTATTCACGTTGTCCCCTAATACAAAATATTCATTTTCCGAAAGTGTAATCTCATCTGCTGCAAGTCCTGCATTTTTTATCTCCAGAAATGCCGGAAACCCACTGACCGTTTTTCCGTTGACCAACAGCTTCCCATCCTGAATCTGAACAGTATCTCCGGGTACTGCTACAATTCGTTTAATAAAATAATGATTCTCTTCATTATTATCTGTTCGAAATACAACCATATCGTAACGCTTCGGTTCCTGGATCCAGTAAATCAACTTATTCACCAATACCTCATCTCCGTCATAATAGGTCTTTTCCAGAGATTCTCCTCTGACAGTAAGGGTCTGTCCGGCAAACCGAACAACCAGAAATGCCAGAAAACAGCATACTGCAATCTCGCCAATCCATTTTAATACAGATAAGGTAATCTCTCTGTTTTTATTCGGTTCATTATAGCTGTTAAAACTATAACTTCTCCGCCTGATTCTTCGTCTTGCCATTGTTTTCCCTCCTTTATATCTGTCATTTTAACGCTGATTTACAAAAAGGACAAGTATAAAATACTCGTCCTTTCTTTTTAGAGTGATTATTTAACTAATTCTTTTACCTTAGCAGCTTTACCTACTCTGTCTCTTAAGTAGTTCAGTTTTGCTCTTCTTACTTTACCTCTTCTCACTACTTCAATCTTGTCGATAACCGGAGAATGTAATGGCCATGTCTTCTCAACACCGATTCCGTTAGAAGTCTTTCTTACTGTGAATGTCTCTCTAACACCGCCGTTCTGTCTCTTTAAAACAGTTCCTTCAAATACCTGAATTCTCTCTCTGTTACCTTCTTTTACTTTAGCGTGAACTCTTACTGTGTCACCTACGCGAAAAGGTGTAACTTCTGCTTTTAACTGAGCTTCTTCAATGTTCTTAATGATATCGTTCATTTGTGTGACCTCCTATTATAATTTAGATGTTCTTAATACGTATATCTTATGAAAAGGTTCCTTTCTTATTCAATCTGTCTTATGACAGTCTTCCTTTTCCGTAACAGAGGACCATCCGTTCTCTCACAACTTCCATAGAATATCATATTCTCTTCCAAAATGCAAGTCTTTTTTTCTAACAGCCCTTTTCCTCACCCGAAAAGCTTTCCTGTTTTTCATTTTCTATTAATTGTTTTAAATATTCCTGCTCCTTTTTGGATAATCTGGCACCGGGAAGCAAATCCGGTCTCCATTTTAACGTCCTCTCGATGGACTTTTCTCTTCTCCATTTTTCAATGTTAGCATGATGTCCGGAAAGAAGCACGTCCGGCACTTTCCTTCCATGGTATTCCACCGGTCTGGTATACTGGGGATATTCCAGAAGATTATCATAAAATGATTCAAATTCTCCGGATGCTTCATTGGGCAATACCCCGGGAACCATTCTGGAAATTGCATCAATCATAACCATAGCAGGAAGTTCTCCCCCTGTTAGCACATAATCCCCGATGGACATGGTGTCTGTCACGATTTCTTCCAGAATCCGTTCGTCCACTCCTTCATAGTGGCCACACAAAAAGACCAGATCCTCTTCTTTCGCCAGTTCTTTTGCCAGACCCTGATGAAACACCTGACCCTGAGGAGACATATAGATTACCCTTGGTTTTTTCCTGCCCTCAGAAAGAATCTTTTCTTCCACCGACCCATAGGCTTTGTAAATAGGATCCGGCTGCATGACCATCCCTGCACCCCCGCCATAAGGATAATCATCCACATGCCTGTGCTTGTCTGTAGAAAAATCACGGATGTTAGTAGCTTCAATGGTCAGATAACCATGATTGATGGCTCTTCCCAAAATACTGGTGCAAAGTCCGGAAAGAACCATTTCCGGAAAAAGGGTCAGGATGTGATAATGCATCATTCTACTAATCCTTTCATCAGATGAACAATCATCTCACCAGCTTCCATATCCACGTCCATAATACAGTCTTTGATTGCCGGCAGAAGAATTTCTCCTCCATCCGGAAGTGTCACAGCATACACATCGTTGGCACCGGTGCTGATGACATCTTTTAATACACCAACTTCAATCCCGGTCTCTGTCAAAATTTTCAGACCGATTAAATCTGCAATAAAATACTCGTCTTCTTCTAACGGTACTGCATTTTCTCTGGTTACCAGAATCGGACATTTTTTGTACTGTTCTACTTCATTAATATCATCAATTCCTTTGAATTTTAAAATCACAAACTGTTTGAAAAATCTGCATTTTTCTACTTCCAAAGTAATTTTTTCTTTTCCTGTATCCAGATAAACTTCTTTCAAATCAAAAAAACGATTTACATCGTCTGTTGTAGGAAATACTTTTACCTCACCTTTCAATCCATGGGTCGTGGTAATGACACCTACCTGTAAATAATCTTCCATTCTTCTTGCCTCGTTTCCTTTCAGTGAAGAAAAAGGGCTGTCAATGTTCGACAACCCTCTTCATTATACTTCTAAGCGATATCAACGATCACTTTCTTTTCGCCCCTGGAAGCCGCTGCTTTGACAACGGTACGAAGTGCTTTTGCAATTCGTCCCTGCTTGCCAATTACTTTTCCCATATCATCTGGCGCTACTTTAAGCTCCAAAATAATTGCATGGTCGGTTTCTTTTTCCGTAACAACAACTTCTTCCGGGTGATCGACTAAGGACATTGCGATAACTTCCACTAACTCCTTCATTGTTTCACCTCCCGGAACCCTAAAGGGAACTATTTTTCAATACCAGCAACTTTTAAAAGTTTTGCAACTGTCTCTGTTGGCTGAGCACCATTGTTTAACCATTTTTTAGCTGCTTCTTCGTCAATTTTGATTACGCTTGGATCTTTTGTTGGGTCATAAGTTCCAATTTCATCGATAAATCTTCCATCTCTAGGAGCTCTTGCATCTGCAACTACTACTCTATAGAAAGGAGCTTTTTTCTGTCCCATTCTTCTTAATCTGATCTTTACTGCCATTTCGTACACCTCTTCTTTCTTGGTTCTTTGTTCATTTACTATTTATAGTGAAAAGGGAAGCTTAAATCCTCCTCTTTTACCACCTTTCTTACCCATCATACCAGACATCTGTTTCATCATCTTTCTGGCCTGTTCGAATTGCTTACAAAGTTTATTCACTTCTGCCAGCGGAACACCGGCCCCGTCTGCAATTCTTTTCTTTCGGGATGGATTTAAAATATTCGGGTTAGACCTTTCTTCCGGCGTCATCGAATAAATAATCGATTCGATCCGGTCAAAGGCTTTGTCATCCACTTCCACGTTCTTAAGCTGGCTTCCTACACCAGGTATCATGGAAAGCAGATCTGCCATACCGCCCATCTTCTTAATCTGAGCCATCTGATCCAGATAATCGTCAAAGCCAAACTCTGCTTTCTTAATCTTCTTCTCCAGCTCTCTGGCTTTCTCTTCATCAACGGTATTCTGTGCCTTCTCAATTAAAGTCAGCACATCACCCATGCCCAGAATACGGCTGGTCATGCGGTCCGGATAAAACTGTTGCAAATCATCCAGTTTCTCACCCATACCTACGTACAGGATTGGCTTTCCTGTTACAGAACGAATGGAAAGTGCGGCACCACCTCGGGTATCGCCATCCAGCTTGGTTAAAATAACGCCATCAATTCCAACCTTATTACTAAAGTTCTCTGCCACATTGACCGCATCCTGACCGGTCATGGCATCTACGACGAGAATGGTCTGATATACATCCACATTCTCTTTGATGGCCTGCAATTCTTCCATCATTCCTTCATCTATGTGAAGCCTGCCGGCTGTATCCAGAATTACCAGATTATATCCTTCCTGTCTGGCATGTTCTACAGCGGCTCTGGCAATATTAACCGGATTTTGTTTGTCACCCATAGAAAATACGGGAACACCAACCCGTTCTCCATTCACTTCCAACTGCTTGATCGCCGCCGGACGGTATACGTCGCAGGCAACCAGAAGCGGTTTTTTGCCTTTTTGTTTCATCTTAGCTGCAATCTTGGCTGTGGTCGTTGTCTTACCGGCTCCCTGAAGACCGGCCATCATGATCACTGTAATCTCATTGCCCGGCTTTAAGGCAATCTCTGTTGTGGTGGATCCCATCAGGGCTTCCATCTCTTCTTTTACAATCTTGATTACCATCTGTCCCGGATTCAGGCCGTTTAATACATCCTGTCCTACAGCTCTCTCATTGACGGTCTTAATAAACTGTTTTACCACGCGGAAGTTTACATCGGCTTCTAAAAGTGCTCTCTTAACCTCTTTCATTGCCTCTTTGACATCCGCTTCCGTCAGTCTTCCTTTGCTTCTAAGACCTTTAAATATATTCTGTAATTTATCGGATAAACTCTCAAATGCCATGTTCCATCTCCTTTCTCTCAGTCAGACGGTTAGAAATCTTCCAGAATTCCTCTGGATACTGTCTCTATCTCTTCGATATACTGTTGCTTCTTCTCTTCGTCCCCATCCTTCATCAAATTCGCTAAACGGTTGATGGCTGCTACCTTTTCCTTTGTCTTTAAAAACTTCTCAATGAGATGAAGCTTCTCTTCATAGCCCCGTAAAATCTTATCACAGCGCTTCATCATATCGTGAACGCCCTGACGGCTGATTCCCCGGTTCTCCGCAATCTCACTGACAGACAAATCATTCAGTACATGGTCCTCAAAAATCTGCTTCTGGTGCTCTGTTAATAATTCGCCATAAAAATCATATAATAATGCCTGTTCTACTATCTTTTCCATCACAACACCACCTGTAAAGTAATTTCCCTTTACAACACTGAGTATTATATGGGATTTTCACTCCATTGTCAAGTACTTTTCTTGACGCATTTCTGATTTTTATTTTTCCATATAGTATTTTCGTTTTTCCATATTTTTAACTCATTTATATGATAAAAATATGAGAAAACTAAAATTTATAAGTTCTTGTTTCAGATATTATAAAATAAAAGAAACAGTGATTCGGTTATGAACAAGTAACAAAACAGATTGCGACATCCGCTTAACTTGTCGAAAATAAATGTTTGACAGAGAAGAAAAGACCAGTATTGCAAAAGGAGGATAGCCATGAAAATTGGGGAAAGGATCGCTGAGCTTCGCAAAGACCTCGGTTTAAAACAAAAAGATATTGCTCAGGAATTAAATGTTGCGGTCAGCACAGTTTCCAATTATGAGACAGACAGTCATGAACCTGACTTAACCAACCTTTGCAAAATGGCGGATATGCTTCAGGTATCAACGGATTATCTTCTCGGACGTACCGATCTAACCATTAGTATTGACAATTTAAATGAACAAATGACTCCTTCTATGTCAAAAGCACAGATGCTTGACATCATATCACAGTTTTCGGAAGAAGATAATGCTTACCTTGCAAAAACCATCCGGCTTCTCTATTATCAGCATCCGGATGTATCGGAGGAAGAATAAAAAAAACGGCGTTTGGATACCAGCTCCAAACGCCGCTTTGTCTATAGTCTGAAGGCCCCGGATGATGCCTTCTATCCTTCCAGTATTTCCTTTAAGATCTGATTTACTATGGCGGGATCTGCTTTTCCCTGCATGGCTTTCATGGTTTGTCCAACCAAAAATCCCATGGCTTTTTTCTTGCCGGCACGATAATCTTCTACAGACTGAGGATTCTTTGCCACAATTTCTTCAATCACGCCTCTTAATGCGCCTTCGTCGCTGACGGATTTTAATCCATTCTTTTCCACATATTCTTCCGGATCCACATTTTCTGTGAACACTTTTTGAAATACGTTTTTGGCTACTTTTCGATTAATCTCTCCCGCATCTACCATTTCAATGATTTTTGCCAGATGTTCCGGTGAAAAACTGATTTTTTCCGGTTCCAGTTCATATTCTTTGGCCAGACGCATCGTCTCTCCCATAATCCAGTTGGATACTTCTTTTGGTTTATGACAGATTGCTTCTGCTGCTTCAAATAAGTCAGCCAGGTGCTTATAGGAAGTGATAATCTCTGTGTCGTATTCAGGCAGACCAAACTCTTCCTGATAACGAGTCATTTTGGCTTCTCGAAATTCCGGCTGTTTTGCCTGTACAATATCAATCCATTTCTGGCTGATAATAACCGGTGCAAGATCCGGTTCCGGAAAATATCGATAATCCTGGGCATCTTCCTTGGAACGCATTGCATAGGAATATTCCTTATTATCGTCCCATCTTCTTGTCTCCTGAATGACAGGCTGTCCTTCTTCAATCAGTTCGATCTGACGTTCCCGTTCCCCTTCGATTGCTCTTGCAATTGCTTTGAAAGAATTCAGATTTTTCATTTCCGTTCTGGTTCCAAATTCGGAAGCCCCTACCTCTCTTACCGACAAATTCACATCGGCCCTCATGGAGCCTTCCTGCAACTTGCAGTCAGAAGCGCCCAGATACTGAATCGTCATACGAAGTTTTTCCAGATAAGCAATGACTTCCTCGGCAGAACGCATGTCCGGCTCTGAAACAATTTCTATCAAAGGAACTCCGCTTCGGTTAAAATCAACAAAGGAGCAGTCTTCCCAAGGATCGTGAACCAGTTTTCCGGCATCCTCTTCCATATGAATCTCATGGATACCTATTTTTTTCTTTCCATCCTCTGTTTCAATCTCCACATAGCCGTTGCGGCAAATTGGAAGATACAGCTGAGAAATCTGATAGTTCTGTGGATTATCCGGATAGAAATAATTTTTCCTGTCAAATCGATTGTACTGGGTAATCTCACAATTGGTCGCCAGACCTACTGCCATCGCATATTCTACCACCTGTTTGTTCAGGACAGGCAGGGAACCCGGCATTCCGGTACAGACCGGACAGGTATGGGTGTTCGGCTCTCCACCGAATTCTGTAGAGCAGGAACAGAAAATCTTTGTCTTTGTGGCAAGTTCAACATGAACCTCCAGACCTATCACTGTCTCATATTGTTTCTGTGCCATTTAGAACACCTCCTTTTTTGCGAAATCACAACATTCGTAAGTTCTTGTTTGTTCAAAGGCATATGCTGCCCGAATAATTTTCTTTTCTTCAAAACAGTCTCCGATCAACTGAAGGCCGATCGGAAGTCCTTTTTTATCTCTTCCGCATGGCAGACTGATACCTGGAAGACCTGCCAGATTCACGGATACAGTGTAAATATCTCCCAAATACATCTTAATCGGGTCACTTAAGCTGTCACCTAATTTTGGCGCAGTCGTTGGTGCTGCAGGTCCTAATAATACATCATATTCCTGAAATGCAGTATCAAAGGCTTTTTTTATCAACGCTTTTGTGCGAAGGGCCTTTAAATAATAGGCATCATAGTAACCGGAGCTTAATACGAAGGAGCCCAGCATAATTCTTCTTTTTACTTCCGGGCCGAATCCTTCCGAACGGGATTTTTTGTACATATTATGAAGATCCGTAAATTCTTCTGTCCGATAGCCATATTTTACTCCATCAAAACGAGCCAAATTAGAGCTGGCTTCCGCAGATGCAATGACATAGTAAGCCGGGATTGCATATTCTACCAGGCTCAGATCAAATTCTTCTACGATGGCACCTTTTTCTTCCAGTACCTTTGCTGCATTTAAAACGGCTTCTTTCACTTCCGGATCCAGACCATCTCCAAAATAATCTCTTGGAATTCCAATCTTCATTCCTTTGACATCATCCACCAAAGCACTCATAAAATCATATCCCCTTGGTTTCTGATTTTCCTGGCTTCCTTCTTTTTCCGGTTCCGGCGGTGCGTAGATTCTCCGGTCCATAGAAGTAGAATCCTTCTTATCATAAGATGCAATTGCTTCCAGAATCGCAGCACAGTCTATAACATCTTTTGCAATTGGTCCGATCTGATCCAGAGAAGAGCCATATGCAATAAGGCCATACCGGGATACCGTACCGTAAGTTGGCTTCATACCCACTACTCCACAGTAGGAACTCGGTTGGCGGATGGATCCGCCTGTATCAGAACCTAACGCATAAGGACACTCATGGGCTGCCACTGCTGCCGCAGAGCCTCCGGAAGAACCTCCCGGTACATGATTGGTATTCCATGGATTCTTTGTTTCTCCATAATAGGAAGTCTCTGTTGTACTTCCCATAGCAAACTCGTCCATATTGGTCTTGCCAAGAATGATTGCTCCTGCCTTTTCCAGATTTAAAACCGCTTCACTGGTATAAGGCGGAACAAAGTTATCCAAAATCTTAGAACTGCAGGTTGTTAAAAGTCCCTTTGTACACATATTATCTTTAATCGCTACCGGAACCCCTGCCAAAGGGCCATCTAAAGTCCCGTCATCGATTAACTTCTGAACCTCTTCTGCTCTTTTTAATGCATTTTCCTTATCTAAAGTAACAAAAGCATTTATCTCCGGCTCCAACGCATCGATTCTTTTATATGCCGCTTTAACCGCTTCTTTTACGGAAATCTCACCGGCTTTGATTTTTTTGCCCAGCTCTACCGCTGTAAGACTCATCAGATCCATGCTTATTCCTCCTATTCTACGGTCTGTGGTACCATATAGGCCCCATTCTTTTGCTCAGGTGCGTTTGAAAGCATCTCTTCCCGCTGATCTCCATTTTCCACTATATCTTCCCGAAATACATTCATAACCGGGAAAATATGAGTCATCGGTTCTACTTTCTCTGTATTCAGCTCATTTAATTTATCAATGTAATCCAGCATCTTTCCCATATCCTGCTTGGCCTGCTCTTTTTCTTCTTCTGACAGTTCCAGTTTAGCCAGGATCCCTACATACTCGATGGTCTCATCACTAATGATATTTGCCATAATTTTTCCTTCCTTTCTTCTCAGATAAGTATATCAGATGGATGATGACTCCCGCCTCTTCAGGCGGCGAGCAAGAAATATATATCAGTGGCGGGTGTCAATCCCCCATCTGATATACGCTCCGCGAGGATGCGCAGGGATTCGGATTCGTATTTTGTCTGCTTTGCAGACCCGAATCCCGCGCCAAGACTCGCGAACGAGTCTTGAATTACCGGTTTACATGCAGCGATAAAAAAAAGAAAGCCCGGAACTTTCGCTCCGGGACAATATACGATCCATTCCCGCGGTGCTGCCCGCAATCAAAAAAGACATCTTCGTCTTACCTGTACTTTATCTGATTCTCTAATTACTTCTGCAAAGAATCATAGCACAGGATATGGAAAAATTCAAGAGTTAAGGCCCTTGATATCAAAAAACGCAATATTTATTATTTTACATTTCTTCTTGTATTTATATTTATAATATATTGATCCTATATTTTCTATTAATTTACATTTTCTTTTTTATTTATTTTTTGAGATCTTTTGCTCTCATTTATTCAAATAATTACAAAAAACTGTAGTTATAGTAAATTTTTACATTCCAATTTTTAGAAAACTCAACTTTTTTAATTGAATAAAGACTTTACTTTTTGTCCCTTCTCCTAATCAATGACAATTCCAATCTGATCAACGAAAATTCCAATCTGACAAAAAAAGAAGACACTCCCAACAAGAATGCCTTCTTATGTATCTTTCTCTTATTCTGATAAGACGAAATCAACCACTAAATTAGTTGTTGATTAATTTATCTTCATCACTCCAGCTGTACAGCTTACGGATTTCTTCGCCAACCTTTTCAGATGGATGCTCAGAAGCAAGCTTTCTCATTGCCTTGAAATGAGCCTGTCCGCCTGCACTCATGTCTAATAAGAATTCTTTTGCAAAAGAACCATCCTGGATATCGGAAAGAATCTTCTTCATTGCTTTCTTTGTATCTTCTGTGATAATCTTAGGACCTGTGATGTAGTCACCATATTCAGCGGTGTTGGAGATGGAGTATCTCATTCCTTCAAAACCGGACTGATAAATCAGGTCTACAATTAATTTCATCTCATGGATACATTCAAAGTATGCGTTACGTGGATCATAACCAGCTTCACATAATGTCTCGAAACCAGCCTGCATCAATGCACAAACACCACCGCAAAGAACTGCCTGCTCACCGAAAAGGTCTGTCTCTGTCTCTGTTCTGAATGTTGTCTCTAAGACACCGGCTCTTGCTCCGCCGATACCTAAAGCGTATGCTAATGCGATTTCCTGAGCTTTGCCTGTAGCATCCTGCTCAACAGCGATTAAGCAAGGAACACCTTTTCCCACCTGGAACTCGCTTCTTACAGTATGGCCAGGTCCTTTTGGAGCGATCATTGTAACATCAACGAATTTTGGTGGTACGATCTGGTTAAAGTGAATGTTGAAACCATGAGCGAACATTAACATGTTGCCTTCTTCCAGGTTTGGTTCAATAGACTCTTTGTATAATGCAGCCTGTTTCTCATCAGTGATCAGAATCATGATAATATCTGCTCTCGTAGCAGCTTCTGCTGCTGTGAAAACTTCAAATCCCTGTGCCTCAGCTTTTGCCCAGGATCTGCTTCCTTCGTATAAACCGATAATAACATGGCATCCGGAATCTTTTAAGTTTAATGCGTGTGCATGTCCCTGGCTGCCGTAACCGATAATGGCGATTGTCTTACCATCTAATAAAGATAAGTTACAGTCTTCCTGATAAAAAATATTAGCCATTTTATCTAATGCCTCCTAAATTAAAATATTAAGTTATCTTCAGAGCAAGCTCTGAAGGACTACACTTTGGTACATTCAAGTTATATAATACTACTCTTTGAAAATAAAATCAACCAATAAAATGAATAAGTTCCCTTGCATTAATTATTAATCAATTCCTTAATTCCCACAGAACCTCTTGCCAGACCGGTAAGTCCGGTACGTACCATCTCGATAATCTCAAAATCTTCCAGAAGTTTCAAGAAAGCATCTACTTTACTTAAGTTTCCGGTCAGCTCGATCATCAGAGATTCCGGTCCTACGTCTACAATCTTGGCGCGGAAAATATCTGCGATTGCAATAATCTCCTGTTTTTCCTTCTTATTGGCACGAACCTTTACCAAAGTAAGTTCCCGACAGACAGATTCTTTATCATACAATTCGATAATCTTTACCACATCTTCCAGCTTTCCAATCTGCTTTCTGATCTGCTCTAAAATGTCATCATCGCCGGTTACTGCTACGGTAATACGGGTATAATTGGAATCATTGGTTGCTCCCGCTGTAATCGTATCAATATTATAGCCGCGTCTTGCAAATAAACCTGCAATCCGGCTTAAAACACCTGGATTGTTATTAACCAATAACGCCAGTGCAATTTGTTTTTCTTTCATTGATTCGTTTCTCCTCCCATGCATCCTTTCATGCATTTCTTTTCAAGTTATCCTTCCGTCGTCTAATAAGTAGATCCACCTTCCAGCTTCTCAGGTGCTTCATAGGTAATAAAATGTTCATTTCCCTGATTGAAACTTTCCGTTCCTTCCGGTGCTTCTCCGATACCAAACATAAAATACTGAAGTGCCTGCTTATTCACATCGTAATCCGGATAAATTACCCACATACCATTATCGGCTCTTCCCGTATCATAAGTTTCTTCCAAGGGAATTCTATGCTGTTCGATCTCCATCTTGCCCATAGAAACGACAGATGTAAGAAGGCTGGTAATATGGGCTTCGTCCAGGTCTGTTGTCACTTCTGACAGTGCATCAAAAACCAGATCGGTTAATTCTCCGATACTTAAGTCCATTACTTTATCATAAATTGACATAATTACTTTACGTTGTCTGTCTGTTCGTCCAAAATCACCTGTGATATCCTGACGGATCCTGGAATATGCCAGAGCCTGATAGCCGGTCAGAGTATTCATGCCTGCATGAACCTCTGTCTCACCATGGGAACTGGTCTGGTAAGCAGTCTGAAGATAGGTAGCCTCTTCTTCGGTCAGTTCCATCTCTACACCACCGATCCGGTCCACAACATCCCGAAAGACTTTCATATCCACCACAATGTATCCATCTAACTTCACATCAAAGGTGTTGGCAAGAGTCTCATAGGTAAGCTTCGGACCTCCATAAGCATAAGCTGCATTAAACTTATTATAGCCATGCTCCGGAATATCAATATACATGTCTCTCATCAAAGTAGTCAGCTTTAAGGTCTTATTCTTAAGGTCAATAGTTCCGATCATAATGGAATCGGAACGTCCGATGGCAGTCTCCTGTTCTCTCTTGTCTGCTCCAATCAAAAGCAAATTGACCACATCCTGATCATAAACCAATTCAGCATCACTTACATTGGCTGACTTTAATGCATCTTCATCATTCCCTTTGTTGATTCTACCGGTTCCCACCTTATAGACTGCATAGACAGCTCCTGCTCCTGCAGAACATACCAACAAAAGGCAGGCCAGAATTCCGGCCACAATCTTTTTCCAGGATAATCTCTTTGTTCCCATCAAATTCCTCCATGTCAAATATCAAATGAATACTCTAAAAGAGCTTTAAAATAACCATACCGGGGTCAAAAGTATTTGACCCCATGATGCTTACGGGTCCCAAAGTCATGCATTTTCATGCAAGCATGGAATGCATGACCTTTTGACCCTAGCATCATCATATCTTTCTAAGATATTATACCAATTTTCATCAAGATGCAACATGAAATTTTTAAATATTTTATGTCTATTTCCTTATTATTTACAGTTTTCCCTACTTTTTTCCCGGTAAAAAGCGTTGTTTTACTCTTCATTCTCCCAGTAAGAAGGATTCATAGTAAGCTTTAAAATCAGTTCCTTTGGAAGCCGTTCATACTGATATCCCAGCTTATAGCCCAGATATTTGCAGCCACTGATCCAGATTACCTGAACGATTCTCCTGTAATCTTTCTTTTCCAGGAGCCATTTTACAGTCTCTTTTACCAGACGGATTCCTTCCGATTCTGATTTGACCTTCAGGAACAGACCTCCATAGGATTTCTGGGATACTGCAAGATCAAAATTTCTGTGAAACTGTTCCATTCCTGTATAGTCATGCCAGTGCCATACCTTTGCTTCTGCCTGATAATAAATGGCTTTATGAGCTTCAATTAACTTTGATGCAAAAATCATATCTTCGTTAAAAATTGCTTTCTTTGGAAAACCACCTAATTCCTCATAGGTCTCTTTTCGATATGCCGCACAAACGTTGGAACAGAAAAAAGTTTTAATCCCAAGGACCGGAAGATCTTCCTCTGTCTTTTTTCTGCTTTCCGACGGATAATTAAACTTCCTTGTAAATGCTTCTACCGGGCTTTTCTTTGGATCTGCCATCTGCCTTCCATATACAGCAGCCACTTCTTCCTCTTCAAAAGGCTTTAACATGTTTTCCACGAGAAATTCATTGGCGGGAACTGCATCCTGGGTCAGAAACAGAACCACATCCGCATCCGAAAAATGAAGTCCTTCATCTCTGGTTGCTCCATGGTCGAACTCTTCTTTTTTAATATGATGAATTTCCAGGTTATCCATCTCTTTTGGAAGTGGAATGGTAAGCAGACTTTCTTCTGTATTCATCAGGATAATTTTCCCTGGTTTTACCGTCTGTTTTTCCAACTGTTTTAAACAGGCAAGCAATTTTTCGTCCGGCTTATAGGTTGGAATCACACAATCAATTTTCATTCTTTTAACAGCCTTTCTACTAATTTTACTGCATCTGCCGCATCTTTCGAATAACCGTCAGCACCAATTTCCTCCGCAAAGCTTTCTGTAATAACAGCGCCTCCGATGATCACTTTTGCCTCACATCCCATTTCTTCCTTATAAAAAATGACTTCTTTCATTTCCATCATGGTTGTTGTCATAAGAGCAGACAAAGCAATAATCTTTGCATTTTCTTCCATTGCTGTCTCAATAATTTCTTCCTTTGGAACATTTTTTCCAAGGTCAATCACCCGGTACCCATAATTCTTCAGCATAAGGGCAACCAGGTTTTTACCAATATCGTGAATATCTCCTTCCACTGTAGCAATCACAATGGTAGCAAGCTCCTGTCTGGAATCAACGGAAAGCATCGGCTCCAGATATTCCACTGCTTTTTTCATTGCTTCCGCAGAAGAAATCAACTGAGGAAGAAAATAAATCTGTTTGTCAAACAAATCTCCCACTTTATTGATAGCAGGAATCAATTTGGAATCAATGATATCTGCCGGTTTGGTTCCCAGATCCAGTTCTTTTTTTACTTCCTGTAAAATTCCATCCCGGTCGCCGTTTACTACCGCTTCAAATACCTGCGGTCCTTTTTCTTTTGGTGTGGCAGGTGTCGGAGTCACTTCTTCTTTTTCCTGCTTTTTGCAATGATTGATATAATCCAGATCTGCTCCCGGCTTATGAAGAAGAAGGGAAGAAGCATACATGGCATCCATCAGCATCTGACTGGATGGATTGGCAATGGCAAGAGTCATGCCCCGTTCCATGGCCATAGCCAAAAATGCACTGTTGATTTTCATCCTGTCCGGAAGTCCAAAGGAAATATTCGAAAGACCGGACATAGATGGAAGACCAAGCTCTTCTTTACAGTAGCGGATTGTCTCCAATGTATTCATTGCTGCATTTGGCTCTGCTCCAATGGTTGCCACCAGGCCGTCTACAATCATATGACTTCTTGGAATCCCCAGTTTTTCAGCTTCTTCAATAATCTTTAAAATAATGGATTTCTTCTCTTCCAGGCTTTTTGGCAATCCTTCGTCGGAAAGAGGAAGGACAATAAACATAGCCCCATATTTTTTCATCAACGGAAGTGCTTTTTCGATTTTTTCCTTTTCCAGAGAAACGGAATTAATCAGCGCCCGTCCCGGGTAGGCCCGAAGGGCTGCTTCCATAATATCAATGTGACTGGTATCGATGCAAAGAGGCAGATTTGTAACAAGCCCCAATTCCTCAATGGCACGAAGCATGGTGGCTTTTTCATCAATTCCATTCATTCCCACATTCAGATCCAGGATTTTTGCTCCCATTTCCTCCTGCTGGGATGCCATGGATAAAAGAAGTTTTAAGGAACCTTCCCGAAGTTCTGCCTGAAGTGCTTTCTTTCCTGTTGGATTCATTCTTTCCCCAATCAGAAGAAAAGGACCATCCGGATCAATAGGCTGAATTTTCCGTTCTGATGCCAGACATGGAGTTTTCTCATCTTTCCAGGATGGAACAGACAGATTTTTCACCTGCTCTTTCAGTCCTGCTATAAACTCCGGATTCGTACCGCAACATCCACCAAGGAGATTTGCTCCAGCCTGGGTCAATTCTTTCGCATAAGATACAAATTCCTCTTTTTCCATCTTATAGACAGTTTTTCCATCTTCTAATTCAGGGAGCCCTGCGTTAGGTTTTGCCAGAATCGGAATGGAACTTACCTGTCTCATCTTTTCAATCACTTCCACCATCTCTTTGGGACCGGTAGAACAGTTCACACCGACGACTTCTGTGCCCAGGCTTTCCAGTACCACTGCTGCGCATTCCGGAGAAGTGCCATATAATGTTTTGCCATCTTCCCCAAAGGTCATAGAAACCATAACCGGAAGATCACAGGTTTCTTTGATGGCAATGACAGCAGCTCTGGCTTCTGCCAGACTCATCATCGTTTCTACTACAAACAGATCTACACCCGCTTCATAAAGGGCTTTTGCCTGTTCTTTATATACATCAATCAGTTCTTCTAAAGTCAATGTTCCAAGGGGCTTTAAACTTTCTCCTGTCATTGTCATATCTGCGGCAATCAAAGCTTTGTTCCCTGCTGCTTTTTTTGAAAGTGCCACTAGTTCCTGATTCATCTTTACCACCTGGTCTTCCAGATGAAATTCTGCCAGTTTGATTCGATTGCAGGTAAAGGTCGGTGCATAGATAATATCACTGCCTGCTGCTACATATTCCTCCTGTAATGCAGCCAGAACATCTGGGTGTTCAAGGATCCACTGTTCCGGGCATACCCCAGTAGGCATTCCTTTTGCCTGCAAAATGCTTCCTGTTGCTCCATCACAAAGAAGAATCCGCTGTTCTAATAAAGTATATAAATCATGTTTTGTCATTTGCTTTCCTCTTATTTTCTGCTCTCTTCTATAATTCGCCCGATTAAATCAACTCTGTTAAATGGTACCATAAAATAATAACCATCTGCGACTTTGTCAAGCTTTCTGATCAGTTCCAGCGAAAGCTCAATCGCCGTCTCTTCGGCTTCTTTTCTTGTCATTTCCGGCCTGTACCGTTTAACCACTTCCTCCGGCACATGGATCCCCGGCATCTCATTGCGAATAAACATAGCATTCCGATAACTTACCAAAGGCATAATTCCACATAATATCTTTGTTTCCACCCGGCTTTTTAATTTTTCAATTTTTTCGATTCCTTCTTCATCATAAATAGGCTGAGTCAGGAAAAAAGAAGCTCCTGCTTCCACCTTCTTCTTCATTCTGGAAGCAATCGCCGGTACAGAAGCACCATTCTGATTCAAAGCACCGCCCATGCAGATCGGCTCCCGGAAAAACAGCTCTTCGTTCATGCTTTGAATAAACTCCATCAATCGAATCGAGTTAAAATCAAACACACCTTTGGTTACTTCTTTTTCTGCTCTGTCAATAGGGTCCCCTGTAACAACGAGAATATTACGGATTTCATTGGCATAACCACCTAAAATGGTAGAACGGATACTGATTCGGTTCCTATCTCTGCAAGTCAAATGAGGGATTACCGGTATCTCCACATCTTTAATCAGCTTTGACGCAGATAAAAAAGAATCTGCTCTGGAACGAGCCATAGGAGAATCTGCAATGGTAATCATGTCGATTCCCTTTTCTTTTAAATAGTAAGCTCCTTCCATGAAACGAGTCTGATCTTCATTAAAAGGAGGATCCAGCTCAACTGCTATTACTTTTTCTCCCCGATTCATTTTTTCAATCATCGGATATTGATGGGTCATCTTTTTTCTTCCTGTCGCCATCAAATCCATTTCTTTTTTTCGGATTGGTCTCCGTCCGGCATACCGTCTGGTCAGTTCCCCAATATAAGCGGGCGTTGTTCCACAGCAGCCGCCAATAATATTGACTCCCTGATTTAAGATTTTTTCCATCCTTTCCGCATAGTAACTGACACTGTCGGAATATATGGTTTTTCCCCTTACAATATGAGGATAGCCACAGTTCGGTAAGGCAGAAATCATCTTATCCGACGGAAGATCCAGCTGTTTGATAAAGCGAAGCATATGGGATACCCCAATGCTGCAGTTTAATCCACATCCATCAATCTCTTTTAATTCTCCTGCTTCCCGTATCAGTCTTTCTGCACTGTATCCCATCTGGGAATAGCCGGTCGGATTTACTGCAAATTGCACCAGAATAAAGGCATCCGGTTTCTTCTTACGAATATGGGAAACCATTTTTCCAACAGGCCTCATATCAGCGAAAGTTTCCAGAATAAAAATATCCACTCCCTCTGCCAGGAAAAGATCAATCAAACGTCTGTACTCTTCATCTTCCAGCCAGTTTTCTTCCTGCTGTGGTACCGGGCCGATGTCTGCGCCGATGAAAATCTGCTCTTTGGATTCCTGCGCTGCCTGGCGGGCAAGACGGACTGCAGCCTTTAAATTACGGGTAATATATTCTTTTGGAGATGCCATATCAAGGCCCAGTTGATTAACAGTAGATTCATTCAGTGCAAAGGTATTGGTTCTTAATAACCTGGCTCCCTGCCTGATATATTCTTTATGAATGTTTAAAATCCTTTCCGGATGGGTCAGATTTGCCTCTTCTGCTACAGAATCTTCCCCATGATACAAAAAATCATAATAGGTACCCATGGCACCGTCTGTAATCAGAATGGATTCTTTCAGATATTCTTGTATTGTCATGTAATGCTCCAATCTGCTCAAAAGTCTCCTCAATGCACAATCGTACAATGGGGAGACTTATTTTTTAGGGTTCTTTTTGGCTAGACTAAAGTAGCCTTTCCTTCATAATAAATCTTTATCTTATCTTTCATATCCATTGCCAGAGCAATCTTTCTCATACAGCGCATCTGGCCGCGGACGGTATCACATCCATACTTATCGATAATTTCAATACATTTCTCAATGTAAGTATAGAGGTCCGGATCAGACAACTGAAATGTCTCCATAATCTGTTCCACATTTTCTTTTTTCTCTGCAGTGTAATATAAAAGGACAACCTGCAAAGAAGCCAGCTTATTATATAAAGGCCGATTTGTTTCTGACATATTGCCCCGCAGGAACATAAACAAATCTCCCATTCTCATATTATCAATCTCATCCAGAACAATCTCATAGTCCTTTAATCGCTGTTCCAGATTAATATCCAGAATCACCGCATTGATCATAGCTGCCACATTGACTGCATCATTGTCGTGAGGATTCGGATCCAGTAACGGAGACCCCTCTTCCATCTGAAGACAGTAAATCATATTACGGATCAGGGCATTCTCAAATAAACTATCTTCCAGCTCTGCATCCAGTTTAATCACGTACTGGTTCGCCTTGCTGTCATGATAACAAGGTTTCATCATCTCTTCCTGATTGTTGGTATCCATGGCAGAAATCACAACAGGATCGTGAAGTTTTCCTTCGATGTCCCGATAAACTCCTTCAATCTTCTCGCTCAATGTCTTATTTAAAATAACCATAGCCTTCCTCTTTTCTCTCTTAGTCATGCTTACTTTATTGTAACAAAGTAGTTCTCAAGTTGCAAGTTTTTTCCTTCTCTTTGAACCCCGGATTTTTCCTTTTTTATCGTTCTATTTTTCTTTGAATCCATTTGGTGATTTCTACAATCGGAATGATGGAAAAAGCAAGGGCAAGGGCCGCTGTATATTCAGCCAGAGAAATATGCTCAAATTCAAATGCCGCCGCCAAAAATGGAACATAGATTACCATTGTGGTACAAATCAGTGACAATACCATAGCTCCCCATAAAAACAGATTCTGATGTTTTATCTGCAACAGAGAACTTCTTCTGGAACGCATATTAAAAGAGTGAAAAATCTCTGTCATCGATAAGGTCAGAAATGCCATCGTCATTCCATCCGGACTGTCAACAATTTCAAATATTCCCGCTTCCATATAATGGCCGAGCAGATAGGCAGTAAGAGTCAGGATTGATACAATAAGCCCCTGAAATACCACATCAAATCCCATACCTCCTGCAAAAATACCTTCTTTGGAATCTCTTGGCTTATGCTTCATCACATCAGATTCTGCCTTTTCCATTCCCAGGGCCAGTGCAGGAAAACAATCTGTAATTAAATTGATCCAAAGTAAATGAACCGGTTTTAAAATAGTAAATCCCATAATTGTTGCAAAAAAGATGGAAAATACTTCTGATAAATTAGAAGACAAAAGGAACTGAATGGACTTTCGAATATTATCATAAATTCTTCTTCCTTCTTCCACTGCGGAAACGATTGTAGCAAAATTATCGTCTGTAAGCACCATATCTGCCACATTTTTTGTTACATCCGTACCGGTAATTCCCATTCCAACTCCGATATCCGCACTTTTAATCGAAGGAGCATCATTGACCCCATCTCCGGTCATCGCTGTAATCATGCCCTTCTTTCGCCATGCATTTACAATCCGAACTTTATGTTCCGGCTGTACTCTGGCATAAACAGAATACTGTTCTATCTTACGATCCAGTTCTTCCTCTGACATTTCATCAAGCTGTGAGCCGGTAATCGCTTCTTCTTTGCTGGAAATGATTCCTAATTCCATAGCAATGGCTGCCGCAGTATCTTTGTGGTCTCCTGTAATCATAATCGGCCGGATTCCTGCCTGTCGACATTTTTCAATTGCTGCCAGCACTTCCGGACGTACCGGATCAATCATACCGCATAATCCCAGAAAGCAAAGATCCTCTTCCAGATAAGCTGCTTCTTCTTTTTCCGGTTTTTCCTCCCAAATACGCATGGCACCACAAAGAACCCGAAGTGCCCGATTTGCCATATCCTGATTTTTCCCGATAATTTCCTGCTGTTTTTCTTTTGTAAGAGGCTTGATCTGACCTTCTTCATAATAAGAGGTACATTTTTTTAATACTTCATCAGGGGCTCCTTTGGTAAACTGAATGACAGATCCATCTTCATTTTTCTGATGAACAGTAGACATCATCTTTCTCATAGAATCGAAAGGAGCTTCTGCGATACGAGGATATTCCTCCTGCAAAAGAATTTTATTTTCCCCAACCGATATTCCATAATTAACGAGGGCGCATTCCGTTGGTTCTCCAACCGCCTGGCCGTTTTTATCAGGCTGGGCATCACTGCAAAGGGTCATAGCTCTGGCAAGAAGTTTTTCCTCTCCGAAAGACTCCACTACCGTCATCTTGTTCTGGGTCAAAGTCCCTGTTTTGTCAGAACAGATAATCTGAGCACATCCCAGGGTTTCCACTGCGGTCAGTTTCCGAATCACCGCATTTTTCTTAGACATATTGGTCACACCAATGGATAAAACAATGGTTACCACTGCTACAAGACCTTCCGGAATTGCGGCTACTGCCAGACTAACTGCAATCATAAAGGTATCCAGAACACTTTCTCCGGTAATATTCGGATAATTTCGAATCAGATCCATGGCAAAAATGGCAATACAGATTCCTATTACCAGAAAACTTAAAATTTTACTTAGCTGATTTAATTTTATCTGAAGCGGAGTCTCATTCTTTTCCGCTTTTGTCAGAGCATCCGCAATTTTGCCCATCTCTGTATCCATTCCCGTTGCTGTCACAACAGCCTTTCCTCTTCCATATACAATCGTACTTCCCATATATACCATATTGGTCCGGTCTCCCAAAGGAATATCTTTTCCTTTTTCCGCCAGGAGCATTGTTACATCTTTCAGAACCGGGACAGATTCACCGGTAAGGGCAGCTTCCTCAGCTTTTAAGCTGACGCTTTCTAACAGTCTGGCATCTGCCGGCACTGCATCCCCGGCTTCCAGTATAATCACATCTCCCGGAGCAAGCTCTTCACTTTTTACCACCATCTGCTGACCATCCCGAAGTACCTTGGAAGTTGCTACCGCTATCTCCTGAAGTGCTTCAATGGCCTTTTCTGCTTTACTTTCCTGAACAACCCCTAAAATCCCATTGATCAGGACAACAACCATAATGATAATCACATCTGCATAGGATTCTCCGGAATAGGCAGATGTAATACCTGAAATAATCGCTGCGGCAACGAGAATTAAAATCATTGGATCCATCAGTTCCCCGATAAAACGCCGGAATATGGAGACTTTTTTTCCTTCTTTTAATTTGTTTCTTCCATATTGAACCAGCCTTTCCTCCGCTTCTTTCATTGTTAAGCCATCTTCGCAAGAGTTCCATTCAGAAAGTACTTTTTTATGATCTTTCAAATATTCTCTCATACCTTTTTCCTCCTTTTGAGATTTCTACAGATATTGTCAATCCGCTTTCTTCATTGCTCAGAGCCAAATCAATGTTTTACCACTGATCGGGTATCTTTATCGTCCGAATAAACCTGAAAAAAAGAAAAACCCATATACAATAGTATTCCTATTGTATATGAGTCTCATTCTTTCAGGATAAACCAGGCCTTATGACCATGATGTTGGCTTATCTCACACAGTAATGTGTGGAATTACTCCCTCATCGTTAGTTTAATTTTAACATATTCTTCTCAAAGTAGCAACTATTTTTCTGCTCTATCGATCTCTTTTTTCATGATTATTGATACAGGATTCCAGCACTTCCAGAATATCCCCTTCCTCAAAAGGAGCAGCCAGCCAGTCATCCATATCCGCCTCCTGGGCTTTCCGGATGTCTTCTTCATTTTCCTCACAAAGCACTGCAATAATCGGAATCTGTCTGGCGTCTTCTTTGTCACAGGCTCGAATCGCCTTTGCCGTCAGGAAACCTCCTTTTGGTGAAATCCTGACATCAATGAAAATCGCATCAAATGTTTTCTTTCTGGAAAATTGAAATGCATCCACTGCTCTTTTTCCCTCTTCCACCCAAAAAACAGTGGCACCCATCTCTTCCAGAATCTTTTTCAGCCTCTTTTTCTTGTCATTTTTTCCTAAAGCAAGGAGAATATTTCTTTTTGCCAATGGCAGATGATCTTCAAAAAACCTCTCTTCCGATCCAGGAACTGCTTTTTCCATAGGAAACAGCTCTAAAAACAACTCTTCTGCCTGCTTGACTTCTTCTTCCACCTTTTTTCCATGATCCAAAACCAACTCTGCTTCATCGTTATTTTTCTGTATCAGGCCTGCTAACTTACGAATACGATCCAGTTTGCTCCAAATGATCTGTTCTTTGGACAGCATCACTGCATCTTTTTCTCTTTTCATTTCATTTTCACCTAACTTTCATCCGAGTCAGGCAATGCATAACACATGCTCTGTACCTCAGGCTGGCCGGAAATACCTTCTACATTGTACTGGTAGTGTGCAACCCAGACAATACTTCCATCCTTTCTCACATACCGAAATTTAATTGGACTTCTATCTTCACTCCTCATCTTTTTAAGGCTGTCTGCATATACTCTTTCCAAATCCTCCGGATATACGATTGATCTACTGTTTCCTTTTGGCTTGCCATTAAAAAATTCATCTCTGGTATATCCGATAATATCCAGCATTG
Organism: Lachnospiraceae bacterium; assembly: GCA_022766905.1. Lineage (GTDB taxonomy): Bacteria > Bacillota > Clostridia > Lachnospirales > Lachnospiraceae > SIG292. The sequence goes on from JALEPU010000167.1 coordinate 36,149, forward strand.
CATCATTCATATATGTAATCATCATATCAATTTCTATGTCATAACGAACAATTCCAAAAGGCAGATGGCCGTACATAGAATCCAGCAATGCCTGATTCTTACGAATCGTTCCTGATAAACGCATTGATTTTTCTAAAATAGCCATCTCTTCTGCTACATTTTTCTTAATCTGTATCATTCTGAATCGGTCTAATTTCAGGGTCTCTTCCACGTCAACACATTCTGCATAAAAACAGAAACGTCTGTCCATCATTTCCCCTTCCTGAGACTGTTTTTGGATGCTTCCTTCTCCACTCATATGGATTCTCTTCCACTCTTCTCCAAACACAGAGCAGGAATACAGATTAAAATGAAATTTCTCTGTCTGAATACTCTGATGAAAATGCTCCATTAAATTTGCTTTTCCCGTCAGAACTTCTTCCATCAGAATGTCCTTCCATTCAATCTGGTCTGAAACCATCTGGGTAACCCGGTCAATATCTTTCATAATAAAATAATCATTCAGAACATCTTCGATTAAATCCCTTGCCTGAGTCAGACTGTAATGCTTCTGCTTTCTTTTTGACAAATCCTGAGTCGATGTTTTCTGAATCAGCTCTTCTGCCTCATCCAGCGGAATCGGCGGACAATAATAATTCCCCTGCACCAGATGACATCCATGTTTTTTAATAATCTCTTCCTGTTTCTTCGTCTCAATTCCAACACAGTATACTCTCTGTTTTAACATCCTGGAAACAGAAATGATGCCGGCAAAAATCATCTGATTATGTTCCTGGCTAAAATCATTCATAATAATACTTCTGTCAATCTTGACCCCATCTACCGGATTATTCTGTAAAATACCAACGGAAGAAAAACCGGCTCCAAATCCCTGCAGAGAAACAAGAAAACCGGCTTCCCGAAGCTTTTTGATCTGCTGCTCCATCTTTTCCTTTTCTTCCATTACTGTTCTCTCACCTATATCAATCTTCAGATAGGTCGGAGAAACCTGATATTTTTTTGCAATTTGCTTTAACTGAACCGCCCAGAACGGATTGTAACAATGTAATCCGGAAAAATTACAGGAGATCGGAATGATCGGTCTCTTTTCTTTTTTCCATCTTTGTAGAATCTGACAGGCTTTTTCAAACATGTAAAGGTCCAGTTCAATAATAAAATGATTATTTTCAAATGTGGAGAGAAAATACGCAGGATTTAACTCTCCCTTCTTTGGATGCTGCCACCTGACCAGCATCTCAAGTCCTACGATCGTACCTACTTCAATATCATACTGAGGTTGAAAAACAGGAAAAAATTCTCCATGCTCCAGCGCTGTGTTCATGCGGCTCTCCAAATCAATCGTCGTCTCTCTGTCCGCTTTCATCTTCAAAAATAACGCCTGATTCTCTGAAAATTCAATCTGCTGATCCCGTCCGTTTCTTCTTGCTTCCGCCAAAGCAGCCATCGCCTGTTCCAATAAAAGGTTACCGTCCAGTTTATTCTTCTTATCCCATAAGGAACTGCCAATGGAAACCCTGATTCTGTAATCTTTGTTTGGAATCCCCATCTGATCTGCCCGCAGCTCGCGTACTGAAAATAAAATCCGATTTCCTACTTCCGAAACAAATTCTCTTGTAGCCTCAGGAATCAGAATGGCAAAAATATCACCTTCCACTCTTGCCACAATAGAGTCATCCAGGGCACAATAACGAATAACCCCTGCCATCTCCTTTAATAATCTGTCCCCTGCCTGATATCCAAACAGTGTATTGATTCCTTTCATATTATCTACATTGATTAACAAAAGTCCCGGTCTTTTGGCCTGTCCGCTGATATACTTTAAATATTTACCAAAAGCAATCCGATTCCAGACTCCGGTCAGTTGATCAATCTTTTCCAGATAATCAATTCTTTTTTGCATGCTGGAAATCTGTTCCTCTTCTTTTGACGAAAACCCTTTTCCTGTCTCTGATCTTCCTGTATTCTGATAGATATTACGAAAAATCATCCTTTGTTCCTCCTAAAAATCCTTCTCTTTTTCGTCTTCCTCTCCCTCAATCCAAGATTTCTCGTCTATTTCTATCCAGTCATCATCCGAAAGAATTCCTCTGTTCTTCTCCATAAGACGAATTCCATCGTAAAAATAGTCATTTACCGGAGTTAATACTCCGTACTCCCGTCCCTTCTTACAGATAAAGCCTGCAAACAGCATCAATTCTGTCTCTCTTCCTGCCAGCATATCCTGTCGCATGGAAGGCATACCATCCGGATTCAGTCCGTCTAAGACCTCCATCCACTGGGTAATCTCTTCTTCTGTCAGATCAATGTCTTCGTATTGAGCCACTCTTTTTGTCTCCTTCATGGCTTCCAGCATCATGGTTCTGGCCAGGCCGTCTTTTTGCAGTCCTCCATAATTCACCTGAAAAACTGCTGCTGCCTGATTCACCCCTGTGTTCAACATCAGCTTACTCCACATCTTATGGCGGATGTCATCGGGAATCTCATAATCGATTCCTGCCTCGTCTAATAACCGGGCCACGAACTTAAGCTTGGCATCCAGCCTTTGATTCGGATTGCCAATCGACATATATCCTGTCTTCGTGTAAGTAAAATGATTCTTTTCCTTTACAGCGTCCATGCCCTGCACACAACAATATAAAACCTGTTCTTTTCCAAATCGCTCAATCAAAAGTTCTTCGCTGGAAATCCCATTTAAGACAGATACAAATATGGTATGCTCGTCTGCTGCAAGAGCAGCTGTCTTAAGCGCCTCCTCGAGCTGATAAAACTTTACGGAAATGAGAACCAGATCCGGTGCTTTCTTTAATTGCTTTGGACTATAAAAAGAAAAGTCCATCTTCTGACCATTACAGTAAATCCCCTCTGCCTTGTATCGGTCAATCCTCTCCTCTTCTGCCAGGAAAAATACTCGGTCCGTTCCCAGTTTTTCTGTCATCATACTGCCATACATTACTCCTAAAGCGCCTGCTCCCAGGATGGCAATCTGTCCCTTTGTTTCTGTCTTTGTCTCCATTGATTTTCACTTCCCCAAATCTGGTTTTTCCTTTTTTGGGCCTTTCTATGTCAAATGCTAGTTATAGATATTAGTATTTTAACATAAAGTTTTTTTAAAAAAAAGTATTTTCCTGAAAAAATTTCATGATTTTGGAATTATTTTTAAAATCATCCTCTAACAGAGTGGATTGACAAACCACTTTTCTATGAGTATTCTAAAAACAGAATGTTGCCCGACAAATGGGCCTAATGTGGATTTTTTCGTGCTTTGCACTCCCAAAATCAACGAAAACGGTCAAAAGGAGATTTGGATTACCATGGATTTTATCTATCAGATTCTTCCGGAAGAAGAACACCAGACAGTCGATCAGTATTTAAAAAAGCAGGGATACTCCCGCCGCTTAATCATTCAAATAAAAAAAGAAGAAAAAGGGATTTTGGTCAATCAGAATCCGGTTTTTACCAGCCATGTTCTTCTTTCCGGTGATCAGCTTGCCATTCATCTTCCCGAAGAGCCGCCAAGCAACATAGAACCTGTACCTCTCCCATTTCCTATCATATACGAAGATGACCATATTCTTGCAATAAATAAGCCGACAGACATGCCGATTCACCCATCTTTTCAAAATTACGACAATACTCTTGCCAACAGTGCAGCCTGGTATATGAAAAAACAAGGACTTCCCTTTGTCTTCCGCTGTGTCAACCGGCTGGACCGGGATACCACCGGGCTGGTTCTTCTTGCAAAGCATCAATTAAGCGGCAGCATTTTATCATCAATGGTAAAAGAAAGAAAAATACATCGGGAATATCTGGCAGCGGTAGAGGGAACCATAGAAAAAGCCGGGACTATTTCTCTCCCAATTGGTCGGCTTCCCGGTTCTGCCATTTTACGATGCATTGATCCTGTCCATGGAGAATCTTCCATTACCCATTATGAACCTCTTGCATTTTGTCAGGGGCTTACCTTGTTAAAAATTCACCTGGAAACAGGAAGAACCCATCAGATCCGGGTTCATATGAATGCCATTGGACACCCGCTTCCCGGTGATTACCTGTATCATCCTTATTTCGATGTCATCAAGCGTCAGCCTCTTCACTCTTTCCAATTATCCTTTTCTCATCCAATTTCAGGGAAAAGTATGGAACTATATGCTCCGGTTCCGGAAGACATCAAAAAATTATTTCCTTCTTTTTTTGCAGAAACTCTTGCAATCAAAAAGGAATCATACTAAAATAAACCCGGTCATCAATAAGTTTTTTTGACAAAAGAAAGAAGGATTATCATGAAATATGTTTTAGATACTCATACCCACACTGTTGCCAGCGGTCATGCCTACTCTACCATTGCTGAGATGGCAAAATCCGCTTCCGAAAAAGGACTTGATCTCCTCGGTATCACAGAACATGCCCCTTTAATGCCAGGTTCCTGTCAGCAGATTTATTTTTCTAACCTGGTCGTTGTACCCCGGCAGATGTACGGTGTGGAGCTTATGTTTGGAGTAGAACTGAATATTCTGGATTTTGATGGACATGTAGATTTGAACAATTTTATCCTGGACCGGTTAGATTTGCGTATTGCCAGCCTGCATACCCCATGCATTGATCCCGGTACGGTAGAAGAAAATACCAATGCAGTTCTTGGTGCCATTAAAAATCCAAGAATCGACATCATTGGCCACCCGGATGATTGTGTCTATCCTCTGGATCTGGAAAAAGTCGTTTACGCTGCCAAAGAATATAAGACACTTCTGGAAGTAAACAACAACTCTTTAAATCCTCAGGGTGCAAGAAAAAATGCCAGAGGCAACATTCTGACCATGCTATCATACTGTAAGAAACTGAAAGTACCGGTTATTATGAACAGTGATTCTCATGTTTTTTCAGATGTAGGCCGTCATGATTTTTCTGACAGTGTTATCGAAGAAGCAGATTTTCCGGAAGAATTAATTGTAAATCGTTCTGTGGAAGCTTTTAAAGCTGCCATCGCAGACAAAAGAAATACATTCCTTTATTAGAGTCTCAAAAGGTGATTACGGATTGTTTCGCTTCTGTCAGCTCCCTCAATCCTGTAATCTTTCTGAACGAATATCCGGCACCAATTGCCTTTCCTCGCATAATATAATCATACAAGGGAACCTATTTCAGGTTCCTTTTCTTTCTCCTATTCACTCTTTCAAAAAGGTGTAACTTATGTATAACCAGCCCAAAACCCCTTCTCATCTGGAAACGATCCACGCATACGATGCTCACCGCGCCGGAATTTTAGGGCAGGGAATTGGCGTTGCAGTCCTGGATACAGGAATTTATCCTCATCCGGATTTTTTTACCGGAGAATGCCGGATTGCCGCCTTTTCTGATTTTGTCCTGGGACAGCCTTTTCCCTATGACGACGCCAACCATGGGACACATATTTGCGGCATCATTGCTTCAGGTGGAAAAGATTCCTCAGGACGTTTTCTTGGAATTGCTCCCATGTCTCATCTTGTTGTGGGAAAAATATTAGATCACAAAGGAAATGGTCAGATTGCTTCTGCTCTTGCTTCTTTTCAGTGGCTTCTAAAATACAAAAGCGTTTACAATATTCGTATTGTGAATATATCGGTAGGCATGCCGGTGGAAGAACCACAGGATGAATTTTCTCCTTTTATGCAGGCAGTCAATGAATTATGGGATTCCGGTCTGGTTGTAATTGCCGCTGCAGGCAACAACGGTCCGAAAGAAAAAACCATTACAGCTCCTGGAATCAGCCGGAAAATCATTACCGTCGGTTCCTGTGAAGTACCAAAATCTCCTCGGTTTTCCCCGTCCCACAGCCAAAAGTCAGGAAGAAACGATAGCAATCCCTATTCCGGCCGGGGTCCCACCATCAACTGTATCAAAAAACCGGATCTTGTTGCACCTGGCAACGACATCTACTCCTGCTATAATCTCAGACAAAAATATATTTACAAAAGTGGAACTTCCATGTCCACACCTATGGTTTCCGGTGCCTGTGCTCTCCTTCTGTCCAAAGAGCCATCCCTGACCAATAAAGAAGTCAAAATGAGACTGATTCACTCTGCCAAAGACCTTTTCCTCCCCTGGCAGCAACAAGGTGCAGGAATGCTGGACATAAAACGACTGCTAAGGATATAAAAGATAAAATCCTTCTTTTTGCATTTGGCATTTTTGGTGAAATTTCCAAAAAAACCAATGAAAAAAGAAGGATTTATCTTTTAACAGTTTAACTTCTGGCATAAGCGAGTAGTTCTTTTAATTCCTCTACGGTAAACTGATAATGAGTGTTACAGAAATGACAGTTTACCTCAATATCCTTTCCTTCCTCAATCATCTTCTGAATTTCCTGCTTTCCAATGCTTACAACCGCTTTGGACACCCTTTCTTTGGAGCAGTTACAATAAAACCTGGTCGGAATCTTATCATTGATGACCAGATCAAAGTCTCCCAGCACCTCTTTGATAATCTCTTCCGGCTTTTCTCCCTGATTCAAATGAGTGGTAATCGAAGAAAATGCTCCGATTTTCTGTTCCAGAGAAGAGATCACTTCTTCACTGGCAAATGGCATTAACTGAATAATAAAGCCACCTGCCTGTTTTACCGTATTATCTTTTTCCATTAAAACACCCAGTGCTACAGAGGTTGGAATCTGCTCGGAAGCCGCAAAATAATAAGTCAGATCTTCTGCAATCTCTCCGGTTATCAGGTTTGTCTGACCGGAATAAGGTTCTTTTAATCCTATATCTTTGATTACATTTAAAT
>JALEPU010000010.1 GCA_022766905.1 Lachnospiraceae bacterium
ATATTGGTTCTGTTTTAAAAGAAAAGAACCATGAGATGTTTCTTGCCATGCCGGTTCCTATGCAGATTTACTCGAAAGTAGAATCGGATCTTTCCTGTCCGATTACCGTAAGAGACGGAAGAAGCTGGTTAGATGGCATGATGGCAGACAGGACATTGCCGGAGGAAGGAAGATTTCATAAAAAAGAAAAATATCCGGACATGATAAATGAAGAAAAAATTCCAAAAGAAGATGTGATTGTGGAATGTAAAGACTTGTGGTTCCGCTATGAAAAGGATTCTCCGGATGTGGTAAAAGGACTGAATCTGAAGATTCGAAAAGGAGAATTTTATTGCCTTTTAGGAGGCAACGGAACAGGAAAATCCACAACCCTTTCCCTGATCTGCCGTTTGAGAAAACCTTACCGCGGTAAGGTGCTGATCAACGGAAAAGATGTGAGAAAATATAGTGATAAAGCGCTGTTTCACGATTTCCTCGGTGTACTGCCTCAGAATCCACAGACTTTATTTGTGAAAAAAACGGTGGAACTGGAACTATTTGAAATGCTGGGCGGTCCAAAGGAAAAGAAAAATGAAGACTATCATCTTTCCATGGAGAAAAGAGAAGCAGTGGAAGGTATTGTAAAAGTGACACATCTGGAAGGCTTGCTTCATCGTCATCCCTATGATCTAAGTGGTGGAGAACAGCAGAGGCTTGCACTGGCAAAGATTCTTCTTTTACGGCCTAAGCTGCTATTGATGGATGAACCAACCAAAGGTCTGGACAGTTATTTTAAAGAGGAATTTTCAGAAATCTTAAAATTGTTAAAGGAACAGGGAGTTACCATTTTTATGATTTCCCATGATATTGAATTTTGTGCCCGTTTTGCAGATCGATGCGGATTATTTTTTGATGGCATCGTAACAGCAAGCGGAGGACCGAGAGAATTTTTCTCCGGAAATAATTTTTATACAACAGCAGCAAATCGAATGGCAAGAAAGTATTTTCCAATGGCAGTGACCGGGAAGGATGTGGTAGAATGTCTTATGGAAACGAAGCACAATTAAAAGAAGAAAAAGCGGCAGTTTTTCTGGAGAAATTTTATCAATGTCCGGAAGTGGAAAAAAGCGGATTTGCCAGACGAATGACAGGAAAGGACTCCGGGAAGCAGGAATCCGGACTGGACAGGTTAAAATCAGCTGCAAAAGAAATGTCGGAAGAAGGAAGCGGGAATGAAAAGATTCTTTCGGAAGACGATGTATTTGAAGTAGATACGGCTATGTATCAGAATACGGAACGGAAAGCCCTGTCAAAAAGGACAAAAGTAAGCTTGTTTATGCTTCTTATTATGATTCCTCTTACGATACTGATTGGGTTTTTCTTTATGAACCCTGGAAACAGTACAGCAGGAGCTTTCCTGGAACAGATTTTCGGCAGCAGAAAATATTATTTTATCAGTCTGTTCCTGGTGGTCTATGCCCTGATTCCTTTTTTCATGGTGTTTGAAGGAAGAAAACCTCAGGCCAGAGAATTAATTGTCCTTGCGTCAATGACAGCCATTGCTGTTGCAGGAAGAGCAGCCTTTTTTATGATTCCTCATTTTAAACCGATGGCGGCCATTGTCATTATTACAGGAATTGCTTTTGGAGGAGAAGCTGGTTTTCTGGTTGGTGCTATGACTATGCTGGTCGGCAATTTTTTATTCGGACAGGGTCCCTGGACGCCATGGCAGATGTTTGCCATGGGCTTTATTGGATTTTTATCCGGGATTTTAAACCGTCTGGGATTATTGCCGGCAAAACGAAAAACGTTGTGTGTCTACGGATTTCTTGTTACCGTTTTTATCTATGGCGGCATTATGAATCCGGCATCCCTTGTGATGAGTTCTTATGAAGTGACCTGGCAGGGCCTTTTGGCTTACTATATTTCCGGTCTTCCGGTTGATTTGGTTCATGCATCCTCCACTTTTCTTTTTCTTTGGGTTGGTGCAAAACCATTGCTGGAAAAGCTTAAGAGAATGAAGATAAAGTACGGACTGCTTTAAACAGCCCGATAAAGAAAACAGATGTAAGGAGAGAAAAATGGGAAAAATGCCACAGTGCCGATCCATGAATTTTTCAGTCTATGAAGGAATGCTGAACCGTTACAAAGATAGTGAAGATATCCGCCATTCTTATGAAAGCCTGGGGCTTAACGGTCTGGAAGTGATTCTTGCCGGAGAGCCGGATCAGGGGAAAATCCTGCCGGATATGGTCAATGGAGTTCATTTATATTTTCACATTTTCTGGATGGACTGGTGGAAAGGAAACTATGATCGGCTGGACGAAGAATTTGATTCCAGACAGCAATGGATGGAATATTTCGGAGGGACGGACCGGGAAGTCTATCTGAATTCCCTCCGACAGGACCTTCAGTATGCAGAAAAAGCCGGTGCAAAATATGTTGTTTTTCATGTCTCGGAAGTCACTCTGCGGGAAAGCTTTTTGTATCGGTATCGTTATTCGGATGAAGAAGTGATTGATACCAGTCTGGAGGTTATCAATCTGCTTCTGGATGAACATGAGTATCCCTTTGATTTTCTTGTGGAAAATCTGTGGTGGAGCGGCTTTACGTTAAAGGATGTAACACTAACGAAACGAATTCTTTCCGGAATGCATACCAAGAGGAAAGGAATTCTGCTGGACACAGGGCATTTCATGAATACCTGTTCAGAGTTGTATACCCCGGAGGATGCGGTAGCATATCTTACTTCCATGATTGATGCCCATGAAAAAGCAGGGCTTTTGCCATGGTTTAAGGGAATGCATTTGCAAATGTCCTTAGGTGGAGGATATGTGAAATGGCAGAAAAATATGTGGAAAAGAAAACCGCTTGATTTTGAAAAAATACCATTTTATGATTTGTTTGGTTTGGCTTATTCCCATGCCTGTTACATTGATCTGCATAAACCTTTTCTTGGGAAAGGGGTAAGGGAATTGATTGAGCGGATTGATCCGTCTTACATTACCTTTGAATTCCAGCAAAACAGCCGGAAAGAATATGAAAGTTTCGCAGAAGCCCAAAGCAGAGAGTTGGGATATCTGTAATAAATGGAAAAACAATTACCTTTTTCATGCACAAACACAAAATTCAAATAAAAAAATCTTGCACAAGGGAGTAAAACGTGCTATACTATCACAGGTAAAAAATAACACACGCACTCAGACTTTGTGTCCGGTGCCATTTTTTTGGTCGTCACAAGGTATGAAGAGGGCGGAAGAACAACCAAGAAGGAGAAAAAACATGAGCGTACTTTCAATGAAACAGCTTTTAGAAGCAGGTGTTCATTTTGGACATCAGACAAGAAGATGGAACCCTAAGATGGCTCCATACATTTACACAGAGCGTAACGGTATTTATATCATCGACTTACAGAAGTCTGTAGGAATGGTTGACAATGCTTACAATGCAATCAAAGACTGTGTTGCAAACG
>JALEPU010000103.1 GCA_022766905.1 Lachnospiraceae bacterium
ACTTTTCACTGTGAATCATTTTTGCTATGAATCAGTATACCACAATTACAGACCAGATACTATACAGAAAAAGAAAAGAGGGAGAATTGCCGTTCTACATAAATCTATACAATTTGCACATACTACTGAAAAGAATTACAATTTAGGCTGTGCCTTAACATGGAATAAAGCAGAACATTCCTATGACTGTCCCTGTCATGGTTCCCGTTTTGCAAAAGATGGAACCCTTTTAAATAATCCTGCGAATAAAGATCTTTCTCAGGCAGCAAAAAAAGAACAGAAACATAAGTAGAATACTTACCTTTCTGTTCTTTTCCTCTATCTCTCTTCCCTCGAGAATCTCCCGGAAAGCTTCCTAGATGGTTGTGATCTGATAATCCAGATCCTTTCCTTCCTGATCACCATGGCGAAAGTCGATCTTATCATACTGGGCTTTCGCCTCTTCCCATGGGAGAATATCTCCTTCTTCTTTCAGATATTCCAGAATATCCCCAACACCTTCCCCGGTCAGGGAGCAAACCGGAAAAATCTTCTTGCAGCCTGCCAGTCTTAACCACTCTGCTGCCTGCTCCACATCTGCCAATGGATGGTCAATCTTTGTAATGACACCAATGACCTCTCTGTTCGAAACAGAAGTCACATTAGGCGGATACAGGGAAAACGGTTCTGTCGCATTCATCAACAGTCCTATCACATCGGCTTCACAGCCATAAACACCTAATGCTCCTGCCAGATTCTTCGTCTCGGCATATTCACCCGGTGTATCAATAATCACATCAAAATGATTGATGTACTGGGTCTTATGATAGGTAATCGTCTCACCTTTTAATGCCTGCTTCAGTGTGGTCTTGCCTGCCTCACTTCTGCCTACAAACATAATCTTCCTCATACAGATCGCCTCTATCTCTTTGTAATCTTGCAGGTATTGTATCCCATCTCTCTGTTACAGTAATTTACAATCTCATTCAAAGAAGCTTCTACTGCTGAGATTCTTCCTGTTATAATCAGAGTACCACTGAAACGGTCTACAAATCCAAGATAGACATCTGCGGTCTTTACTGCAATATCACTGGCGATAACCGCTGCTTCTGCCGGTGTCATCTTAATAATTCCAATTGCCGCTTTATCAAAATCAATATTCGGATTCAATCCCAGCTTTCTGTATACAATCGGCTTGGGACTGGAAATAATATGAGCAAGGGTAATCTCTCTTCCCGGTACAGACTCCTGAATAATACGAAGCAGTCCTTCACCGTTATTACTATCTTCAATCATCTTTTTAAAATCCATACAGCCACACTCCAATCTTCTTTTCTGTTTTTTGAACTTCTTTCCCGGCTTTCTCTCTTTACCGCCCAATTGGGAAAGGTTCCCCTCTCCACTTTAGTCCGTCCTGACAGACAGACTACTATCTACTGATTAGTATATCAAAAAAAGAAAAGCGGGGAAAGAAAAATTCCCCACTTTTTCTGGTATTTTTTAGCTCTTTTTTGTTATTTTTCACAGCACTCTGCAACTTTTTGGACAGTCATTCCACTTACGTCTTCTTTTTTTATCAGCAGACTTGCCTTTTTTTGCACTTCTTCCGGCGCAATATGTTCCGGCCACTCTACTTTAAAATCTACTTTCATATTTTCATCCAGCATTCCTTTTTTGACCGACTCTTTGATCCGGACTTCCGTAATCCTTGCATCCGACAATGGAAGACCATTGCAGTCTAACAGGATGACCGGATCTTCCTGTTCAAAACTTCCTCTGGCAATCTCTCCCGTTATTTTATTGTCTTCCACAAAATCAATATAAAAAATATCTTTTTCTTTCAGATGCAATTCATACACTCTTTTCTTGCCTTCTTCATACTCTTTCTCCTGTTTCGAAGAAGGAATTTCCGGAAAAAGAAACTGATTTAATTTGTCCATCATGTGGTCTTTCCATCTGCCCATAAAATGCTCCTTTTATGCCTCGTATCCGTTCGGATTATTTTTCTGCCATCTCCAGGAATCTTCACACATCTCATCCAGTCCTCTTTTTGCCTCCCAGGAAAGCTCTTTTTTTGCCAGAGAAGGATCTGCATAACAGGTCGGAATATCTCCGGGGCGTCTTTCTTTTATTTCATATGGAATCGGTTTTCCACAGGCTTTTTCAAAGGCTTTTACAATATCTAAAACACTGTAGCCGATTCCTGTTCCCAGATTATAGACAAGGACACCCCCATTTTGTTGTGTCAGTTTTTCAATAGCACGCACATGTCCAATGGCAAGGTCCACAACATGGATATAGTCTCTGACACCTGTACCATCCGGTGTATCATAATCATCCCCAAATACACCAAGGCATGGCAGTTTCCCAACCGCCACCTGGGTAATATAAGGAACCAGATTGTTTGGAATTCCCTTTGGATTTTCGCCGATTCTTCCGCTTTTATGGGCACCAATCGGATTAAAATAGCGCAGTAAAATCACATTCCACTCCGGATCCGCCACAGAAAGATCCCGTAAAATCTCTTCCAGCATCAGCTTTGTCCTGCCGTATGGATTGGTGACTGACAAAGGAAAATCTTCTTTAATCGGTACTGTTTTCGGGTTTCCGTAAACAGTTGCCGAAGAACTGAATACAATATTTTTTACTCCGTGATTTCTCATCACATCACAAAGAATCAATGTACCTGTTACGTTATTGTAATAATACTCCAGTGGTTTTGCAACCGACTCCCCCACTGCTTTTAAACCGGCAAAATGAATGACAGAATCAATGTTTTCTTTTTCAAAGATCATTTCCAGACTTTCCCGGTCCAAAAGATCTGCCT
>JALEPU010000073.1 GCA_022766905.1 Lachnospiraceae bacterium
TTATGAAAATGATTATTTACTTGATATGAATGGACGTACTTTAACAGAGTCGGAAAAACAGGAATATTTTATTGACTTTGAATAAAATGCCACATGGATTTACGATGACGGTCCATTGAAATGGAATAATTGAACGATAAAAAATACCAATTTAGAGGAGATGGAGTATGAAAAAGAAATTAAAAGAATGGTTAAGTATTCAGTTAGTAAAAAATCCAGGGAGAATGGTGCTTGCATCTATTTTAATTTTTAATCTTGTTTTTTTCTTTTTATCAGCAGGAGTAATCAGTGCATTATCTTTACAGGGAACAGAACAAATGAGTTTTATTGAAGCTGCATTTTGTACGGTTACCATGATTCTGGATGCTGGATGTATTCAGTTTGTAGTTGCGGATATCGGACAATCCGGTGTTGTGATTTCTATTGTATGTTTATGTGTTATCATTATTGGGATGATTTCTTTTACCGGTGCAGTAATAGGTTATGTTACGAACTATATCTCTCATTTTATTGAACATTCAAATGCCGGAAAGAGAAAACTATATATATCAGGTCATGTAGTTATACTGAACTGGAATACAAGAGCATCTGAAATTGTGAATGATCTTTTATATTGCGAAGAAAGACAAAAGGTTGTTATTTTAGTGAATTCCAGGAAAAATGAAATTGAACAGGAAATTGAAGAACGTTTGACGGATACAATTAATCGAGAAAATAGATACTTACAAGAACAATATGGATCCCTTCCTTTTTTGAAGAAACAATATATGATGTTTAAAAACAGATTTGTTAAAAACATCACAGTAGTTGTACGTGAAGGGGATGTTTTTTCTGCAAAACAATTGCATGATATTTCGTTAGAACATGCAAAATCTGTAATTATTCTGGGGAATGACATTAATAATACATTTTGTAAATATGAACATCGCGAACGGCTTGAGACAAATAACAGAGGAAATTCTCAAACAGTCAAAACACTTATGCAGGTAGCAGATATTACTGCAGCAGAGTATTCAGATAACAATCAGAAAATTATCGTTGAAATTACAGATGATTGGACCTGGGAATTGGTAGAACGAATCATTGCATGTAAGCAGGTGGATGAAAAATGTAATATTGTTCCGGTTAGAGTGAATAAAGTATTGGGACAGATCCTTTCTCAGTTTTCCCTTATGCCGGAGTTAAATGAGGCATATCAGGAATTGTTTTCCAATAAAGGAGCAACTTTTTATTCAGAGTTACAAGATTATGAAGATGATGTAACCTATGCAAAAAGGTATTTGTCGACACACAGATATGCAATTCCTTTAACATTTATGACTTGTAAAGGGGAGTCCCATTGCTATTATTCCGCAGAATCTGAAAAGTTGATCCATAAACAGGAACAAGAATCTGACGTGGATTTTAAAGTAAATCTTAACAAAAATTACTGGATAGAAAGAAAAAATATTGTAATTTTAGGACACAATAGTAAATGTAAGGATATTATGTTAGGATTTCAGGCCTTTGCAAACGAATGGAAGCAGGAAGGGGAAGAAATTTTACGTATTATTGTGATTGACAATAAAGAAAACTTAGAAAAGATGGATTACTATAAAGAATATCCTTTTGTTATCAACACAGTTGCTGCTGATATCTATGATAAAGATCGAATTTGTACAACGATTGAGGAATTTGTAGATTCCAATGAAGAAGATACCAGTATACTGATTTTGTCTGACGACTCTGCACTGAATGAAGATATTGATTCGGTAGCATTGGCAAATCTGGTTTATGTACAGGATATTATTAATCGAAGAATGGCAGATAATCCTTTGTTTGATCCACATAGTATTGATATGGTTGTAGAAATCATTGATCCTAAGCACCACGATATTGTAAATAGTTATAATGTTAATAATGTGGTTATTAGTAACAGATATATAAGCAAAATGATTACTCAAATAAGTGAAAAAGAAGCATTATTTGATTTTTATACAGATATTCTGACCTATGATATGGATGTTTCATCCGGATATGAAAGTAAAGAAATATATGTCAAAAAAGTAAGCCGATTTTTTAACGAAATCCCATCGGAATGTACGGCAGAAGAATTGATTCGGGGATTACTGGATGCCTCAACGGATTGCAGGATGCCTAAAAAAGAGCAAAATCCTGCAATCGCACTTGGATATGTAAAACAAAACGGGAAAGTTGTATTATTCTCCGGTAATCAGACGGAAATTAAAGTGCATCTTGAGCAGGGAGATATATTAATTGTATTTAGTAATCATTAAGTTCACCAGATGTTCACCAATTCGTAAGATAGTATTGATTGACTTTCTTACGTTGCTTCGATATAATTGATAAAATAGTTCACTTTGAAACTATCTGAAAAGGAGATAACACATAGAATGGAAGAGATAGATGAAATCCTGAATCGATATGGGATTGGAGAGCTGCTGGTTCTTTCCGCTATGCAGGTAAAAAAGAAGCATACAAAGATGTGTGCTCAGGTAATAAAGGAACAGCCTTTAAATCAGAATGAAGTAGATATTCTTCTGTTTTTAAAGCAACATAGAGAGGTTGATACAGCAGCAGAGATTGCAAAGTATCGTTGCGTTTCCAAATCACAGATTTGTAAATCTGTAGATGATTTAACCAGACAGGGCTATTTGATTGTGATTCCGGATGAAAAGGACAGAAGGTACCAGCATCTTTCTTTATCGGAAAAAGGGAACCAGATACTGATTGAGCTGGAAGAAGTAAGAAAAGTTTTTCTAAGTAAATTGGAGAATGGAATTACAGGAGAAGAACGGAAGATGTTTCAAAGTGTTATCAAAAAAATCAGGCAGAATGTAATGGATCTTTAGGAATTGGTATGAATTTGAAAGGAAGTGGTTGCAATGTTATCAAAGGGTGAATGGGGAACAATGATTTCAAGCTTTGCAGAAGAATGTGTTAAGAACAGTGCGATAGATTCTTCTTTGTATTCACAGTATGATGTAAAAAAAGGACTTCGTGATAAAAATGGTGTTGGTGTTTTAGCCGGACTTACAAAAGTTTCTTGTATTGAATCCCACGATATGGTAGATGGAAAGAAAGTCCCTTGTGATGGACGGCTCTATTACAGAGGGTATAACATTTTAGATCTGGTAAAAGGACATGGTGTAAAAGATAACTTCCGCTTTGAGGAGATCACCTATCTGTTATTATTTGGACGTCTTCCAAATCGGGAAGAATTAGATGATTTTATTGAAATTTTAGCTCATATGAGACAGCTCCCTACGAATTTTGTCCGGGATGTCATTATGAAAGCGCCAAGTAAAGATATGATGAACTCTCTTGCAAAGAGTGTTCTGACCCTGGCATCCTATGATGATCATGTATCTGATTTATCCATTTCCAATGTGTTACGGCAATGCCTGATGATGATCAGTGAATTCCCAATGCTGGCAGTTTATGGATATCATGCCTATAATCATTACGAAAGAGACGAGAGTATGTATATTCATAGGCCGGATCCAACGCTTTCCACAGCGGAAAATCTCCTTCGTATGCTCCGTTCGGACATGAAATATACAGCGTTAGAAGCAAGGGTTTTAGACCTTGCGCTGGTTCTTCATATGGAACATGGAGGTGGTAATAATTCAACCTTTACAACCCATGTGGTTTCTTCTTCCGGAACAGATACTTACGCTGCCATGGCGGCGGCCCTGTCTTCCCTGAAAGGTCCGAAACATGGAGGTGCAAACATTAAGGTAGTCCAGATGATGGAAGATCTGAAGAAGAATGTAAAGGATACGAAGGACGAAGATGAAGTAAGAAATTATCTGGAAAAACTTCTTCACAAAGAAGCCTTTGATAAAAAGGGACTGATTTATGGTATGGGTCATGCCGTTTATTCCATTTCTGACCCAAGAGCTCTGGTTTTCAAAAGCTTTGTAGAAGATTTATCCAAAGAAAAAGGAAGAGAAGATGAATTTGAATTATATTCCATGATTGAACAGATGGCGCCGAAAGTCATTGCGGGTGAAAGAGCCATCTATAAAGGGGTCAGTGCCAATGTAGATTTTTACAGTGGTTTTGTTTACAATATGCTGGACATTCCACAGGAATTATTTACTCCGATTTTTGCTATTGCAAGGGTATCCGGCTGGAGTGCGCACCGAATAGAAGAATTGATCAATGTGGATAAGATTATTCGTCCTGCATACATGAGCGTGTCAGAGAAAAAGGAATATATTCCAATGGATGAACGGTAGTTCAAAGCAGCTTTTATAAGTTTACTATAATAGGGGATGTTGCAAATAATTTTGCAACCTTCCCTTCTATTTATATATATGAAATATGATATTTGTTTTCCGATTTTTTCATATCAATGTATTTTCCATCACGCCAGATTCGTCCCAGATCGTAAAACAGGCGATTGTCTTTGTCAAATACATGAACGATGATATCGATATAGATAGAAAAGGGAATGCCGGATATGGATAGAAAACGGTTGATTTTAAGTAGAATTTGAGATATTCTAATAAGAGGATTTTTGATCGGAAGAAGAAATCAGAAAAATTGCAGAAGAATATTATAACCAAAAGTTATAACTTGTATTCTACATATGTATTTTAATTATGTCAATCTATGTGCTAAAATAAATACAAAAGAAAACGATGCAGTAAAAAAGGAGATTGAAATTATGGGAATGACAATGACTCAGAAGATTCTGGCTGCTCACGCAGGACTGGATTGTGTAGTCCCTGGACAGTTGATTGAGGCAGATCTGGATCTTGTACTTGGAAATGATATTACAACACCGGTAGCGATTCATGAAGTTGAAAAATTAAACGTAAAAGAAGTGTTTGACAAAGATAAAATTGCTCTTGTACCGGATCATTTTGCTCCGAATAAAGATATTAAATCAGCAGAACATTGTAAATGTGTACGTGATTTCGCAAAAAAACATGATATCACAAATTATTTTGAAGTGGGAGAGATGGGGATCGAGCATGCTCTTTTGCCGGAAAAAGGGTTGATTGTTGCAGGGGAGACCTGCATTGGAGCTGATTCTCATACTTGTACCTATGGAGCGTTGGGAGCATTTTCCACCGGTGTTGGAAGTACGGATATGGGTGCCGGCATGATGACTGGAAAAGCCTGGTTTAAAGTACCTTCAGCAATCAAATTTGTGTTAAAAGGCAAACTTTCACCATGGGTAAGCGGAAAAGATTTGATTTTACATATTATTGGCATGATTGGCGTAGACGGTGCCCGCTATCGCTCTATGGAATTTGTCGGAGAAGGCGTTTCCTCTTTAACAATGGATGACCGCTTTACTGTTTGTAATATGGCCATTGAAGCCGGTGCAAAAAATGGTATTTTCCCGGTAGATGAAAAGACCATCGCATACATGGAAGAACACTCTGCAAAGAAATATACCGTATATGAAGCAGATGAAGATGCCGAATATGATGAAACTTATGTGATTGATTTATCTGAATTAAAACAGACGGTTGCTTTCCCGCATCTTCCGGAAAACACAAGAACCATGGAGGAAATTGATGACATTCCAATCGACCAGGTAGTCATTGGCTCCTGTACCAATGGAAGATATGATGATTTAGAAATTGCAGCAAAAGTTCTGAAAGGAAGAAAAGTGGCAAAGGGAATGAGATGTATTATCATTCCTGCTACTCAGGCAATTTATTTAAAGGCCGTTGAGAATGGACTCATTACTACCTTTATTCAGGCGGGAGCTGTTGTAAGTACCCCTACCTGTGGTCCATGTCTGGGTGGTTACATGGGTATTCTTTCTGCCGGTGAGCGTGCAGTATCTACCACAAATCGTAACTTTGTAGGACGTATGGGACATGTAGATTCAGAAGTTTATCTGGCAAGTCCGGCTGTTGCCGCAGCTTCTGCTGTAACTGGTAAAATTTCATGCCCACAGGATCTGGGATTATAGGAGGAAAACATTATGAAAGCATGTGGTACTGTACATAAATATGGAGATAATGTAGATACAGATGTAATTATTCCGGCAAGATATTTGAATTCTTCCGATGGAAAAGAACTGGCAAAGCATTGTATGGAAGATATTGATAAAGAATTTGTAAATAAAGTAAAACCTGGCGATATTATGGTTGCCAATAAGAATTTTGGATGTGGTTCTTCTAGAGAACATGCCCCTCTTGCAATTAAAGAAGCCGGAGTAAGCTGTGTCATTGCAGAGACTTTTGCTCGTATTTTTTACCGGAATGCAATCAATATTGGTCTTCCGATTGTAGAATGTCCGGAAGCAGCAAAAGGAATTGAGGCAGGAGATGAAGTGGAAGTTGACTTTGATACCGGTATGATTTACAACAAAACAAAGGGAACCGAGTTTAAGGGACAGCCATTTCCTGAATTTATGCAAAAAATCATTCAGGCGGAAGGTCTGATGAATTACATCAATCAGAAATAAAAAATAAAGTGGATTTTTGAAAATCTGCTTTCTAAAAAAGATAAGATCATAACTTAGGAGTGGATAGAAAATGGAATACAAGGTAGCCGTAATCAAAGGAGACTGTATTGGACCGGAGATTGTCAATGAAGCAATGAAGATTATGGATAAAGTAGCTGAAAAGTTCGGACATACGTTCCGCTATGAACAGCTTCTTCTTGGAGGAGCTTCCATCGATGCTTACGGAGTACCTCTTACTGAGGAAACTTTGGAAAAAGCAAAGAAAAGCGACGGGATTTTAATGGGTTCCATCGGCGGTGATACAACGACATCACCATGGTATAAACTTCCGGCAGATAAAAGACCGGAAGCCGGACTTCTGGCAATCCGGAAAGGGTTAGGCCTGTTTGCCAACATGCGTCCTGCTGTCTTATATGAAGAATTAAAAGGAGCGTGTCCTTTGAAAGACTCTATTATTGGAGATGGATTTGATTTTGTTGTTATGAGAGAGCTGACGGGTGGACTTTATTTTGGAGAAAGAAAAACAGTAGTAGAAGATGGAGTCTTAACTGCATATGACAGTCTGACTTACAATGAAAATGAAATCCGAAGAATCGCAGTCAAAGGATTTGAGACTGCAATGAAGCGTCGGAAAAAAGTAACCAGTGTAGATAAAGCCAATGTACTGGATTCTTCCAGACTTTGGAGAAAAGTGGTAGAAGAGGTAGCAAAAGATTATCCGGAAGTCACATTAGAACATATGCTGGTAGATAACTGTGCGATGCAGCTTGTAAAAGACCCGACTCAGTTTGATGTGGTCTTGACGGAAAATATGTTTGGTGATATTTTATCTGATGAAGCTTCTATGGTAACCGGGTCTATTGGAATGCTTTCTTCCGCAAGTCTGGGAGAAGGAAAATTAGGACTTTATGAGCCAAGCCATGGATCTGCTCCGGATATTGCAGGACAGAATAAAGCGAACCCGATTGCTACAATTTTATCTGCTGCCATGATGCTTCGGTATTCTTTTGACCTTGACAAAGAGGCAGACGCAATTGAAGCAGCAGTAAAAGAGGTATTAAAACAGGGTTATCGTACCGTCGATATTATGTCTGAGGGACATACCTTGGTGGGTACAAAAGAGATGGGAGATGCTATTGCTGCCTGCATTTAAAAATCAGATTATTTGGAAAAGACAGAGCAAAAAATAGAGCAAAAAATTATACATAAATCAGTGAAAAATAGAAAGAAGGAAAATGGATATGAAAAGAAGTGACCAGGTGACAAAAGGAGATCAGCAGGCTCCACATAGATCCTTGTTTAATGCACTGGGATTTACCGAAGAAGAGATGAATCGACCTTTAATTGGTATTGTTAGTTCTTATAATGAGATTGTTCCGGGACATATGAATCTGGACAAAATCGTTGAGGCTGTGAAAATGGGAGTTGCGATGGCCGGCGGTACTCCGATTGTGTTCCCTGCAATTGCAGTTTGTGATGGAATTGCCATGGGACATCAGGGAATGAAATATTCCCTTGTAACCAGAGAATTGATTGCGGACAGTACAGAATGTATGGCAACTGCCCATGCTTTAGACGGCCTTGTTATGGTACCGAACTGTGATAAGAACGTACCGGGTCTATTAATGGCAGCAGCCAGAATTAATATTCCTACTGTATTTGTAAGCGGCGGGCCAATGCTGGCTGGAAGAATCCATGGATGTAAAACATCTCTTTCCAGTATGTTTGAAGCAGTTGGTGCCCATGCAGCCGGAAAAATCAGTGATGAAGAATTAAAAGAATATGAAGAAAAGACCTGTCCAACCTGCGGTTCCTGTTCAGGTATGTATACTGCAAATTCCATGAACTGCTTGACAGAAGCACTTGGAATGGGTCTTCGTGGCAATGGTACCATTCCTGCTGTTTATTCAGAAAGAATTCGTCTTGCAAAACATGCAGGTATGAAAGTGATGGAACTTTTGGAAAAAGATATTAAACCAAGAGATATTATGACAGAAAAAGCATTTTTAAATGCAATGACAGTAGATATGGCTCTTGGATGTTCTACAAACTCCATGCTTCACCTTCCTGCAATTGCTCATGAAGCAAAAGTAAAATTAGACCTGG
>JALEPU010000084.1 GCA_022766905.1 Lachnospiraceae bacterium
AGACACGGAAAGCACCTGATTGACACGATCTGGGAGTTGGGAACCGCCGTCCAGCAGCATAAAATCGTCCATCTGGAATACCAGAAAACCAACGGAGAGATCACCACAGCTGATGTTAAACCGGTGGGGATTATGTGTTCGGAATACTACTTCTATCTAATCGCCTACATCGGCGACAATGATGAAAAGCATCCCGGTTATCCTACCATCTATCGGATTGATCGCTTTAAATCATATAATATTACGGAACACAGCTTCCAAATTCCCTACCGGGATCGTTTTCAGGAAGGAGAATTCCGAAAGAGGATTCCGTTTATGTATGGCGGGAAGCTTCATAAAACCAGTTTTACCTACAACGGTTCCGATATTAATGCGGTTTTGGATCGTCTTCCAACGGCAGAGGCCAAAGAGCAGGATGATGGAAGCTGGCTGGTCACAGTAGAGGTATATGGTGAAAAAGGGTTGGAGCTTTGGTTAAAGGGACAGCCAACGGTATCCTCAGATTAAGAAATAAAACGCTCTAACCACAGGAGAAAACGAAAATGAACGTAAGGAATCCCAATGAATTCGAAAATATGAAACAAAAAGTAATTCGTATCATTAAAGAGAATATACCCGGAACTCCGGAAAACCAAAAGAAACAAACCGTAAAATATCTGAAATAAATCCAGTATTTCCTCCATCCGACCCAAACCGGTCAGAGTTGGTCTATGGGGATACGACCACGAAAAATCAGGTGTATGTATGCAATACAAGCGCGAACGGCATTCTGGCAGAGATGTTCAAAATTTGAGAAAAAGCCGGAAATATAAACTCAGATAAATGACAAAACATAGTACAAGGTAGTTATGGAAGAGAATGATTTAAAAAAAGTACTGAATGAATGTAAAAAAACCGCTAAGGTCGGATATAAAATTGCTTCAACAAAAGAAAAAAAATTAAATCGGGTATTGTATTCAGCACAAGAAAAAGTTCAGAGTACAACCATTGATTTTAATAGCTCTCCATGTTATGCACCGGAAGCTACAGAATTATTAGAAAGTCAATTGGCCGATATAAGAAGTGCGTTTAACCGTTTATCATTTACTTTTAAAGAAGATCTGCAAAATTTACACGAAAATCTATCAATATTTTCAATTACACTATTTGGAAGAACAATGGCTGGTAAATCAACGCTGATGGAAATTTTGACCGAGGGAGACGGAACTTCTATTGGTAAAGGTTCTCAGCGAACAACAAAAGATGTCAGAAAGTACACTTGGAACGGCATGGAAATAACAGATGTACCCGGAATAGGTGCTTTTGAAGGTGAAGAGGATGAACAGCTTGCTTTTGAAGCAGCTAAAATGGCAGATTTAATTTTATTTCTAATTACGGATGATGCACCTCAGGTGGCTGAAGCAGAATGTTTTAGCAAAATCGTAAATCTTGGGAAACCAATTATCTGCATCATGAATGTAAAAGTTGCAATATCTGCTGACAAGAGCATAAAGCTTGCAATACGCGATATTAACAAACGTTTTGATATGGAACGCTTAAGCAAGATTCGTAATCAGTTTCTGCTCTTCTCAGAACAGTATGGACAGACATGGAGCCATCTTCCATTCGTGTACGTACACTTAATGTCAGCTTATTTGGCACAGTGTACGGAGGATAAAGAACGAAGCAAGGAATTTTATACAATCAGTCGCGTAGAGAACCTGAAAAAAATGATTGTTGAGCAGGTTCGGACGAAAGGAGAATTCTACAGAATAAAGACTTTTATAGATATTATTTCTAATCCTATCCTGGAATCAATGGAACGCCTTTTGGAACAGAGTCAAGTAAATAGTGTTCAGGGGCGTACCATTCTCACAAAAAAGAGACAATTTGATGATTGGAAAAACCATTTTTATCGGGATGGAAAGTCGCAAATAAAGTCACTGATTGTTAATATTAAAAGTGAATTAAACGGAGAAATTGCTTCTTTTGCAGAGAACCACTTTGACGATAAGAATGCTGACAAGGCTTGGAATGCATTATTAAAATCCAAAAAGGTAGAAGTGCGATGTCAAGAACTTCTTGAAGATTTGGAAATGAAATGCAATGATAAACTTAAAGAGATTTCTAGAGAGATTACAAACGAGTTAAAGTTTTCTACTTCGTTTGCTGGTGATAAGTCCTTGAAGATGAAAAAGATAATCGATGCCAAAAAGCTTTGGGACTGGTCATCAATTGCCATAAATGGGGGATTGTCCATAGCAGCTGGAATTGCATATTTAGTTGGTGCTGCTGCAGCGGGACCCCTAGGATGGGCTGCATTGGCAGTATCTGTATTAAGGATTGGAGGATCATTATTATTCAAGAGCCGTGATGAAAAAGAATACGAGGCACGAACCAAACTTGAAAAGAAGCTTAGGGATAATGTTTCCAGAATATGTGATACATTACAAACTCAAATGGCGAAAAATCTGGATTCACTTGTGTCTGCAAAAATAGAACGCTTGCTGAAAGAGATGGATAGAATCAATTCAGTTATCTTTCGTCTTGCTGATACCCAGAGGGAGTTGGCCTGGGGATTAAATGATCATTTAATGGAGCTTAATAAACAAATACTGGAAGAAGCGATCAAGCTGATCGGAGCAGACGGATTACAATACCATGTATTGTCAGTTGCAAGAATTCCAGGAAATATTAGCATGATTAAACTGAATGATGGTACTGTTTTTCCTAAAGAACAAGTCGATGGATTATATAATCTTATGTCTGAACGTATACATTTTGTTTACGATACAGATAATATGAAAATTTTGATTTCAAGAGTCATTGGTAAAGAAATCGACAGGAGCCACATCAATATTGAAGAAAAGATAGGGGTGGCACATGTACCTTTAGAAAATGCTACACCTAATACCCAAAATAGAGTGCGCTTGGCTCAACAGTTTTCAGGATTATTAATTATGCAGTAGTGAGGTGTTAATTATGTTTAGAATGGCAGAGTATGCCCAGAAAAGTGCGCGATTAAAAGAAAAAGTACAAGAAGCTCTTTTATCGGCAGGTGTTGATTTTCAGGTAAAAGATAATAAGCAAAATTCTATTCGTTTAGTTTTTGCAGGTCAGTACAGTGCAGGAAAATCTTCAATATTGAAAATGCTTACTGGTAGAAACGATATTGCAATAGGAGCAGGTATTACAACGCAACAGACTCATATATATGATTGGAATGGCATAGAGGTTATTGATACACCTGGCATTCACACACAATTAAGACCTGATCATGATGAAATCTCTTATAAAGCAATTGCTTCAGCAGATATGCTGGTTTTCGTAATTACAAATGAACTATTTGATTCCTATATGGCAAGTCATTTTAGGAAGCTGGCAATAGATAAAGATAAGGCAGGCGAAATGATTCTTGTCGTTAATAAAATGGAACGAACTGCTAAAGGTAATACAAGTGAGCAACAAAACATTATCAGAGAGGATTTAAAAAGGATTTTGGAGCCATATACGCCAGAACAGCTTAACCTTTCTTTCTTGGATGCTGAATCGTACCTTGAAAGTATTGATGAAAGGGACGATGATCCTAAATTGGCGGACGAGTTGGAAGCTCGAAGCGGATATTTAGAATTTATCAAAACATTAAATCGTTTTGTAAAAGAGAAAAGTATCCCGTCAAAACTAACCACAGAATTGTATATCGTGGATGAACAATTAGAAAAAGCTATTAAACAACTGCAACCAAAATCGTCAGATGATGATATTGGCGCATTGGAAGAAAGCTTCATGCAGCAGAGACATTTCTTTATAGAAGCAAAAGGGAGAATGCAGCAGGAAGTTACGGACATTTACACAAACGCTGCATCCCAAATTCGTGATATCGGTTTAGATGCCGCTAATTTATTAGTTGAGGGTTGCAAACAAGATGAAGTAGAGGAAGCGCTTCAGAACTCAGTAAGACAAGCGGATAATATCATTGAGAAAAGCCAGTCAGAAGCTATTGAGGTCATTGAGGCACGTCTGAATGAAATAGGACAACAACTAGACATTATAGAGAATTCTGAGTTTTCCAAAGAATTGAAAGCAAGACTTAGCGGTAAGTTTGATGGGTTTCCGGATGGAATCAAGAGAGTTATTACCAACGCAGGTTCCGAATTTCAAAATGCTGGCAAGGATATATTAAACAAGGCTTACAAAGCCGGTGCAGAGGGGGGATTGAAACTTACTAATTTCTCAGGTAGTACTATTCATCAGATGGTCTTGAAGGTTGGTCATGGCGTAAATTTTAAATTCAAGCCATGGCAGGCTATAAAAATTACAAAAGGAATTGCTATAGGCGGTCAGGTTCTAAATGTTTTAGGTGTGGGATTATCTGCATTTATGCAGATAAAAGTGGAGCAGGATGAGGAAAAAGCCCGAAAGGATTTGAAAACAAATCGGCAGAACATAAGAAGCCAGTTTAATGCGGCAGCAAATGAACTTGAAGACTTTGCACGGCAGTATATTAAGGACAATGTTAATCGACCGCTTGAAACTTCCATAGCAATTATAGATGGAAACATTCAGGAGATTAGAGATACAAGGCTAAATCGCAGTTCAAATTGCAGAATGCTTGAAAATCTTCAAAAAGAATGCAGATTATTAATTCAAGATATTCATTCCGAGAATAATGTGTAGAACAGAACTTTAATTCAGGCAAGTACCTGATCCCAATTTCGATATCTCTGTGTTCATTATCCAAGAGATCGAGCATACTGCACCCGGGAGAGAAAAAAGAAAAAGCCTACTTCCTAAGAAGCAGGCCAGTGCTTTTTTCAATTGATTTAAGTGTTCCGATACAGTAGTCCTTTCTGTCAGGCACTGTTACAAAACGGCCATCAGGATGCTTGAACTGATGATGGTCTCCTCTGGTTCTGACTTCCTTCCATCCGTTTTTACGTAATAACTTTTCAATTTGGCGATAATTCATATTCTTTCCTCCTTAGATTGGGTTTTCTGAAAAAAACAGACACTACCAAAATGTAAGGATCTATGAATTCGCTAAAAGCAATTTTATTATACTATAAAAACTTTGTATATTCAAGAAGTATTTATGCGACGTAGCGGCCTCAGCGTAACCTCCATGTAATGTTCAGAAAAGTCAAAGTTCTATAGAAATCGAAAAAATTTCCTCAAAAGTATTGACACGTGTTAAATACGTGTTATAATAGAGAGCGTAAAGAACATGACAGAAGCGAACTAAAGGAGGAGATGTCCATGTTATTATTATTAAGTCTTGCTGCCACTGCAGTAGAAGCAGCTGCTGTAGCATCATCTGCTGTTCTCGCATCTACCGGTGCGATTGGTACTATTGTTGCAGCAGGCAATGTTGCATTGGGAACCGGCGTAGCTAATGCAGTTAGCGCCGCAGCTGCTTCGGCAGGTATCGAAACTGTAGCCGCTTCTCTTGGAAGTATCGCAGGCGCCGGAACTACTACCGGTCTTAATGTAGCTGCATTAGAAGTTGGTAAATCTATTGTATCAGAAGAATAGGAGGCATACATCAGGATCCTGGCCGAAATAAACATGGTACAATAAAAATAATTGAGGTGACAAAAATGTCTGAGAACTACACATACGCTGCAGTATTTGATTACAGTGAAAATGGATGCATCAGCATTCACTTTCCTATGTTTGACGGTACAGCGACTTGCGTTGAAGAAGGAGACGATCCTGTGAAAGCGGCTCAGGAGGTTTTAACTCTTGCAATTGAAGAGTACGAGAGCACCGGAAGAGAGCTTCCCGGCCAGGACGTCATTCCTAAAGTAACCGAAAAACAACGGGTGGTGTTTATCAATGTCTGGATGCCGTATTTTAGAAGCCTTACCAAAGTGATATACACTAAGAAGACTCTTACGATTCCTGTCTGGTTGGATATGCTGGCAAAAGAGCGTAATGTAAATTATTCTGCGATTCTTGTAAAAGGGTTAAAAAAGGAATTAGGAATTCCGGAATAACAAAGAGGAATGTCACTGCAGTATACGGAACATGACACAATAACTGTCATTTGAAAGAAAAGAGAGTCTAAAATGGGAAAGAAAGAAAAACTCAGTCCCCCAAAAAAGGGCAAAGCAAAAGAACGTAAACTTGAGCAGAATGCAAAAAAGTTAGAAAAAATCAAGGCAGCCGAAGCAAAAAAGCAAGAAATGGAAGAGCTTTTAAGGGCGGAGGAAAAAAGGCAAGAGAACGAGAAGTATTTAAAACGGATCCGTAAAATTGAAGCGGATGATCCCGATTCTGCCAAAATTTTGAAATCAAAGGCTAAAGCGGCCGGAGTAAAATCTATTTTCACTTTAAGCAAGGATAAATTGCTTGTTACATCCTTTGCCAACGGAAACAGTGCCAGTCGTGAAAAGTATGTGGAAAAAGGAATCGTAACAAATATAAGCGACGAATCGGTACTTACTGTCATTTCTGGTGCGGAAGAAAAGAAGTTCAATGTATCTGGTCGTATTGTTAAAGACGCAAAGCCGGATGATCCCAGGGTTTCCAGAAAAAAAGCCGGACAAGATCTGGTTTATCTCAAAGAAAAACATGAAGAAATCTTCTTCGGAAAGGCATTTGAAGACAATATCCATATTCAGGTAGCATATAATGTGCTTGATATTTCAAAAATACTGTCAGTTTTTGCCAATAATATCGTTTATGAACTGAATAATATGCTTCGTTCAACCGGCCCGGAAAATGATGATCTCATTGGAAGTATTGGATTTAAAGTTTCTTATGAGAAATTTGAGAAGCTCAAAAATTCTCAAAAGCAGAATGAACGAGACCGGTATCATTCTTTTGAAACATTCTTGTCGCAGCCTCAGCTCGGATATTTTGGAAACACACTTCTTCTGGATGCAAAAGGCAAACGTGTCAAAAAAGAAGGAAATGAAGATAAATGGAATGAACATAAAGAGCATTGCTATTATCTTCTTGCGACTTTAGGTATGGTCAGACAGGCTACCGCACACGGAGATTTGGAACAGCGAGCGATGATTTATCGTTTGGAAGATGAACCGAGCAGCGATGATCCGACTTCTGTTTGTATCAGAAATGCGAGAAAAGCGCTTGATAAGATTTACTCCGCGCGTGTGAAAAATCTGAATTCAAAATTCTTTGAAACCTCAGGAAAAAAGGATCTTGCCATTTTATTCCGGGCACTGGGAGCAGATACTGATAAGGCGAAACAGCATGTTGTTCAGGAATATTACAGGTTTATTATATTAAAGGAACATAAAAACCTCGGATTTTCCATCAAAAGATTAAGAGAGGTCATGATCAGTCAGGAGGCCGGTCAGTTAGCGGATGAAGAATATAATACGTTCCGGCATAAGCTGAATCATCTGGTGGATTTTTTAATCAGCCAGTATTATAAG
>JALEPU010000106.1 GCA_022766905.1 Lachnospiraceae bacterium
AAATAGGATACAATATTATTTTTATTTAAAATTAACATAATTTGCCCCCCAATCCACAAAATCTTTTTTTCATTATACTATAGGTACCAGAAGGAGAAAAGGCAAAAAAGAAAGCAATTCTAGTCTTTTTTTGCCTTGTAATAACGAAAGAAAAATAAGCAATTTTTCTGTTTTTCCGATGTTTTTAAGAGAAAATGCTTAAGAAAAGTAAGGGAATAAAAATTCGATTGCAAAATATGGACATGTGTTTATTACTGTGCTAGAATAAAGCGGATAAAAAGCGTTGCGGCTTTTTACTTTTTTCATGGAAGGAGAACAATAAGATGATTAATAAAAATTATTTGAAATTACCGGGAAGCTACCTGTTTGCTACCATCGGAAGAAAAGTAAAAGAATTTTCTGAGGCCAATCCGGATAAGACCATTGTACGTCTTGGAATCGGAGATGTATCTCTTCCAATGGCGCCGGCTGTAGTAGCAGCGATGCATGAAGCCTCTGATGAGATTGGAAAGGCAATTAAGGGGTACCCCGATTATGAAGGATATGAGTTTTTAAGAACAGCGATTCGTGAACATGATTTTGCGGCAAGGGGAATTGATATTGGAATTGATGAAATCTTTGTCAATGATGGAGCAAAATGTGATTCTGCGGATTTGGGAGATATTTTCAGCCTGGACTGTAAAGTAGCTGTCTGCGACCCGGTTTATCCGGTTTATGTAGACTCTAACGCTTTGGTTGGAAGAGCAGGTGATTACGTGGAAGAAAAGCAGCGTTGGAGCAACCTGATTTATATGCCATGTACCGCTTCCAATGGCTTTGCTCCGGAATTTCCGGAAGAGACTCCTGATTTGATTTATTTATGTTTTCCGAATAATCCAACAGGTGCCACAATTACCAAAAGCCAGTTACAGGAATGGGTAGATTATGCAAATAAAACAGGAGCAGTTATTATTTTTGATGCTGCCTATGAAGCATATATTACAGAAACGGATGTCCCTCATTCCATCTATGAATGTGAAGGAGCAAAAACCTGTGCAATTGAGATGAGAAGTTTTTCCAAGAATGCAGGATTTACAGGAACTCGTCTTGGATATACAGTAGTGCCAAAAGAACTGGTTCGGGATGATGTTTCCTTAAATACCTTATGGCTGAAACATCAGGAAATCAAATTTAATGGTGTATCTTATATGGTACAGAAAGCAGGAGCTGCTGTTTATACACCGGAAGGTATGGCCCAGACAAAAGAACAGGTTGCTTATTATATGAAAAATGCAAGAACGATCCGGGATGGTCTTGCAGATATGGGATACACCGTATCCGGAGGTGTAAACTCTCCCTATGTATGGTTAAAAACACCGGGAACGATGACCTCATGGGAATTCTTTGACTACTTACTGGAGAAAGCCAATGTGGTTGGAACACCGGGCTCAGGATTTGGTCCATGCGGAGAAGGATATTTCAGATTGACCGGATTCGGTAAATATGAAGATACGCTGGAAGCACTGGCAAGAATCAAGAGAATATAGGGACAGGATAAAACTCAGAAATGACAGGAAAAGCAAGAGGAGTTGTAGGGTATGCGACTCCTCTTTTTCTTGACAATCGGTATGTGCTGTGATACCGTTGTTCTATAGCGAAAAGCAGAACGGGACGGAACCTTAGAAGACATCAAAAGGAAAAAATAAGAAGAAAAACCTGATTGAAAAGAGGAAATTTCAGTTCTTTTTTCCCGGTATCGTGAATAGATATTAAGAGTATACAAAATAAAAACGAGAATTTACGATACGTGGAAGGGAGAAAGAATATGACAGAGAAGATATTCAAAAATAATCAGGTGATGGTTGCAGGGGAGATCGTTTCAGACTTTGAATACAGCCATGAGATTTTCGGGGAAGGGTTTTATACTGTAAAACTTCTTGTAAATCGGTTAAGTGATACAGATGATATCATTCCTCTTCTGGTGTCAGAACGTCTGATTGATGTAACAGGAGAATATATTGGACAGAAGATTGAGGCAAAGGGACAGTTTCGTTCCTATAATCGGCATGAAGAAAATAGAAATCATTTGATTTTGTCCATGTTTGTGAGAGAGATTGAGTTTATTGATGAGATTGGAAACAGAAAACCCAATTATATTTTTCTGGATGGGTATATTTGTAAACCTCCTGTATACCGCATGACCCCTCTTGGAAGGGAGATTGCAGACCTCTTGCTTGCTGTGAACAGGGCTTATGGAAAGTCTGATTACATACCTTGTATCTGCTGGGGCAGAAATGCCCGTTTTGCAGGAAAGCTTTCCGTCGGTGAACGAATTCAGGTCTGGGGAAGAATTCAGAGCCGGGAGTATCAGAAAAAGGTCGGAGAAAGTCAGGTCGTAAACCGGATTGCTTATGAAGTTTCAGTTAATAAATTAGAACTGAAAGAAGAAGAATAAAGCAAAGACTGCGGAGATAACTGCCGCTTTTCCGGCGCAAATGAGAATGATAGTATCTACTGAGGTGATGAGAAATGAATGGATCAATCCAGATTTATTATGGAGAGGGAAAGGGAAAAACAACGGCAGCTCTTGGTATTTGTATTCGAGAGGCTGGACTTGGCAAGTCTGTTATGATTGTTCAGTTTTTAAAAGGAAGAGATTGTAAAGAACTGGATTTATTAAAGCGACTGGAGCCGGAGATTAAGTTATTCCGATTTGAAAAAGCACATAGCGGATATTCTGAGCTTACCAGTGAGCAGAAAGAGGAAGAATATCAGAATATTAAAAACGGTCTGAATTATGTCAGGAAAGTTCTTACCACAGGACAATGTGATATTCTGGTCATTGATGAGCTTCTTGGCCTGATTGATTATGAAATTTTATCTGTGGAAGCAGCCAGAGAACTTTTACAGGAAAAAAATGAAGAGATGGAACTGATTCTTACGGGAAGAGTTCTTCCGGAGGGACTTGCAGATATGGCAGACGATATTTATCAGATTGAGGCAATTAAGGAGACACCGTTATCCTGAAAAGACGGTTGACTTTTTACCAGCGGAATGCTATGATGAATACATTCTTATGAATATTAAGGTAGAGGCGCATGTGACATCAGTATCCTGCAGGATGTTCAGGGAACAGAGGATTGCAGAGGAAAGGGGAATATGCCGAAGAGATATATAATCCCTGTTATATATGTTCTGGGGGCCCGGTGAAGAACCGTGCCACTGTCATCTTTGGATGGAGTGCTGCTTAATGTTTGAGATGTTCCTTTTATAGAGCATAACAGGTCGGCACTTTGTCGGCCTGTTTCTTCATGTTTAAATGAATGGGATGGAACGATTCGACGAATCATTTCCCGGACAGAAAAAGAAGATTTACTGTCGTTTTAGTTGGATTGGCAAGAAACAAAAGGAGGAAATAAATCATGGCAATTTTTACAGGTGCAGGCGTAGCATTGGTTACACCTTTTAAGGATAATCTGGAGGTTGATTACGACCAGTTAGAGAAAGTAATTGATTATCAGATTGAAAATGGAACAGATTGTATTATTATTTGCGGAACCACAGGAGAAGCTTCTACGTTAACCCACGAAGAGCATATTGAAGTAATTCGTGCCTGTGCGGCTCATGTTAACAAGAGAATTCCTGTGATTGCAGGAACAGGATCTAATTGCCCAGAGACAGCGATCTACCTGACACAGGAAGCCGAAAAGGCCGGCGCAGACGGCGCATTGGTAGTAACCCCTTATTATAATAAGGCAACTCAGAAGGGACTTGTAAAACATTACAAAGCAGTCGCAGCATCCACCGATCTTCCTGTTATTATGTATAATGTGCCAAGCAGAACAGGATGTAATATTTTACCAGCTACTGCAGCACAAATTGTAAAAGAAGCAGACAACGTAATTGGAATTAAAGAAGCAACCGGTGATATTTCCCAGGTAGCGGAATTAATGAATCGAACCAATGGAGAGATTGATTTATATTCCGGAAATGATGATCAGATTGTTCCGATTTTATCTCTGGGCGGCCTGGGTGTTATTTCCGTATTATCTAATGTAGCTCCACAGGAGACCCATGACATTGTTGCAAAATATATGGCAGGAGATACAAAAGGCAGCCTGGAACTGCAGATGAAGTATCTGGATTTGATTCATGCTCTGTTTTGTGAAGTAAATCCGATTCCTGTTAATAAAGCAGTGGAATTGATGGGACTTTGTAGTGGAAGAATGCGTGGACCGATGACAGAATTAGAACCGGAACATGTTACTTTACTGGAAAATACAATGAAAGCAGTAGGAATTTTATAAGACAGAAGAAAAGCTTGGAGGAAGAAAAGCGATGACCAGACTTATGATGCATGGCTGTAATGGAGCAATGGGCCAGGTAATCAGCAATATTGTAGCTGAGATGGATGGAGTAGAGATTGCGGCCGGTGTAGATGCAGTAGACAACAGAAACAATGGATATCCGGTTTTTACCAATATTGATGATTGCAATGTAGAGATTGATGCGATTGTAGATTTTTCCGCAGCACCGGCTGTGGATCATTTACTGGAATATGCAGTCCGGACCAAAACTCCGGTCGTATTATGTACTACAGGATTATCCGAAGAGCAGTTAAAAAAGGCAGAAGAGGCCAGCAAAGAAGTTGCGGTTCTTCGTTCTGCCAATATGTCTCTTGGAATCAATACGTTGATGAAACTTCTAAAGGAAGCTGCTAGTGTTCTGGCTCCGGCAGGTTTTGATATTGATATTGTGGAGAAGCATCATAGAAAAAAAGTAGATGCTCCTTCCGGAACAGCCCTTGCTCTTGCGGATTCGATCAACGAAGCGATGGGCAATGAATACGAATATGTCTATGACAGAAGCGGACGAAGAATCCAGCGTCCGAAAAAAGAAATTGGATTAAGTGCAGTAAGAGGTGGCACCATTGTCGGAGAACATGAGGTGATTTTTGCCGGAACCGATGAAGTGATTGAATTGAAACATACCGCTTACTCAAAAGCTGTATTTGGTAAAGGTGCCGTTGAGGCAGCTGTTTTTCTGGCTGGAAAGCCGGCAGGACTTTACAATATGAGCCATGTGATTGGCTAGGAAGATAAGCCTTCGGCTTCTTTTTGGGAAAGCAAAAAGAAGCCGAATTTTCTATGCAAAAGAAGGAAAAAGAGGAGGTTATTATGTTAGGCACCTTGGTAAATGTGGCAACAATATTAATCGGCGGAAGCATTGGATTGTTTCTGAAAAAGGGAATTCGGGAAGATATCAGTGATATGGTGATGAAAGGTCTGGCCCTTTGCACGATTTTTATTGGAATAACAAGTGGTTTAGAAGGAGAAAATATATTAATTACGATTATCTCAATTGTACTGGGAGTTATGATAGGCGGTTTTTTTGATTTAGACGGAAAACTGAATCGATTTGCAGACCGCCTGGAAAAACGATTTCAGAAAGAAGGAGAGAAAACTTCTATTGCAGAAGGATTTTTGACGGCAAGTCTGGTCTTTTGTGTGGGAGCAATGACTATTGTAGGTTCCTTGCAAAGCGGACTGACCGGAGATCATAGCATGTTATTTACCAAGTCAACCCTGGACTTTGTATCTTCTATGATTTTTGCCTCCTCTTTAGGGGTAGGTGTTTTGTTTGCTTCTGCTTTTGTACTGGTATTTCAGGGAAGCATTACTCTTTTGGCTCAGTGGATTGCACCATTTCTGACCGATGCAGTCATTAATGAGATGACCTGTGCCGGCGGTCTTTTGATTTTAGGCCTGGGTCTTAATATGCTGGGACTTACCAAATTAAAACTGATGAATTATCTGCCGGCCATTTTTTTACCAATGGCTCTTGTTCCCATTGCAGACTGGTTAGGAAAGGTGATACAATAGAAACAGTAGAAAAAAATACAGATGGAGGAAGACATGAAAGACGGATTTTTGAAAGTGGCAGCAATGACACCGGATGTGCTGGTGGCAAACCCTGTATTTAACGGTGAGAAAATCAGAGAAGGCATGGATTTGGCAGCGAAGGAAGGCGCAAGACTGCTCTTATTGCCTGAGTTATGCCTGACTGCTTATACTTGCAGTGATCTGTTTATCCAGGGGACATTGCTGGAAAGTGTAAAAGAAGAGATAGAGGAAATCAAAGACTGGTCTATGAATCAGAATATGATTACTGTTTTTGGGGCTCCTTTGGAGTTTTATGGAAAATTATATAATTGTGCGGTTTTTGTTTATCAGGGAAAGATACTTGGAATTGTACCTAAACAGTTCATTCCGAATTATTCTGAGTTTTATGAGGCAAGACATTTTACCAGAGGACCAAAAAAAGTAGAATGGATACATTTTCTTGGGGAAGAAGTACCCTTCGGTGCCAACCTTTTGTTTGCCTGTGAAGAGATGCCTAATTTTATCATTGGATGTGAGATTTGTGAGGATTTATGGACTCCGCTTCCGCCAAGTAGTCATCATGCAATGAAGGGAGCGACCATTATTGTCAATCCGTCAGCCAGTGTAGAGACAACGACGAAGGAAGTATACCGGAAGAATCTGGTTTCCATGCAGTCTGCCCGCCTGGTTTCCGCCTATGTTTATGCAGATGCCGGAGAAGGGGAATCTACCACAGATGTTGTATTCAGCGGCCATAACCTGATCTGTGAAAACGGAACAGTCTTAGCGGAAAGCAAACGTTTTCAGAATGGCATGATCTGCGGCGAAATTGATTTAAACAGACTGGCTGCAGACCGAAGAAGAATGAGTACCTTCCTGCCTGAGACAGAGGAAGACTATGAGATGGTTCGTTTTTCCATGAAACCGGAAGAGACAACCCTTACCAGACAGTTTTCTAAAACCCCGTTTATTCCTGCCAATCAGGCAGAGCGGGAAAAACGCTGCGATGAGATTGTAACCTTACAGGCCATGGGTCTGAAAAAGCGTTTGGCTCATACAAGAGCACAGTCAGCTGTCATTGGCATTTCTGGAGGGCTGGATTCTACGTTAGCCGTATTGGTAACGGCCAGAGCCTTTGATTTGTTAGAAATTCCAAGAGAGAAAATTATCTGTGTAACTATGCCATGTTTTGGAACAACAGACAGAACCTACCAGAATGCGGTGACGCTTACCAAAGAGCTTGGGGCAACCTTAAAAGAAGTTCGTATTATGAAAGCAGTAGAGCAGCATTTCGAAGACATTGGACATGATCCTTCTTTACACAATGTTACTTATGAGAACTCACAGGCCCGGGAAAGAACTCAGATTTTGATGGATCTGTCCAATAAATACAATGGTCTGGTCATTGGTACAGGCGATTTATCAGAACTGGCTTTAGGATGGGCAACTTATAATGGAGATCACATGTCCATGTACGGCGTGAATGCTTCTGTACCTAAAACACTGGTACGGCATCTGGTACGTTATTTTGCAGATACGACCAATCAGGAAGGCCTTCGTGCAAGTCTGATGGATGTACTGGATACCCCGGTAAGTCCGGAACTTCTTCCTCCGGTGGACGGAGTGATTTCTCAGAAAACAGAAGATCTGGTAGGACCATATGAACTTCACGACTTCTTCCTTTACTATATGTTAAGATTTGGTTTTAGTCCGAAGAAGATTTTCCGAATTGCAAAACATACCTTTGCAGGTGATTATGAAGATAAAACAATCTATAAATGGCTGCGTACCTTCTGCTGGAGATTCTTTGCTCAGCAGTTTAAGCGTTCCTGTCTGCCGGATGGACCAAAGGTTGGCTCCATTGCAGTTTCTCCAAGAGGAGATTTAAGGATGCCAAGTGATGCAAGCCCTGCAGTATGGATGAGTCAGATGGACGAATTAAAAGAGGAACTTCAGATCGAAGATTAAGAAAAAGAAAAACAGAAAACTGTTTTTGTGGACGAAAGAAAACCGCAGCATAGATCAGCTTTTGAAAAGCCTGCTGCGGTTTTTCGATTTTGGCCAAAAAAATGAACGCTGGTTAATCTGCTTCGGCTTTGGAAAGAGCATTTTTCATGGCCTGTTTTAAAATGGTGTTGGTATACTGGCTGTCACTGTTAAATGTAAGGTCATCGATGGAATCAACAGTTTCCAACTGTTTATTAATATCTTCTACAGCCGATTCCAGTAACGGATACATGGAAGCAGTGGATTCGCTTAAGTTGGAAAGGGATATGGAAGTGACTTTTTCGTCAGTGACGGCCACTTTAACATCCAGCGTGGAACCACCCAGGTTGATGGTGGAAGAATAGATACCGGCCATATACTGCATGGTAGGCTTTGTTTCCTGATCTGTTTTCTGTTTTGGTAAAAACATAAAGATGAGCAGAAGAATAAAAAGAATACCAAGGACAATAAAAATGCCGGTATAAATCAATTCTTTTGCTTTAAAAACGAATATTTTTGTGTTTGCTCCCATAGTAATACCCTTCCTTATTCAATATTACTATAATGTATGAGGGAGCAAAGGCAGTTATTCCAAATTTATCTTGAAAAGGAGGATAGCAAATGGCACTTCAATTTATCATTGGGAGAAGTGGAAGCGGCAAATCCACAGCTCTTTATCAAAAAATCATCAAAGAGTCAATGGAACATCCAGAACAGAATTATATTCTGATTGTACCGGATCAGTTTACACTGGATACCCAAAAGACTGTGATCAATATGCATCCCCTTCATGGTACAATGAATATTGACATTGTCAGTTTTCACAGACTTGCATATAAAGTTTTTGAGGAAATCAGAAAGGAGCCGGGAGTGATTCTGGAAGACCTGGGAAAAACCATGGTATTGCAGAGAATTCTTGGGAAAAAAGAAAAAGACCTTCCCCTGTTTGGAAGTAACAGAGATAAAATGGGGTTTTTGGATGAATTAAAATCTCTTTTATCTGAATTTTATCAGTATCGGATTACAAAAGAATCCCTGGACAAACAGGTTGCCGAGGAAGAAAAAGGCACCCTTCTTTATGAAAAGTTATCAGAGCTTTCTGTGGTTCTTCGTGAATTTGAAGCCTTTATGGGGCAGGATTACATTGTGGCCGAACAGCTTCTGTCAGTTCTGGGAGAACGGGCCGGTGAATCGTCTCTTTTAAGAGGCAGTATTGTATGCCTGGATGGTTTTACCGGTTTTACACCGGTTCAATACGAGTTTCTGGAAAAGCTTCTTCCGCTTTGTTCCAATATGTATGTGACGGTTACCATGGATGAACAGGCGGTTGGCTTTCAAAAAATTCTGGACTATGAATTATTTGCCATGAGTAAAGAGACCATTGCAGCATTTCGGGAAATTGCCAGGAAAAATCAGGTTCCGATTCTGGAAAACTGGCTGATTTACAGTGAAAAGAAGATAGAGGGAACCTGGAAGAGGCAGGGACGATTTGAACAGAACTCGGAACTGGCATTTCTGGAAAAAAATCTGTTTCGGCCGAAACCGGAAACCTATCCGGAGAAAACAAAAAATCTGACGGTACATCTTTTGAAAAATCCGGAAGAAGAGGCTCTTTTTGCAGCCAGAACCATTGCCGGGCTGGTAAGAGAAAAAGGGTATCGATACCGGGAGATTGGGATTGTATCCGGTGATCTGGAACGATATGGAAGCAGACTTTTACGGATTTTTGCTGATTACAGGATCCCCTGTTTTCTGGATGATACCAGAGGAATGAGGAGCCACCCTCTGGTGGAATGCATCAGAGGTTTATTTGCATTAGCGGAATATGATTTTAGCTATGAAAGTGTGTGCCATTATATAAAAAATGGAATGACTGAAATGACAGGAGAAGAAGGGGACAGCCTTGATAACTATCTTTTGGCCACAGGAATACGGGGATATTCGGCCTTTACCAAAGAATTTACCAGAAAACCGGGAAAAATGGGAGAAAAAACATTTGACCAGGCAGAAAATGCAAGAAAGAAAATGATGGAAGAGCTAGCGCCCCTCCTTCCTGTATTTCGAAAGAAACAGGAAAAGGTTCGCTCCTATCTGACAGCACTTTTTCATTATATGGTACATATGAATTATGAGGAAAAGCTGAAAGCAGAAGAACAGCGTTTTGAAAAAGAGGGCGACTTTGTGATGATGAAGGCATACAGCCAGGTATATTCGGCTGTATTGGACCTTCTTGATAAAATTGCGGCGATTCTGGGAGAAGAGGAAATGACTCTTTCAGAACTTTTAAAGATCTTAGATGCCGGCCTTTCTCAGATGAGCCTTGGTGTGATTCCGCCCGGAATCGATCAGGTTGTCATCGGAGATGTGGAACGAACCAGAATGGATCATAAAAAGGTACTTCTTTTTCTTGGAGTAAATGAAGGAGTGATACCCAAACCACAAAATGGAGGCGGCATTTTAAGTGATATGGATCGGGAGTATTTAAGGCAGGAAAAGTTTTCTCTTGCCCCCGGTGCCAGACAGAATACTGCCCTGGAACAGTTTTATCTTTATCTGACTCTGACAAAGCCGTCAGATGGACTGTATCTGACGCTTTCTTCCGTCGATCAGGAGGGAAAATCCATTCGGCCTTCTTATTTGATTGGGCGGCTCGAATTATTGTTTCCGGAGCTGACTGTAAAAAAAGGAGAAGAAAACGGAAATTCCTACTTTACGAAAAAGGCTTCTCTGCCCAGAATCAGAGAAGCAATGTCCAATTTTCTGGAAGGAAGGGAAAGAGAAGAAGATCAGGCTTTTTTAAGCTGGATGTTTCAGACCGAAGAGGGAAAAAACTGGATCTTAAAGGGAATCGAAGGACGGTTTTATACCAACCGGGAAGATTCTTTAAGTCGGCAGGCAGCAAAAGCTCTCTATGGAACCCGGCTGAATGCAAGTGTCACCAGACTTGAGACCTACGGAAAATGTCCTTTTGCCCATTTTCTTCAGTATGGATTAATGCTGAAAGAAAGACAGAAATTTCAACTCCGTTCTGTGGATATGGGGCAGATTCTCCACAGATGTATGGAATTGTTTTCGAAGGAAGTTACATCAAGAGAAACCGGATTTCGGGGACTTTTGCCAAAAGAAAGGGATGAACTGGTCAAAAATTGTCTGAGACAGGCAGTGGAAGAACTGGGATCTGTTCTTTTTCACAGCAGTGCCAGAAATGAAGCCTGTATCGATCGGATGGAACGGCTGGTAAAACGGACGGTCTGGGCGGTGACAGAACAGATCAAACGGGGCGATTTTTTGCCGGAAGAATTTGAATGGAGATTTGCAAGTCGAAAAGACCTTTCCGCTGTCAGCCTTCCTCTTAAAAACGGCGGTACCCTGGAATTACAGGGTGTAGTAGATAGAATGGATTTCTATGAGGACGAAGATGAAATCTATATCAAAATCATTGATTATAAATCAGGAGCACAAAAATTTCAGCTGGAAGATGTTTATTATGGGTTACAGCTACAGTTAATTGTATATTTGAATGCAGCGGTGGAAAAAGCACGGCAGGAAAAAGAAAAAAATGTAGTTCCGGCGGGAGTGTTCTATTTTCATATCCAGGATCCTTTGGTGGAAGAACCGGAATCCGGCAGTGTGGAAGAGGAACTTTTGGATGAATTTAAGCTGTCCGGCCTTGCTTTAAAGGAAAGCGAAGTAATTACCCATATGGACAACGACCATCAGAGAAGTCTTCCGGTTTCTTTCCTGAAAAATGGTAATTTTTCTTCCAATTCCAGTGTGGCAAGCCGGGAAGAGTTTGAACTGTTGGAATCACATGTAAAAATGCAGCTGAAGCAGTACGGAAATGAAATCCTTGATGGAAAAATAGAGATTACTCCTTATCGAAGCAAAAACAAAACAGCCTGTGACTATTGCCCTTACCGGGGAGTCTGCGGATTTGATCCTACATTTTCAGGAAATCATTTCCAAAAAAGAAAATCGATCAAAAAAGAGGAAATCTGGAAAGAGTTAGAAAGAAGGTGAGAAGATGGGATGGACAAAAGAGCAACGGCAGGCAATGGAACAAAATGGTTCGAATCTGCTGATTTCTGCGGCAGCCGGTTCGGGGAAAACCGCTGTTCTGGTAGAAAGAATCATTCGGCTGGTCTGCGAAGAAGGATATGAGATTGATAAAATTCTGGTTGTGACCTTTACGAAGGCAGCGGCTGCAGAGATGAAAGAACGGATTGGAAAACGGCTTTTGGAAGAAGCGGCAAAACACCCGGATCAGGGGCATATTCAGAAACAGCTTACCTATATCCATCGGGCACCGATTTCCACGATTCACAGTTTTTGCATGTCCCTTTTACGGGAGAATTTCCATCTTATTTCTCTGGATCCCAATTTTCGAATCGGCGAAGAGGGAGAGGCAGCATTGCTAAAAGAGCAGGTTCTGGATGAACTGATGGAGGAGTGTTACGAGGAAAAGGAAGAGGATTTTTTACGTCTTTGTGAAGCTTACAGTTATGGAAAGGATGACAGAGCGATCGGAGATATGGTTCTTCGCCTTTATGGATTTGCCATTAGTTATCCGGATCCGGATCAGTGGCTTTTGGAAGCAGCCGAAGATTTTGAAATTGAAAATCGGGAACCTGTATGGCTTCGGAAAGTGACAGAGTATGGGGACAGGGTATTAAAAGATGCTTTGGATTGCCTTTCGGAAGCAGTTGTTATTTCAGAAATTGATCCTGCTGTGGAGAAAAAGTACGGGTCTTTTTTACAAAAGGAATTGGATGAACTGGAACAAATTCAAAAAGCAGAATCTTTTGATGAAAGAGTGAAAGCTTTTTCTGAATTTTCCTTTGGAAGAATGCCTGCAATCCGGAAAAATGCAGACCTTTGTTATGAGGTTGCGCAACGGGCAAAAATGATGAGGGATGAGGCAAAAAAGATGGTACAGGCGCTGGAAGAAGATTTTTATCAGATGTCTGTGGAAGAAATTCGAAAAGAATCCGCGATTCTTCTGCCTTATGCCCGCACTCTGGTATCTCTGGTCAGAAGGTTCCGGGAAAAATACATGGCATGCAAATTGGAAAAAAACATGCTGGAATATAGTGATCTGGAGCATTTTGCCCTTTCACTCCTAGTGGAATCCTATGAAAGCGGAAATGTCAAAAAGACACAGCTTGCAAACCAGCTGTCAGATTATTATCAGGCTGTTTTTACCGATGAATACCAGGATAGTAACCTGATTCAGGAAGTTCTTTTACAGGCTGTTTCCCGGGAGGAAGATGGGAATCGATTTATGGTAGGAGATATCAAACAGAGCATTTACCGATTCCGTATGGCAAGACCGGAGCTGTTTTTGGAAAAATATAATCATTATGGAGAAGAAGGCCTGGATATTAAAATTGAGCTGAAAAATAATTTCCGAAGCAGACCGGAGCTTTTGTATTCGATTAATTATATTTTTTATCAGATTATGCACGCTTCTTTGGGGGATGTGGAATATAATGAAGAAGTAGCCCTTACGCCGCCTGAGCAGGATAATCAAGAAGAAATTATGTCACCCGGACAGAATAGGAAAGAAGAAGTTTCGTCATCCGAACAGGACAAAACAGAAGACATTGCGTCTTTTGAACAGTGCAAAGACAAAGATTCCAAAAAGGAACCGGCAGCAGAATTGATTCTTTTGAATCTGGCCGCTTCACAGATAGAAGGAAAGGGCGAACAGGAAGAAAAGGAAGATCAGCCGGCTGAGATCGAGGAGATGACAGGAATTGAGCTGGAAGCCAGAATGGTGGCAGAGAAAATAAAGAGCTTACCGAATAGAAATTATAAAGATATGGTGATTCTTTTAAGAACCATGGAAGGCTGGGCTCAGATTTTTGAAGATGTGTTGACGATGGAAGGAATTCCGGTTCACACAGAAACAAGAACCGGTTATTTTGACAGTTTTGAAATCAGGGTTTTGTTAAATTTGTTATCTGTTGTAGACAATTTGTATCAGGATATTCCAATGGCAGCAGTACTTCGCTCTCCAATCGGAGGATTTCGGGGGGAAGATCTGGCAAAAATCCGTAGCCTGACCCTGGAGGAACGCCGGGAAGAAGACAATTTTTATGATGAGATGGTTTTTTATCTGGAAAAAGGAGAGGATGAGACTCTGAAAGAAGAAATCAGAAAGATCATGGATCTTCTTTCGCAACTACGGCAGGAGAAAACCTGGCTTTCTCTCCCGGAATTAATCTGGTCTGCCATGGAAAAAACTGATTATTATCATCTGGTGGGAAGCATGGTGAATGGGGAGCAGCGGATGGCCAATATCCGTATGCTGTTAGAACAGGCAAAACAGTATGAAAAGACCAGTTTTAAAGGGGTATTTCCCTTCCTGCGATATATGGACCAGCTTCGTTCCTATGAGATGGACTATGGAGAAGCAAGTGTCCTTGGAGAGGAAGATGACGTGGTTCGGATCATGAGTATTCATAAAAGCAAAGGATTAGAATTCCCTGTTGTATTTTTATGTGGATTGGGAAAACAATTTAATCTGATGGATCAGAACCAGAGGATGATTCTTCATCCGGATTATTATATAGGGCTGGATTGTATTAATCTGGAAAAACGTTCGAAAAAAACTTCTCAGCAGAAGAAAATTATTCGAAAACAGCTGATGCTTTCTACCTTAGGGGAAGAACTCCGGGTGCTTTATGTGGCGATGACCCGGGCAAAAGAAAAACTCTTTCTGACAGGCGTTGTGAAAGATTTTACGAAAATGATGGAAAAATTCGGATCTTATCCGGGAAAATATCTGGAATTTTCTTTTCT
This sequence comes from Lachnospiraceae bacterium, assembly GCA_022766905.1. Lineage (GTDB taxonomy): Bacteria > Bacillota > Clostridia > Lachnospirales > Lachnospiraceae > SIG292. Next base: position 14,652 of record JALEPU010000106.1, read on the forward strand.
TGGCAGTGCTAAAAATTATCTGGATTGGATTTTCCCGGCTCTTTGCCGCCATCCTGTGATGGATCCCTACCGGAAAAGCAGAAACATTGAGATGAAAGAGGCATATTTTTTCCCGGAAGGAGGAGAAGCGTCCTTCGGTGTTTCTGTGGTGGCTCCGTTTGAACTGTTTGAGAAAGAAATAAAAAAACAGTCGGAAGAAATGTGGAAAAAAGAAGACTTTTTCAAATGGATTGTGGAGGATACCCATGGAGTAAGGCAGAAAGAAATTGAAAAGGAAATGAACTGGGTTTATCCGAAAGAAAAAGAGTTAGCAGCCCGGAGCAAGTGGACCGTTTCCCAGTTGAAAAAAGAACAGGAATCAGAAGCATTATTTCTGGCCGATGAGGAAGAAAGTGGAACGATAGAACTTCAGGTTTCCAAGGAAGAGGCAATAGAGCACCTGATGCCAAAATTTTTAAAAGAACCGGAAGAAATACTTTCCGGAGCTCAAAGAGGTACTGCCGTTCACAAATTAATGGAAGAACTGTCTTTTGTAAAAGTGGAAGAGGCAGGACTGGAACAGGCTGTGGAAGAGCTGATGAAAAATGGGATGTATCCGAAAGAATATCAGAAATCTCTTCCAATTTCCCAGTTAAAACGGTTTTTTGCTTCTTCTGTAGGCAAACGAATTACGGAAGCAGAGAAAAAGGGATGCCTGTGGAAAGAATCTCAGTTTATGATGGGAGTTCCTATGAAAGAGCTGGAGCCGGAAACAGAGAGTGAGGAACTGGTTTTAGTTCAGGGTGTGATCGATTTATTTTTTGAAGAAGAAGATGGACTGGTTCTGTTAGATTACAAAACAGACCGGGTAAAAAAAGGGGAAGAAGATGTTCTGATCCGGCGATATGCCGCCCAGCTGTTCTGGTATCGGAAAGCCTTAGAACAAATGACCGGAAAAAATGTAAAAGAGATGATTTTATATTCCTTTACTCTTTCAAAAGCATTATTGGTGGACAAAAACCAAAAGTTATAATATACTGAACCAGGCAAAGAGGTTTTCTCTTTGAAAATCAGATTCAAAGGAGGACGGTTTTTTGGAAAGAAATACAGAAAATGAGCAGATGTATGGTAGTTTTGCCTTTGTTTATGACAGCTTCATGGACAATGTACCCTACGATCAGTGGGCAGGACGGTATGAAGAAATCCTCCGCCAATATGGAATCAAAGATGGAATTTTACTGGATTTAGGATGCGGAACCGGTAATATGACCCTGCGGTTTTGCCAAAAAGGATATGATATGATAGGAATTGATTGTTCCGTTGATATGCTGGAAGTTGCCAGAGAAAAAAGTGAAGGAATGGATATTCTTTATCTGGAGCAGGATATGAGGGAATTTGAGCTTTACGGAACCGTAAAAGCAGTGATTTGTGTCTGTGACAGCATCAATTATATTCTGGATCCGGAAGAAGTGGAACAGGTTTTTCGTCTGGTGGACAACTATCTGGATCCGGAAGGAATTTTTCTTTTTGATTTTAATACAGATTATAAATACAGGGAAATCATTGGAAGCCAGGTCATTGCAGAGGACCGGGAAGAGATGAGTTTTATCTGGGACAATGATTATGACGAGGAAAGCAGAATCAATGAATATGAGCTGTCTTTGTTTATCCGGGAGCAGGACGATTTATATCGAAAATATCAGGAACTGCATTATCAGAGGGGATATACACTGGAGGAAATGAAAGAGGCTCTTTCTCATGCCGGACTTTTGTTTTTGTCAGCGGAAGACGGAGAAGAGGGAGGTCCGGTAACTGAGACGACGGGACGGATTCTTATCACAGCCCGGGAATGCAAAAAAGGAAAAAACTTGGAGGTAAGATAGATGGAAGATTATATTGTAAGAGGAATGGCGGCAGACAACCAGGTTCGTTTTTTCGGTGCTTATACAAAAAATCTGGTGGAAGAAGCCAGAAAAAAGCATAATACAAGTCCGGTAGCAACAGCCGCTTTAGGAAGGATGTTGACTGCGGGAGCCATGATGGGAAGTATGTGTAAAAATGATACTGACCTTGTTACTCTTCAGATTCGAGGCGACGGCCCCATTGGTGGTATTACGGTAACAGCAGATGCAAAAGCAAATGTAAAAGGATATGTATTTCATCCGGAAGTAATGCTTCCGCCGAATCAGGCAG
>JALEPU010000108.1 GCA_022766905.1 Lachnospiraceae bacterium
AAAGGAGATATTATGAAACTAACTGTAATAAAACCCAAATGTTCCACACCGGAAAAAACAAAACGGCTGAATCAGGTGTTTTCCCTTGCTTTCGATCAGGCTCAGGAACAATTAAAAAACAGGAAAGAGGAAGTTTCTTCGTCAGACCTTCCCATTTCCTGTGAATGGATTGAAACCAGTGAGGCAATGTCTGCCTATTTATCAAGGCCAAAACAGCTTCAGGGCAGAAAAATTCTTTTTGTGATCTCTCTGGGCGATTCCGGAATCAATCTGGAACTATACGGAATGATTAAGCTGATTCGAACTCACCCTCATTGTTTTGAGGAAAGCCATGCGGGACTGATTCTGGACGGAAACAGCGAATTATACACAAAGTCTATGGCCAGAGAATTCGCGGCTTCCGTCAATGCTGCCGGCTGTCTTCTCATCGGACGGCCCTTAGTAGAAGCGACCAAAACTTTGAGCAATTACATGGTGACCGCTGCCAATCTGTCAACCGATCTAATGGGGGCTTATCTTTCTTCCATGACAGATCTGATTGTCCGTCTGGCCTGTTTCCATCCGGTATCTTCTACTTACCCCCATTTATTGTGCCTTCATTCCAGCAATGCACAGACTTCCAATACATATAATTTGTGGGGTATGGTAAAAAAGAATCTGACCGATTGCTGTTCCATTCAGGAAATTTCTTTGCGAAACGGAGAAATTGTAGATTGTGCCGGATGCCCTTACAGCATGTGCATGCATTTCAGCAAGAAATCAAGCTGCTATTATGGGGGAACCATTGTAGAAGAAGTCTATCCGGCGGTAGAAGCCTGTGATGGACTTGTTATGCTATGTCCCAACTATAATGATGCCATCGGAGCCAATCTGACTGCTTTTATCAACCGGCTGACTGCCTTATTTCGGAAAAGACAGTTTTATGACAAATATTTATTTGCCATTATCGTTTCCGGCTATAGCGGGAGTGATATTGTCGCCCAGCAATTAATTGATAGTCTGAACATGAATAAAACCTTTCTTCTGCCCGGGCATTTTGCTTTGATGGAAACAGCCAACAATCCCGGGGCTGTGCAGAAAATAGAAGGAATCGAGACAAAAGCAAAGGATTTTGCAGAGAATATGAAACATTATCTGCTAGCTACAGATTGAATCAAACGCAAACAGGGCAAATCTACATCATATATTATGTTGTAGATTTGCCCCATTCATGCGTTTTGGAAAAATTCTTTCAGAATTTTCCCTGATGGTTCTGTTTCTTTTTTTATGAAGCTGCTTTTTTATTCTTCTTTTGTGCCGGCGATCAGATTTCGTATCTGAATGACTGCCCGATCCCAATGATTCTTCATCAACATCCCTGCAGAAAACTGATCTTTCCGTTCCAGGGCTTCCAGCAGTTGTTCCTGATCTTGCGCAAATTCTTCCAAAATATCATATTGGTTCAGAACATTCTGCTCCAAACGCAAAATATGTGTCCAGAGAGTGTTACAAAAATCCACCAGATAAGTGTTCCTGGCCACCAAAAGAATCTCATCATAAAATTTTTTATTTTGCTTTAAAATATAAAAAATCGATTCTTTTTTCTGGATGCCTTCTTTCAATCCCAGATGAATCTGCCTGAGACTATCCATATCCTTCTCTTCAATTCTATCCACAGCCAATGTAATTCCAAGCTGATGCAACACCTGCATTGGGGCATACCATTGTTCAATATGATCTGTGTCAAGCTCTGTTACTAAGGTAGTCTTTCCAGGATAAGATACGACTAATTTTTGTTGCTCTAAAAGCTGAATTGCTTCTCTGACCGGAGTACGGCTTACCTGAAAATATTCTGCAATCGTGGCATCCAGAATCTTTTCTCCCGGTGCTAACTGCCCTTCCATAATCCAGTCCTTCACAGTCTCAAAAATCCTCTCTTTTGCTGATATGCGCCTCTCCGCTTTTGAATTACCAGGTATTGGCATGTTCTATGCTCCTTTTCTTTACAGCCCCAGGTAATATCCCTGGCTTAATATTGCTTCTGTCTGCTCCAGTGTATCCAGAGCTTCCTCTCTGTTCTTCTGTGCAACTACCGTTACCAGATAATTGGTAAGACTGATTGGGGCCACAAAGGAATTAATGTAGGAAATGCTGGAAACCGCACACGGTAATATAATGTCTCCGTAACCTCTCATCGGTGTTTCATTCATACTGGTAATTAAGATCACCTTTACTCCTCTGCTTTTCATCCAGGATGCCATGGTTGTTGCTACTTTAGAATAACGGGGGAATAAATATCCGATCAAAACGTCTCCTTCTCCTGCGCCTGCAATTTCTTCCGGATACATCATTCCTGTTGACTGGATAAATCTCACATTCTTCTTGATTTCTCCCATTCTGCTTGCCATATAATAAGCAATTGCATAAGAACTCCGCATTCCGAGGATATAGACATTCTTTGCATTGGAAATCAATTCTACTGTCTGATCCAGATCTTCCTGATTCTGAGCTGCTAAAGTTGTCTCCAGATTCTTCATATCATTGGCAAAGGTATCTTTTAACATCTGATCCATTGATACTGTATTATCCCGGGAAATCTGCTCCAGCAAAATAGACTTATTCATCACACTGCTTTGAATATCCTTTTGCATCTCCGTATAACCGCTGTATCCGAAGTTTCTTGCAAAACGAATGACCGTTGTGGTGCTGACTCCAATTCTGGCAGCCAGGTCTTCCAGGGTACAAAAAGCAATCTGATCCAGATGATCCATCAGATAATTCGCCACGTTTTTCTGAGAATAAGTCAACTCATCAAATTGTTCCATGATTTTCTTTGTAAAGTTAATCCTAATCCCCTCCTTTCTTATATGTCTACTACTGTTTAAAATATATCATATAGTATTAATAATTGCAAACATTTCTCTGGACTGTTTCGATACAAAAGAGTTACAAAAAAGGGAAGTCGCCTTAGAATTCTCTCACCTTGTTATTCTATCAGCGCTTCCCAGGAAGAAGAGGAATATATGAAAAAAAGAATCTGCAGTCTGTAACTGCACTGTTCCTGTTATTGTCTTTTCTTTTCTATGGCTTTATCATACAGGGAAAATATGAAGGAAATACGCTGATTCTGTAAATTATTTGTGAATTAATTACAGATTAAGCGTTCTCTTTGCTTGCGCCAGAAGAGAAGGTGGGCTATAATGAAGAAGGTATCCTGCTTTACAGGTATTTGGGAGATACCTGTAAAGCGTAAAAACAATTCAATGATAAAATAAGAGGACAAGACAATGGCAATTGATAAACAAGCAATTAAGGAACATATTCGCGGTATTTTAATCGCTCTTGGCGATGACCCGGACCGGGAAGGACTCATAGAAACGCCTGACCGGGTCGCCCGGATGTATGAAGAAGTATTTGAGGGCATGAATTATTCCAACGAGGAAATTGCCCGGATGTTTGACAAATCCTTTCAGGATGATCTGACCACAACCGCTGACTCCAAAGATATCGTTCTGGTCAGAGATATTGATATTTTCAGCTACTGTGAACATCACATGGCATTGATGTATGATATGAAGGCATCTGTCGCCTACATTCCCAAAGAGAAGGTGCTTGGACTGAGCAAGATTGCCCGTATTGCAGATATGGCATCCAAACGTCTCCAGCTCCAGGAAAGAATTGGTTCCGATATCGCCGAAATTATTCAGCTGGCCTCCGGTTCAGAAGATGTCGCCGTCATCATCAAAGGCTGTCACAGCTGTGTCAGTGCCCGGGGAATCAAAAAAGAAAATGCAGCAACGGTTTCCACCACTTTTACAGGCCTTTTCCAGACAGATCCTGCTTTACAGCAAAAACTTTTCATGATGTTAAATCAATAAAAAAAGTTCAGAAAAAGTTCATGATTCAATAAGATACGCTCAAAGAATTATCACAATCATTATGTTATAATATATGAGCTAAGGGACAAATGGACATAAAATATATGCTTGCATATATTTTTATGTCTATGGGGACCGCAAAACGAATGTTCAAATAAGAGAAATTCGCAAGAATCTTTTTGCGTAACGAATATTGAAGAAGGTGAGAAATACAAATGAACATTTTATTCTTTTTAACACCAAAAGCAAATGTAACTTTTTTATATGATAACCACACGGTTGCGAAAGCATTAGAGATTTTTCGAACCAGTAATTATACAGCACTTCCTATGATTAACCGGGAAGGAATATACATCGGAACCATTACCGAAGGAGATTTCCTTTGGGGAATGTTAGAATACAAGAAGATTACCCCTGAGAATCTTCATGACCTGAAGGTGGGACAGCTTCCCCGAAAGGTACTGCATAAGCCGGTTTCCGTTTCTGCTCGTATGGAAGATCTTTTAGAGATTGCAAAGGACCAGAACTTTGTTCCTGTTGTAGACGATAACGGAGTTTTTATCGGTATTGTAACAAGAAAGGATATTCTCCAGTATTGTTATAATGCTTTACAGACAAAACATCCTCTTCCTCAGGAAGTCGGCACCGGTCATTAATCGGTAATCCAGCCGATTTCTTTAGATAGTGCAAGATAGGCTTAAGGAATTCTTCATAAATTTTAAGAATAATCCACCTGTTTTTTCAGGGAATGTCTGTTATTATAATAATCGTAACAAAGCTATTCATATATTTGAATCCTCTCCCCTCAAATAAAATAGTGAACCGAAAGAAGACTAGGACACCAAGCTAGTCTTCTTTTTTTGTAAATTTTCCAGAAACCATTCTTTAACCGAATCAAGTAAGTCTGGAAGCGGATTGCGAATATCCGTTTGACTATTCCGGATCTGCCCACAATTTTTCTATAGTTTCTCCAATTCCCTTTGCCAGATTCTCGTACAAATCCTTTTTCCATACCCTCTCTGTTCTCTGGTGAAGATCTTTTCCAAGAGGCCCGATATTTAAACAGGGCATCTGATTTTCTCCCATCTCTTTTACCGGAATCTGATACAGATTCGGATAAAAAGGCATTGTCTCTTTCAAAATCCGATCCATGTCAAGAGGATTTTCCAGACTGGTATAACTTAAATCAGAAATTCCTTTGAAATACTGTTCTAACCGGTATCCCATCCTTTCAGCCGTTTCTTTTCCTGCCTCTTTTTGTACCTTGGTGAGCCCTTCGTTTCTTCGGTTGGAAACACTTGGATAGTAGGGTGGAATCAATCCATAGATAATTTTCGGTACATTTTCTTTCCACTGTTCCAAAAGGTATTCTACGGCTGAAAAAGTCTCTTCGATCAGATTACTTTCTCCTTTTCCAAGCTCTTCCCGGATTTCCTCCAGCTTTTTCTCCCACAATTTCTGGAATCTGCGGCTATCATTTTGACTTTTCCTAACCTCTTCAAACAACCCGCCAAAACTTAAGATAGATGGTTCCCATTCCATCAGCTTTCCCGTTCCGCCCATTTTTTCATACCGGGCAAATGCCGTTCTCCGTTCTTTATAAAAATCCTCCATACACCGGATGCTGATTTTTTCCAGCCGTTTTATCACTTCTTTTGGTTCCATGGAAAAGGTAAGTAAATTAAAACATCCACAGGCAGCTTTTGGAATGGATACATCATAAGTCTTTTTTCTGTCTTTTGCAAAGAGCCAGGTTGGAGGAGGAGTGACTTCGTCCCCATCCTGTTCACAAAATTCCATAGACATATCAATTTTTTCCACAATTTTCGATAAGATATTCACCGGATTTGCTCCCTGAAAAATACTTCCTACATGAGAAACCACACCATCTACATACAAAAAAGGCATCATTTTTCCAATGGATCCTTCTGAAATCACATGCTGATTCGGTTCCGAATTGATCATCATTCGATAATCCAAACAGTATTTTTTTCGAAGTTCACTCAACAAAGGCATACCTCCCCGCATCCCTGCAGAGAGGTTTTCCTCATCCGGAACACAAAGAAGCAGTAAGGCTCCCGGACGGAACTTTTCTCTGCTATAGCGGGCAGTTATGGCAATCTGGACGGCTCCGCCACCTTTCATATCGCAGCTTCCCCTGCCAAATAAATACTCACCACTTTTTAAATCCCTAATCAATTCATTTTCCTTGTTTTCCTCCCATTCCTCCAAAAGATACTGTTCCACTTTTTCTCCATCAAAAGCATCTTCTCCCAATGTTCCATAGTCTTCAATGCCAACTACATCGCAATGGTGAAGCAGACAAACCGTTTTGATCGGTTTGTCCAAATCCCGGCCTTCTGTAGGAAGAACCAGGGCATATCCTACCTTCCTTTCCAGTGGATCCCGGAAAATCCGATAGCTCCCCAACTGATCTGGATTCTGCTTAAAATAGGGTTCTTTTTTTAATATCTTAATCACATAGTCCACCGCTTCTTTCTCATCTTTCGATTGAGAGAAACTGGGTATTTTCATATATCCATTCAGGATATCTTTGATTTCAGATTCGATTTCCTGTAAATTTATCATATTTTTGACTCATCTCCTGCATTGCCTTGGCTTTCTTTTGATTTTTAGTATATCTTTCTTTTCCCGTAAGTTCAAGCAATTATCAAACGGACATTTGTCCACCTATGTGCTTTTTCACATTTTTTAAAGAAAATCTATTGACAAAGGATTTTTCCTTGTTATAATAAAAGTATGAACATAATTGCAATGTGTTTCAAATGTGCACTTGAACCTGAAAAATAGAAAGAGTGGTACCACCATGAGCAAGAATGATGAAAGATTTTTAATGAAAGTCGTTGATATGTATTATAAGGAGGAAATGCCTCAGGAAAAAATTGCAAAACAATTAAATGTATCACGAACTACCATATCCAGAGCTTTAACCAAAGCAAAAAAAGAAGGATATGTAAAAATTATTATTGATTTTCCGGCTGAAAACTCCATTGATCTGGAGAAAAAGCTGGAGCAAAAGTATGGATTAAAAGAAGTCATTGCTGTAAATACAAAAAATAAAGAAGAGATTGATTTTCTGGTTGCCAGAGAAGCCAGCTCCTATCTTGCCAGAGTAATCAAAAGTAATACGGTTCTGGGTATCACCTGGGGGTATACCTTAAAAAAAATGGTCGATTCTTTTGATTCTGAGCACGTTGGAAATCAAATGAAAGTAAACAATGTTGAAGTCGTCCCTTTGCTGGGAACGATGATGCCGGACACTGCAAAGCAGGATGAACTTCGATTTGGCTATTCCAGCCTTCTTTCTTCCAAACTGGCAGAAGCCATGCATGGAATCAGTTATAATCTTCCGGCCCCCATGTATGTAAGAAATCCGGAGATTAAACAGATGTTTCTTCATGAACCTCAGATTTCACAAACCCTGAAACGGGCGAGACAATGTGACATCGGCGTATTTGGAATCGGAACTCTAAGCGAACGTTCCTCGATTGCTTCGTTGGATTATGAAAAAAAAGATATGATTTTCCAGCTTGCAAAGCAGGGCGGTATCGGAGAAGTTGCAGGACGCATTTATAAGGAAGATGGCCAGCTTTTGGAAAGTGATCTGAACGACCGTATTATCGGAATTGATTTGGATGAAATCAAAAAAATTCCAACCCGAATCGGGATTGCATATGGGGAAGAAAAGGTCAAAGCCATCCGAACCGCAATTGCAACCGGGCTTATCAATGTTCTCATAACAGATTGTTTTACAGCCGAGCAGATTTAGCATAAATAGAAATTGAACAGAGCAGAATAAACTCGACTTGTTTCAGAAAAAAGATACAAACCCAGCAAACAATTAAGGAGGAAATCACAATGGAATTTTATTTAGACAGTGCAGATTATGGAAAGATCAAAGAATATGTAAAACCTTACGGATTAAAAGGTGTCACCAGTAATCCTACTATCATTGTAAAAGATAAAGCATCCATCCCGGAGCTGGTAAAAGCAGTCCCGGCTGACAAAGAATTGTTTATGCAGGTTATTGCAGAAGATACAGAAGGCATCATTGCAGATACAAAAAAATTAATGAGCCTGCAGAGCAATGTATTGGTAAAAATCCCTGCAACTCCTGCCGGACTTCAGGCTATCAAAAAATTAAGCGATGAAGGAATCAAAACTCTTGCCACTGCAATCTATTCTGTTGAACAGGCTTTGATGGCAGCAAATTGTGGGGCTGCTTACGTTGCCCCATATGTAAACCGTATCTGTGACCTGGAAATGGACGGTGTACAGGCAGCATTAGATATCCAAAACGTATTCAAAAGCCAGAACATTCCATGTAAAGTCATTGCAGCCAGCTTCAAAAACCTGTATCAGGTAAAACAGCTGTTAATCGGCGGTATCGATGCCGTTACAATCAGCGCAGACTTAATGGAAAAAATTATTTATAACAAAAATGCAGCAAGCGCAACCAGCGAATTTACAAATGCATGGGAAGGATATACCGGAAGCCGGGAATTAGGTTTATAAGATTGAAAAAGAATCCGGAAAAAACCCGCTTTCGCTCCGGAAAGGGCGCAGCGGTACTAAGCTCATCTGTCGCCTTCGGCTCAGATTCCCTAAGTACCGGCGTCCTTTCAGGGTTTTTTCCGGATTTCTTTTTCGGAATAAGATGGCTGTTTCAGAGTTTCCATGGTTCTGTTTCGGGTTTTTCGTAACTCTTTTTCTTATTTACTCCATGTTTCTGCTTCGTCTTTTTCCATTCTCATCAAAGGTTCGTTTTAGGGCTCTCTCAACAGGAAGAATGGAGCCAAGCAGGAAGACCAGCTGCACTCCTTCAATGATTAATGTAAGAATTCCTACTGTGTTTTCATCGGAATTTACAAACGGAATCTGAACAATGATTGACGGAACCAATAAAATGATCCCAAGCTTCAGCCACAATCTTCCACAATAGTCATGTGCAAATTTCCAGGTATCCATATTTTTACGCGACATCGTCGTTCTGTATCCAATCACGCCATTGATTTCTTTTGGCGGCTTTTTGTACATGAAATAACCCGTAATTATCATTGTAGCCGGAATGAGCAAATTGCAGATAAACATACATATAAAAAATACCATATCAATTTCTCCTCTCGTTCAGCCAAGTGATATTTTACCTCTTGCAAACAGTATTCGTCAATACAATCATAATCACACAATCAATCAAAACAACTGCCAGAAAAACGTATGCAAATTCAGCCGGTAAACAATCTTCCCATATCGCCATGATAAGAATGCAAACCGTAATCACAGAAAATCCTGCTCCCATAACCCTGCATAACTTCTTTTCATCATATTTGCTTTTTTCTTCTTTACTAGCTGTATTATATCCCGCAATGAATCCTGCACCATGGCCTGTCAGAAATACAATACTCAGGATAGCAAAAAGGATCACTACTATCCACATGATCCAATCCGGACCGTTACTGATATCTTTAAGTGTCATACTTTATTCCTCTATTTCTTATACTTAGCTTCAATTCTCATATATACAAGCATCATGATAATAATCAGAATGAAGACAGGAAAAATGATGAAAATAAATACGGGAGAATTTTGTGAAAAAAACAAAAAAGGCAACCCGATTATTTCTAATAACACTGCTGATACAAACCATAAATTTGACACTGCTTTGTTATACTTTTTTACATCTTTTACATCCGGGGGATTTACAAAAGTAAAAAAGCCCGCTGCATTCTTTGATTTGCGAGAATAAATCCCTATTCCTAAAAAGGAAAGAGCAACCACACTCCAAATCACAAACCCAATTATCATAAATTTTCCTCCCACATTTCATCACACCCGGAGGGACACCCCACCCGAATGCAAAATAATTTGAAAAAACGATCGCACTTTTTATTGTAAAAACAGGCATTCTTTTTCGGATTTTTACAAATCTGTTCCGCATGTTTGAGCGAAGCGAGTTCGAGGAACGATTTGTAAGTTTTTTTCCGAAAAAAAATGCCGTCGTTTTTACATAAAAAGTAAGTTGTTTTTCCAAACTACTTTTGCATTCCTATTTCTCAATCCCAACCCTGCTACTTAATCCCATATCAAATGGGTGTTTGATTTTTTTGATTTCGGAAACATAATCGGCAGCTTCGATTAATTTCTCAGATGGGTTTCTTCCTGTTAATACAATTTCCAGATGTTTTGGTTTATGCTTCAGCCAGTCTAAGACTTTTTCTTCGCTTAGAAGGTTTAAGCCGATGGAATAGACTGCTTCATCCAGCACGACCATATCATAGGCTTTGGAAAGCTCGATCAGCTCTTCTAATTTGGTATCGTTTTTAACCTTCAGTTCTGCCTTTTCTTCGTCATTCATCATAAAAGTGAATTTTTTCATTGGAATTCCCGGTACTCTTGTAATACCCGGGATTTTTCCAAGGCTTTCTACCTCGCTGCTGTTGTTGTTTTTGATGAACTGATACATCAACACTTTTTTTCCGGCTCCGGCGCATCGAACAGCCAGACCGGTAGAGGCTGTGGTTTTACCTTTTCCATCTCCGCAGTAGATATGAACACAGCCAACATGGTCATCTGCATCCGGCATACCGCCGCATCCTACGGCAGAACAGTTTTTGCATTCTTCCGGCAGACATTCCTCCGGTTCTTCTGTTTCAAACAGGGAGTTGATATAATCCATATCAAGGTTGTTTCTTAACAGATCAGCCAGTTTATTGTACTGAATTTCTTTGTACTCTGCCACACTTAAATGATTTTCATCCGGATTGATTCCTTTTTCCTTCATAATCTGGTGCACCAGACCGAATACCAGATCTTCATTGTCAAAAATACCATGAAGATAACTTCCCCAAACTTTTCCGTCCGGAGTGGAAAGGGCATCGGTACGGCCATCTTCCAGGGTAATCATCGGTACTGCACCGCCCAGATTCTTTGTTGTTCCCATATGAATTTCATAGCCTTCTACGACCGGATTGGTAAGATGATACAGGTTCTGGTCGGCAAGAATAGTGCCATGGATCCTTGTTCTTGTTTTGGCTTTTTCAAAGGTCGTAACCGTATCTAAGAGTCCAAGTCCTCTCATGGTACCTCCATGCTCCACATGATCCGGATCGTGCATTTCCTTTCCGAGAAGCTGGAATCCTCCACAGATTCCAATAACTCTGGTGTTGGCACTTTCCCGGATAATGGCACCTTCCAGTCCGCTTTCAATAAGCCATTCCATGTCTCCCATGGTATTTTTCGTACCGGGAAGCAGAATCAGGTCCGGATGGCCCAGTTCTTTTTTGTCTGTGACATAGCGGAGAGAAACACCATCGATCAGTTCAAATACACTAAAATCAGTAAAGTTAGAAATATGAGGCAGACGAATAACTGCCACATCGATTCCTTCTGTAATGGTTTTATGATTCAGTCGGTCAGAAAGGCTGTCTTCATCGTCCACATCAATTTTTTCCATAGGAAGAACACCTACAACCGGAATGCCGGTAAGGTTTTCCAGCATTTTTAATCCCGGCTTTAAGATTTCCACATCTCCCCGGAATTTATTGATGATAATTCCTTTGATTCTTTTTTGTTCCTCTGTGGAAAGCAATTTGACTGTTCCATAGACAGATGCAAATACGCCGCCTCTGTCAATATCGGCTACCAGAAGAACCGGAGCGTCAGCCATTTTTGCCATTCCCATATTTACAATATCATTGTCTGCCAGATTAATTTCGGCAGGGCTTCCGGCTCCTTCAATGACAATACGGTCATAATGATCCGCCAGATAACGATATGCTTTCATAATTCCGGGTACCAGAGCATCTTTCTTTTCATAATACTCGGTCGCTCCCATGTTACCATAAACTTCTCCATTTACCACGATCTGAGAGCCCATGGAACTGGTTGGTTTTAACAGAATCGGGTTCATATGATGGGTCGGTTCGATCATCGCTGCTTCTGCCTGCATCGCCTGAGCTCTTCCAATTTCCAATCCCTCTTTTGTAATATAAGAGTTCAAAGCCATATTCTGTGATTTAAATGGTGCTACCCGATAACCATCCTGTTTGAAAATTCTGCAAAGTCCTGCTGTTACAAATGTTTTCCCTGAATTTGACATGGTACCCTGTACCATAATTGCCTTTCCTGCCATCATTTCTCCTCCCTGTTTCTGTCACATAACTCTTTGGTCATTATTTCTATTAATTTTTGATTTTCTTCATGACTTTTTACTGCCACCCGAAAATAATCGTCTCCAAGATTTACATAATTACTGCAATTCCGTATCATGATTCCATGTTTTTCCATTCTCTGATCAAACATAGAATCTCCCGGTACCCGAAAAAAGAAATAATTCACCACACCATCATAAAGCTTAATCGGGAGTTTCTTTAATTCTTCCTTCATAAACCGATTCTCCCGGGCAATCGTCTCAATGGTTTTTTTTCGATAATCTTCTTCCAACAAAGCCTGAAGACCTGCAATCTGGGCAAAATGGCTGACTGACCAGGCCTGACCGCACCGCTTCATTTTCTGAAGTAATTCTTCATTAGAGCAAAGCAGGTAACCAAGCCTTACTCCCGGTATCGCATAAAGTTTTGTAAAGGATTTTAATATTATTAAATTCGGAAATTCTTCCAGATATCCTTTTAAGGTATAGTCTTTTTCGCCCGGATAGATTTCCAGAAAACATTCATCTACCAGAACAAAAATATTTTTCTCTTTCGCTTTCTTTAAAATAGCAAGAAGCAACTCTCGTTCTACCAGAAGACCTGTTGGATTATTGGGATTACAGATTACGATCAAATCCTGCTCTTCTTTGACTGCGTCCAGAACGTTCTCTTTCAGCCTGAAATCCTCTTCCAGATAAAAATATTCCATCTTTGCATCTACGGAACAAAGTGCTTCTTCATATTCAACAAATGCCGGAACCGGAAGAAGAACACGTTTGGGTTTTAATCCTAAGGCAATTCGGAATAATAAATCAGCTCCTCCGTTTCCACAAAGAATATGTTCCGGGCGGATCTTCTCATAAGCGCCAATGGCTTCCCGAAGCTTTACGCAATCCGGATCCGGATAATTGATAAGGCCCTCTACCGCCTCAATCAGCTGTTTTTTTACTCCATCTGGTATCCCCAGGGGGCTTACATTGGCCGAAAAATCCAGAATCTCTGACTCGTCTATTCCCAGTTCTCTGGCCTTTTTATAAATATTGCCGCCATGAGCCGCTGCCATTTTTCCCATTGTATCTTCCTTCCTCGTCCTCTTATTTCCACTTCTTACGCAAATAAGAAAGTCCTTTTCCAAGTGTAACTGCTCCGATGGCACACAAAGATGCGCCATACAGCAGTTTGTTGACTTTTACAATATCCTCTTTTTCCACCGGCCTGATATCATCTCCGATGGTTGGTTTTTTCACCGGTTTTCCAAAATAATCATGGGTTCCTCCAAGCTGTATATGGAGGGTTCCTGCTGCCACAGATTCTGTCTGAGCACTGTTTGGACTCAAATGATGATTTCTGTCTCTTTTAAAAATCTTCCAGCCGCTTTTTACATCATATCCGGCCAGCTTTGAACCGCCAAGCATGGCAAAGGCTGACAGACGAGCCGGAATCAGATTCCAAAGATCATCCATTTTTGCGGAAGCTGTCCCAAGGTTTTTGTACTCCTCATTCTTATAGCCTACCATGGAATCCAACGTATTGACTGCCTTATAGGCCATTGCAAGGGGGGCTCCTCCGATTGCCGCATAAAACATAGGAGCAACTACCCCGTCTGCTGTATTTTCTGCAACGGTTTCCACCGTTGCCTTGATGATTTCTTCCTCACTTAACTGCTCCGTATCTCGCCCAACCAGATACCCAATCTGAGTTCTGGCTCCGGAAAGGTCGTTGCGGTCCAGTTTATCATAGACCTTCATGGATTCCTCTTTCAGACACTTTGTGGCAAGGGTCTGAAAAATCAAAAAGGTCTCCAGGGCTTCTCCCAGCTTTGGATGAATTTTTCCGGCTGACTTTACCACCGCTTTTGTAATCAGATAGGTGCCACCTACAATGACGGACATTAAAACACAGCCGCCTAAAAACTCCTGATTTTCATTGCGGAGGCGATATTTTTCCTTTGCTTCTTCATAGGAGCAGCCGTACATCCATTTCTGGATTGCCTTTTTCCATTTATCAATGGCTTTTCCAATAAAAACAACAGGATGGGGAATCCACTCCGGGTCCCCGAATATAAGATCCATAAAATAACCAATGATTACTTTCATTCTTCCGCCATCCTTTCCTTTGCTTCCTCTGCCATTTGAATGAAACGTTCTGCTACCATTTTGCAGTTACAAAAATACAGGTGAGGATATCCCGCCCATACCCGGTCTTTGATATGGACTCCCTCCCAGCTTCTTTTATTCTGTTTGGAAATCATAAATCCGTTTCCTGTATCATCTGCTTTGGAATAATGAAATTCGTGAGCTCGAATCTGCTCTCCTTTTTTCACAAAAGCATTGTCTTCCTTTGCTGTCAAAATGACATATCCAAACTGCATGTTTAATTTCTTTGTCATTCTCACATCCGTATCCACCAGATGGAGCATGTCATAAGAGGTCTCATCCGTATCCACCAGATGATCGCACACATACATAAAGCCGCCGCACTCTGCAATTACAGGCATACCGTCTTTTACTGCTTTTCGAATCGACTCTTTCATCGAATTATTTTCGGAAAGCTCTTTTTCATAGGTTTCCGGATATCCTCCGCCTAAGTAAATTCCTGATATGCCTTCCGGAAGTCTCTTATCCTTTACCGGAGAAAAAGGCAAAAGTTCAGCTCCAAGGCTTCTTAGAATTTCCAGATTTTCTTCATAATAAAAACAAAAGGCGTTGTCAGAAGCAATTCCGATTTTCACTTTTTCCTTTTCCGGAAAAGAAGTCCGCTGATTCGGTCTTACCGGAAGTTCTTCCGCTTCCCGTCCTATAGCAAGAATCCGGTCCAGGTCGATGGTGTCCTTTGCCAGTGTTCCAATTGCATCGATAACCTGATCCAGATTTTTGATTTCTCCTGCTGTCATAAGACCTAAGTGACGGCTTCCAATGACTACCTCGTTAGAAGGCGGCAGATAACCAACTGCTTCTATTCCAAGCTTTTCTTCGATGACCGGTTTCATCATCTGGTACATTCCTTTTGTACACCGATTTAATATGACCCCTTTGATCGGATTATCCAGATGACGAATCATTCCTTCCAACAAAGGAATCATGGTATAAGACATTCCTTTTGCGTTCAAAATCAAAATCGTTGGGGTCTTCGTTATCTTTGTGACGGAATACGTGCTTTTTTCCCAGTCAATTCCCATGCCATCGTAATAGCCCATAACCCCTTCAATCACAGAAAATTCTGCTTTCTGTCCGTCTTTTACAAAGACATCCAGCAAATCCTCTTCTTCCAAAAAGAAAGGATCCAGGTTTCGGCATTGTTTCCCGGCAATATGGCTGTGGAGCATCGGGTCAATGTAATCCGGTCCGCATTTAAACGGCTGAAGATCCACGTTTCGGTCAGCCAGTGCCTTTAAAATTCCACAGGTCACCGTTGTTTTTCCACATCCGCTGTTGGCTCCCGCAATGGCGATTCTTGGAATTTTCACTTTGGTTTCCGGCCGTTTTATCATAATCAGAGGAATATTTGCTGCTTTACAGGCCTCTACTTTTTCCGGTACTCCCCCGGTTACTCCGCTGTCTTTGCTGACCATGCCCCGGATCTGATATTTTTTTATAGCTTCCAGGTTATCCTCCATAGAATAAGGGGGCATCTGGCCTAATACATGTTCTCTGGGATATCCTGCTTTTTTACAGCTTTCCAGAGATTTTTCATGATCTAACACCCGGATATAGATCCGGTCCTTGTAATCTGTTACTTCCTTCGCATAAACAGGAGCTGTATTGGCCCCTGTGGTAAGCAAAACATTCCCTTCGATCTGATTGACCAAAAAAGCTGCTTCTTTCGCATCTTCGGCCCAGAGAATTCCTTCATAGTCATAGGCCGGTTCTTCTCTTTCCCACCGTTCATAGGAAATCCCCGTAAGCTTACAGGCTTCTTTTACGGTATCTGTCACAATCTTTGCAAAAGGATGGGATGCATCTACCACATGGCCTGGTTTCACCTGTTCCATCAAGGTTACAAATCCATCAAGGTCAAGTCTTCCTTCCCTGATTTTGATTGGATAGGAAAGAAGCATTTCTTTCCCTAATTCGGTTGCAACACAGGCAATAACCGATTTTCCCTCTTTCATCAGTTTTTCAATGGCTCGTCTGGACTCTGTCGTCCCGGCAATTACAAGTACATCGTATTTTTCTGTTTCCATGATGCCTCCTTTGCCCCATTTACAGTTCCTTTTTTACAATAATCGTTGTAAAATATCCATATTCCCGTTCCGGAAGAAGCGGTCCTACATATTCATCTTCCATGCCTACATTGCTGACTACAATTCCATTTTCAGCAAGTCCCTTGCTCTCTAACAGCTCATAGACTTCCTCTACATGGTTTCCAACTTTCATAATTACCAGGTTATCAAATACATCCAATGCTTTTTCTACCTGATCGATTCCTCGAAGGGATGGAATGACGCCCAAACCTTCATTTCCTTCTGTCAAAGAAATATTGGCTTTGCTTGCTCCTGCACAGAAAGAAGGAATCCCGGAAATCATCTCAACATCATAGCCTGCTTTTACAATTATTTTGTGCACATAGGCATAGGTACTGTAAATTCCAATGTCTCCAAGGGTCAGCATGGCAATGGTCTTTCCTTCTTCCAGAAGATCCATCACTTCCCCGGCGGCTTTTTTCCGGCAGGCTTCTCTTTTGGCTTTGTCTTTATTCATGGTGAACTCAATCTCCCGGATTTTTTCTTCCGGAATGACCGCACTTTGTTTTGCAATCTCCAAAGCTACACTTAGTTCCCCTGGTTTTTTGACAGGTACTGCTACCACATCTGCTTCTTCTATGATTCTTTTTGCTTTCAATGTTAAAAGTTCCGGATCCCCCGGTCCCACACCGATTCCATATAATTTACCTTTCATATTATGCCTCCATCTCTTCTGCTTTCTTTGCATGTTCCACAAAAATGCGGGCAACTTCTTTAAGCTCTCCCATTCCTTTCAAAATGACTTCCACCTCATACCCTGCTTTTGTCAGAATACTTTTCCAGGAGTCTTCTTCTTCTCCGGCCAGATCGTTTCTGGCATGGTCACCGGCTACAATCATAAAAGGAGCCAGATAGACTTTTTTGATTTCCTGGCGTTTCAGTCGTTTCATCACATAATCCAATTCCGGAAAGCCTTCTACGGTTCCCACATAAACATCTTCGTAATCCAGATAATGAAGAACATGTTCCATCTGACAGTAAGCACTGTTTGCAAAATGCACCGATCCATGCCCCATTAAGACCAGAGCTTCCTTTTCTTTTCGATTTGGAGCCAGGTTAGAAAGCAATGGGGCAACTCGCATAAAATCTTCGCACTCTGTAAGCAACGGAGTTCCTACTTTTAACGATTGGAAGCTGGAATGATGTTTTCCAATCATCCTGCACATTTTATCATATTCGTCTCCATTGATAATGTGAGTTGGCTGGCAGACGACTTCTTCATACCCTTTTTCTGCCAGAAAATCCAGAACCTCTTCCGGATTTCCAATCTGGATTCCTCTGGTACGTTTTAATTTCCTGATAATCATTCCCGAAGTAAATGCCCGGTAAAAGTCATATCCGGCAAAGGCTTCCTGAAGCGCATTTTCCAGATTTACAATTGCTTTTTCTGCTTCTTCGTAACTGGTACCAAAACTAATGACAACAATTGCTTTTTTACTCATTCTATTCTCCTTGTTTCTCAAATCGTAGCCTCAAAGATCATGACCGTATTATTATTATCTACGATGTGATAACTTCCAATCTTTCTGCTTCTGCCAGCCGTCACCTGGGTAATTTCATAATTTTTATCATATTTTTCCAGGCAGTTGCTGCACTCTGCGATGGTTTCTACGGTAACTGCTGTAATGACCACTTTTATCTTTAAATCCAAATCAGCAATATAAGCCAGCACATCTTCCAACTCTCCTCCGCTTCCGCCGATGAAGACAACATCGGGAACAGGAAGGGAAGGAATCACTTCCATGGCCTGTCCCTGGTAGATGAAAAGCTGCTCTGTTCCGAATTTTTCTTTATTTTTTTCTATGAGTTTTACTGCTTCTCCATTTCTCTCAACTCCATGCACTTCCCCATAAGGGCATTGTCTTGCACATTCAATGGAGATTGAGCCGGTTCCCGCACCGATATCCCAGACAACCGAATCTGCCATAAGCCCCATTTTCATAATCAAAATGGCACGTATTTCTTCTTTTGTCATCGGTGTTTTTCCCCTGACAAAATCCCGGTCCGAAAGAAGCGCTTTTTTCGCTACCACTTCCGGTTCAGGATTGAAAATCATTGCCACACAAAGCCCCGGAAATTCTTTGTCTGCCATTTCCAGTGGAGTCCCGGAAAATAAAACTTCATCTTCATAGGACAGATTGGCCCCCGCATAGACCGTCACATCATCCATCCCATACTCCAGCATAATCCGACTCAGAAAATCCGGCCCCTGTTCCTTGCTGCACAGAAAAAACGTTTTTGCATGTTCTTTCACTGTAAGAGCAATGCTTCCTTTTGTCTTTTTCCTTCCATGGACACTGACAATTGCCGCATCTTCCATGGTTTGTCCAAAGGCTGCGCCAAGCATCTGCAAAGAGCCGACTCCCGGAATCACTTCCGTCTCCCATTCCGGCTTTTTATTGGTAATGGTCTTAAAAAAGCTGTAGAGCAGAGGATCGCCGGACACTATAATGGCTACATCACCTTTTTTTAACAATTCTTCCGCCAGTTCAATGGTATCATCTATTTTTCCGAACGGATAAAAGCCTTCCGTTTTTCCTGTCAGTTCCGAAAGAACCGGAAGAAGCCGTTTCGCTCCTATAATTCCATAAGCTTCTTTCATCACACTGACTGCTTTGGGCAGAATATATTCCCGGTCTCCCGGACCTGCACCAATGATATATACTTTATTCATCCTGCTTTCCTTCCTCATCGTAAAGATTGTTTTTTCCTTCCAATTCTTTAAACACTTTAAAATATTCCGGAAATGATTTTTTCAGGCTGATGAGCTGATAATCCTCATTTAAAAAACAATGGCTGGTTTCTCCTGTCACCCGGATTTCTTTTGTCTTTTTATCGCGAATCTCATATCTGCATTTCATCCGGATTCCGTTAAAACTTTCTATATAGGTGTACACTTCCACCGTATCTTCAAAACGGGTCATGGAAATATAGTCACAGGATACCGAACGTACCGGCACAATAATACCATCCTGTTCCATTTTTCCGTAAGGTGCCCCTGCCTGTTCCATAAAAGAAGTTCTGGCCTCTTCAAACCAACGGATATAATTGGAGTGATGTACCACCTTCATCTGATCTGTTTCATAATACTGTGCTTTATGTTCATAAGGTCTCATGTTTTTTGCCTCTTGCCTTTAATACAAAAGAAAGCACTTCCTTTGTATTATCGCTTTCTGCCATTATTTTATGACTGCTGTCCAGGAAAACCATTGCAACTTCACATTGGTTTCCTGTTCGTTTCATACAAAAATCCGCGGCCCGGTCTGCCATCGGTTTCCAGATTCCGGTCAGATTTTTTTCTTCCAGAATCTCTTCTGCTTTTCTCGTTGTGACACAATTTAAGATTCGAAGCAGGGTTTCTTTGTCTGCTCCGGCCAAAGCCGCATGTGTACAGATCGTTTCCATTCTTCCATCGGAAATATGGCTGTGGGTATTCATGGTGCCTCCTGCTACTTTTACCAGTTTTCCCACAAATCCACCAATGAGAATATGGGTAAATCCCATCTCACAGGCTTCATCCAGCATATCTCCAATATAGTTACTTACCTGAAGGACGCAGCAAAAATCTCCGTATTGGGCTTTTAAAGCATTTTCTCCTGTTGTTCCAAGAACAAAGACAATGCTTTTATGGCCTTGTTTCTGATACATGGTAAGTTCTGCCCGAAGAGAATCTTTCATTGCCTCTTCACTCATAGGACGGACAATTCCGGTAGTTCCAAGAATAGAAAGACCTCCTACGATTCCAAGCCTTGGATTAAAAGTCTTCTTTGCGATTTCTTCTCCTCCGGGAATCGACACCGTTACTTTTGCACTTTTTGCACCTATGATTTTCCGAAGTTCTTTTTCGACCATCTGCCTTGGAACCGGATTAATGGCCGGATTTCCTTTCTCGATCTTAAGTCCTTCCTGGGTAATGGTTCCAATGCCTTCTCCACCAAAAAATTCAATGGGGCCGTCTCCGGTTCCGATTTCTACCTTTGTCACAACCTGACAGCCATTGGTCACATCCGGGTCATCCCCTGCATCTTTGATTACCACACAGGTATGTTTGCCGGCCGGTGCTACTTCAATGTATAAGGTTTTTCCTATCGGAGTTTCCACTGCTACTTCACTGGGACACTTTCCTGTCGTCTGCCAGATCACACTGGCCAAAGCGCCCGCTGTCATGCAGGAACCGGTAGAAACTCCTTCTCTAAGTGTTTCTTTCATTTTATTTTTTTACTCCGGCATGGTATAGAGCAAAGCGTTACAAATGGTAGCCGCTATGTTGCTTCCGCCTTTTCTTCCCTTTGGTACAATATAAGGAACATCCGCTTCCATAATCAGTTCTTTGGATTCTACCACATTGACAAAGCCTACGGGAGCTCCCACAATCAGAGCCGGAGAAATTTTTCCTTCTTCCATTAATTCATAGAGACGAATCAAAGCAGTAGGTG
Source organism: Lachnospiraceae bacterium (assembly GCA_022766905.1). Taxonomy (GTDB): domain Bacteria; phylum Bacillota; class Clostridia; order Lachnospirales; family Lachnospiraceae; genus SIG292. The sequence goes on from JALEPU010000108.1 coordinate 20,708, forward strand.
CATTTCCAATGGCAAAAATCACCTCTCCCGGAAGAGCTGCTCCCCGTTCCATGCAAATGGCTGCTCTGGTACATCCTTTTTCTTTTGCTTCTTTTGCAACATCTTCATCTGCCATAAAGCAGTATACTTTGCCACCGTACTGAGCAAGTCTTTTTTTATTGATTCCTGCCGCTGCCATATTGGTGTCTGTTACAATAGAAGCTCCTCTTTTGATTGCTTCCTGTGCTTTTTTGCATACATCTTCGGAGAAACACAGATTGTCTGCATAATCGAAATCAGCAGACGTATGGATACATCTTTTAATGACAGAAAACTGTGGCTCCGGCCAGGTTCTTCCATTCAATTCTTTTTCAATCGTTGCCATACTGTTTTTTTCAATTTCAGCAGGCTTTACGATCTTAATTCTATCGAGCATATTGATTCCTTCTTTCTAATCCAATGGCTCATAGGTTCCAAACTTTGTTTCCTCAAAACTTGGAATCTCATGATAAGCTTTCATCGCATAGTCACAAATGGTAAATCCCATCACCGCACCGGTTCCTTCTCCCAGACACATATTGGCAAGAATATACGGTTCCATATCCATCGCCTCTAAGACCATTCTGCCTGCCGGTTCGTTGGAACAATGGGATGGGAAAATATAATTTTTACAGATTGGAGCAATTCTGGTTGCAACAAGTGCTGCCACAGAAGAAATAAATCCATCTACAAACACTGCCTTGCCATAATAGGCTGCTCCAAGAAATACACCGGCAAGACCGGCAATATCCAGACCACCAACTTTTGCAAGGACGTCAATTGGATCATTTGGATCCGGCTGATTCAAAGCAATGCTGTCTTTAATGATCTGAATTTTATGGAGAAGGGCTTCGCTGGTAAGGCCTGCTCCTTTTCCTGTCACTTTTTCCACAGACTCATTTAATAAAACAGCACAGATTGCACTGCTGGTTGTTGTATTTCCGATGCCCATCTCACCTGTTGCAAATAAATCATAGCCCTGATCAATCAGTTCTTTTGTAACTTCTACCCCTTTTAAAATAGCTTCGACTGCTTCTTCTCTTGTCATAGCCGGGCCCTTTGCCATATTGTCGGTTCCATATTTGACTTTTTTATGGATAATCTTCGGATTATCCACCTCTGTCACAATTCCGATGTCAACCGGATAGACATCGGCTCCGCTCATGGAAGAAAAGACACAGATGCTGGCATTTTTCTTTGTCATATTTTCTGTTACAATTTTAGTTACTTCCTGACCGGTCTGGGTCACGCCTTCTGCTACGACTCCATTATCTGCCGCCATGACAATCACTGCCTTTTTCTTTGGTCTTGCCATTGGATGGCGGTAAATTCCTGCCATTTGAATTACCATCTCCTCTAGTCTTCCCAGACTGTAAAGTGGTTTTCCAAGAGTATTCCATCTTTTGGCACAAAGATCCATGGCTTTTTCATCCAGGGGTTTTATATTTTGAATGATTTCTTCTAAACTCATATCCTTTTCCTCTCTTTCTTTCCCGAAAAAACAGTTCCCTACCATCTGTTTTTTCATATACTAAAACGGAAGGCCTGCTGTCATTCCTGCAAATTTGCCAAGAATCAATATCAACCATAAAAGCCAGATTTCGGACAGTTCTGACCCTGCTCCCATCACATCACCGGTAATTCCGCCTATCTTTCCTGTAATATAAATACGGAGTAAATAAGCCATGACAAGGAGTACCGCCCACATTAATATTCCATACAAGGAATAGGCCAGGAATAGGGGTACAAGACCAATCAGGGCTGCTCCCACAGCTCCCCAGAGAGGAATCGTTCCTACATAAATGCCAATTCCATTTTTTCTTGGATATACTGCTTTATATGCAATCACTCCCTGCACCAGTTTTCCGGCAACCGGCATGAGAAAGAGTACCAGCCACTTCGGCTCACAATACCAGATGCCGGTAAATTTCATCGCCAGATCAAGAACCAGTGCAATCCCTCCGTTGGTTCCGATTCGGCTGTCCTTCATAATTTCCAGCATTCTTTCTCTGGTTCGGGCAGAATAAATTCCGTCCACCGTATCACAAAGTCCATCCAGATGGAAAGCTCCTGTGACACAAAGATTTGCCAGCAATGCCAGCATAATGGCCATTGGTTCCGGTAAAAACTTCGAAAACAGCAGATAAACTGCCATATCGACCAGACCAATGATCATTCCCACGATTGGAAAATAGACAAATCCCTTCTCCATATCGCCTTCCTTCATCTCCATTTGAAAAGGAATTGGTATTCTCGTCATAAATCCTATTGTAAATAATAATCTCTTCATTTCTATTTCCTTCTTATTGTTTTGTATCTGATAACAATACGTCTAAAATACCTTCTGCTGAATAAACAGATGCAGTTTGATCCATTTTAAGTCCCAATTTCTCTGCTGTTTTTGTTGTAACAGGTCCGATGCTGATGCATTTTCCCGGAATATCCGTCACACCGTTTGTCATCTTCATAAATGCTTTGACTGCGCTGGAGCTTGCAAAGGTAATATAATCGACAAACTGAATGATCCGCATAAGCTCTTCTGCTTTCCGTTCATCATATACCGTATGATAAAGGGATACTGCATTGTAGGAAATTCCTGCTTCTTCCAGAGCATCCGGAAGTTCTTTGGAAGCTTCTTTTGCCCGAAGCAGCAATACTTTATCCTCTTTGGTCAGGTGAGGAATCATCTGCTCTGCCATATCTTTACTGGAATAAGCCGTTGGTAGATATTCGTACATAATACCTCTGTCTTCCAGAGCTTTTGCAGTTCCGGCACCGATCACCGCAAATTTTAAATGTGCCAGACTACGAATATCGGTCCGATTTTCCTTCAGATAATCAAAGAAAAATTTCACTCCGTTTGCACTGGTGAAAACAGCCCATGTATAGTCTTTGATCTGTTCTACCGCATCAACTAAAGGTTTTTCAATCAGTTTTCTGGTAGATACAAGGCCAAATTCAATGACTTCTGCTCCTTCTTCCCGAAGAAGAGGGCTAAGCCGTTCTCCCATGGCTTTTGTACCTGTTACCAGTACACTTTTTCCGGACAGTGGCTTTTTGCCGTACCAATCCAGAGTCTGTCTTAAATTTACCACATTGCCGACTACAGAAATCGCAGGTGTTTTGATACCCTGTTTTTTTACTTCTTCTACGATGTTTTCCAGGGTCCCCACTGCCACCTTCTGTCTGGCCGTTGTTCCTTCCTGTAAAACAGCAACCGGCGTATTTTTATCTTTTCCGTTTTCGATCAGACTTGCTGTAATATTGGGAAGATTGGAAAGACCCATAAGGAAAATCAAAGTTCCCTCTTCCTTTGCCAGCGTTGCATAATCTAAAACCGTATTTCCGTTTTTGTGATTTCCTTCATGGCCTGTAATCACATGGAACGAAGATGCAGCCTCCCTGTGTGTCACAGGAATTCCACAGTATGCCGGTACTGAATAAGAAGAAGAAATACCCGGAATCACTTCAAATTCAATTCCGTACTCCACTAACTTGGCTGCTTCTTCTCCGCCTCGTCCGAAAATAAATGGATCTCCGCCTTTTAAGCGGGCTACCAGCTTTCCTTCCAATGCTTTTTCTACTAATACCATATTGGTCTCTTCCTGTTTCAGATGATGTTTTGCAGCTCTTTTTCCCGCATAAATCAGCTCTGCATCATCTTTCACCTGATTCAGAATCGAGTCCGTTGCCAGATTATCGTATACGATAACATCTGCCTTTTTGATGATTTCCAGACCTTTTAAAGTAAATAGGCCCATATCTCCAGGTCCTGCACCGATTAAATAGACCTTGCCTTTGGTCACATCTGCTGCTGTCATAGTTCCCAACTCCTTCGCCTGATTGATTTTCTCTTCCAGAGAATTTCCCCGCACCACGATGGATTTGCTTGTATAGACCCGATGTCTTCCATCTTTTGCAAAAAATGCATCCATCTTCATGCAATTTCCTTCCAGTCTGGAATAAGCGGCTGCCGGAGCATTACAACTTCCTCCAATTCTTTTTAAGAAAGCCCTTTCTGCCGTAAGCATCATGGCTCCTTCTTCGGAATGAATGGCAGATAATACTTCTTCCCAGTCTCCTGTCCGGCTTTCTACTGCCAGAATTCCCTGTCCGGCTGCCGGAAGGAACTGATCCGTATTCATGTAATCATAATGAAATTCTTCATTATCCTGGTATCCCAGCCGCTCCAGTCCTGCTGCAGCTAAAATGATGCCATCATACTGACCTTCTTTTAATTTTCTAAGGCGGGTCTGCACATTTCCCCGCAATACTTTTATCTTTACTTTTGGATTGATTGCTTTAATCTGAAGTTCTCTTCTTAAAGAGCTGGTTCCCACTACAGATCCCGGTGCTAAATCTTTCAGTGCAGTACCTGTTGTGGTAGCAAAAACATCCCTTGGATCTGCCCGATCCAGAATCGCCCCGATTCCCAGACCAGCCGGAAATTCATTTGGCATATCTTTTGCACTGTGTACTGCAATATCAATCTTACCACTTAAAAGCTGATCTTCCAGTTCCTTTGTAAAAACTCCTTTTCCGCCAAAAGAAGCCAGGGACCGATCCAGCATCTGATCTCCTTTGGTATCGATTTTTACGATTTCCACCTGAATATCCGGAAATGCTTCTTCAATCTTCCCTTTTACGATATCTGTCTGAATCAGCGCCAGCAGACTTTTTCTTGTTCCGATTTTTAATGTTTTCATGTTTTTTCCCTTTTTAAAATTCCCCTTGCAGAAACTTACATCTTCCACTGAATACAGGATTCCTTAAAATCCATATTTTTTCTCATATCCACGCGGGGTAATCATTTTGCCGTTTTCTACATAGGTTTCTGAATTGCCGATAAGCACAATGCTGAACATGTCTACCGGAGCTTCTTTTAATTGTCCCAACGTTGTAATCAGAGACGTCTCTTCTTTTCTTCCTGCATGACGGACAATTCCTACCGGAGTTTCAGGATCCCGATATTTTAATAAAATATCTGTGGCCTGATTGACATAATCTGTTCGCTTTTTACTTTTTGGATTGTACAGACATAAAACCAGATCTCCCATGCCGGCACATTCAATTCTTTTCATGATCAGTTCCAGTGGTGTCATCAAATCGCTTAAGCTGACCACTGCAAAATCCCGCATCAACGGAGCGCCGAGGACAGAAGCTGCCATGGAAGCTGCAGTTACACCCGGAACCGTTTCAATCTCAATGTCTGCTTTCATCTCATTGGCAAGTTCTAAAATAATACCTGCCATTCCGTAAATACCACTGTCACCGCTGCTGATCATGGCAACCGTCTGATCTTCTTTTGCCATCTCGATTGCCATCTTACAACGATCGATTTCTTTCATCATTGGGGTTGCCACATAATCCTTGTCCGGAAAATATGGCTTTACCATCTCCACATAAGTTGTATATCCAACCACTTTGTCTGCATTTTGTATCACATCGATGGCTTTTTGTGTCATATGTTCATAGCCACCCGGTCCAAAACCAACTGCGTATAATTTTCCCATCTTTTTATCCTTTCTTTCTTCCTTTTAATGATCCAGACAACGGAAAAATGCCTGCAGATCTTCCGGACTGTTATTCTCCCGTACCCAGTAAAATAAATGATCAAAGGCATTCCGAACCCCTTTATGTTCTGCTACCTTAAGGAAGTTGTCTCTCATGGTGTTCATAATCGGAAGGGATTTCTGGAAAATGAACCATTGTTCAAACTGGAGTTCGTAATCTTCCAGAATCTCATCCGCCGCATCTACCTCAAGAAGTTTCTTTTCATTATTTTCTGCTGCAATCCGGGTAAAATCGTCAATATTATATGAAATAACTCCAGGAATCTGGCTTACCTTTTCGTCGATATCCATCGGTACTGCCAGATCCACAAAGACTCTTTTCTTCTCTTTTTTCAGACTTTTTGCCACCTTATCTGCTGTCAGGGTATAATGAGGGCTTGATGTAGCACTGACGATCATGTCCATCTCATCCAGAACCTCATATCGATCCTGGTATGGAATCAGTTTATAAGCATCCTGTTTGTGATGTCCCCCTTCAAAGGTTCCCATATTTCTTGTGGTAGCAAATAATTCTACATAACCAAGGCTGATCATATTTTTCAGAACTATTCCGCCGATTTTTCCACTGGCACCAATGACCAGGGCTTTTTTGCCATGAAGTCCTCCCGGAAGTTCGTCTTCTGCAATCTTGACTGCCAAGGTTCCTGTGGATACCGATGTTTTCGACAGGGAAGTGTCTGTTTTTACTTTTTTCGATGCAGTGACTGCATAGCGGAACAAAGTGTTCAGATAAACGCCACAGCTTTTTTCTGCCATAGCAGTTTCGTGGGCATGTTTTACCTGCCCTAAAATCTGATCTTCTCCCATGACCATGGAATCCAGACCTGTGGTCACCTGGAACAAATGGTGAATTGCCTTTTTGCCATGATAAAATAAAATATAATCGTTAATATTTTCTTTTTCGGATGCTTTTGCTTCTGCCAGTAAAACCTGCTGCATCACCCCATAAATCTCCCTTACACTGTGATCCGGGCTGGTGTAGGTATAAACTTCAGTCCGGTTACAGGTAGAAAGCACCACGCATTCATCGATAAATGTATCTTCTGTCATCGCCTTTCTCAAATGGCTCTGCTGTTCTTCGGTAAATGCAAACAGTTCCCGAATTTCCAGTGGTGCAATCTTATGGCTGATACTGATTAACTGAATACTCATTTTTCTTTTGCACTCCTAAATTCATGAGAAAACGTTTTATCGTATAACTTGGAAAGCTCATATTCATCGCCAAGGAAATCGCCCACAACAGTAAGGGCTGTCTTCGTAATGCCTGCTTCTTTTACTTTCTTTGCAATGTTGGTCAGATCGCCAATGACAATCTTCTGATCTTCCCAGGATGCCTTATATACAACGGCTACCGGTGTATCCGGTCTGTATTCTTCTCTTAAGATCTCAGAAAGCTGTTCAATCATTCCTACACTTAAGAAAATGATCATTGTAGAATTATGTTTTGCCAGATCTTTTAATTTTTCTTTTGGAGGAACCGGAGTTCTGCCTTCCATACGGGTCAGAATCACCGTCTGGCTCACACCCGGAAGGGTATATTCTTTTTCCAGAGCAGCTGCAACTGCTAAGAAAGAACTTACTCCCGGAATCACTTCATGGGCAATGCCAAGTCTGTCCAGTTCATCCATTTGCTCTCTATGTGCTCCAAAAATAGCCGGATCCCCGGTATGAACCCGGGCCACATCCAGACCTTTTTCATCTGCATCTTTCATTACTTCTATGACTTCTTCCAATGTCATTGAAGCACTGTTATAAATCTTTGCTCCTTCTTTTGCTCCCGCAAGGACTTCTTTATTTACCAGGGAACCTGCATATATAATCACGTCCGCGTTATCAATCAGTTTTTTTCCTTTGATTGTTAAAAGTTCCGGATCTCCAGGGCCTGCGCCAATAAAATGTACCATCTTTCTTCTCCTTTTTCTTATAAGTTCATAATCAAATCACAGGTTTTTGCAATCTCTTTCTCTGTGTGAGCTGCTGAAACAAACATTGCCTCGAACTGAGATGGTGCTACATAGACACCGTTATCCAGCATTTTTCCAAAATATGAAGAAAATGCATCCAGGTCGGAAGCAGCTGCTTTGTCGTAATTATCTACCTTTTCCTTTGTAAAATATGCACAAAGCAGAGAACCTACCTGATTGACGGTAAGGTCTACGCCCTTTGTCTGTGCATAGGTTTCATATGCTTTGGCCAGCTTTTTCGCTGATTCATCGATCTGTGCGTAAATCTCCGGATGATCCATTAAAATCTCAACCGTCTTAATACCTGCTGCTGTTGCTACCGGATTACCGGACAAGGTTCCTGCCTGGTACACCTTTCCCACCGGAGAAACACATTCCATAATCTCTTTTCTGCCGCCGTAGACAGCCATCGGCATGCCACCGCCTACAATCTTGCCAAGGGTTGTCATATCCGGTGTAATCTGATAATATTCCTGAGCTCCTCCGGCACTTAAGCGGAACCCGGTAATTACTTCATCGAAAATCAGAACCGTTCCGTTTTCCTTTGTAATATCCCGTAAGAACTGTAAAAATCCTTCCTTCGGAGGTACCACGCCCATATTGGCTGCAACCGGTTCTACAATCAGGGCTGCAATCTCGCCTTTATTATTCTCAAAAAGCTCTTTCACCGACTCTTCATCATTGTAAAGCGCAACCAGAGTTTTCTCGGTAAAAGACTTTGGTACTCCGGCACTGTCCGGCACAGAACTGGTAAGGGCAGCAGAACCGGCCTTTACCAAAAGTCCGTCTGAATGTCCATGATAGCATCCTTTGAATTTGATAATCTTATCTCTTCCTGTGTATCCTCTCGCAGCACGAATAGCACTCATAACCGCTTCTGTACCGGAACTTACCATTCGCATCATCTCCATGGATGGCATACAGGCATTGATAAGTTTACATAACTTTGTTTCTCTCTCTGTTGGCGCACCAAATGTCAATCCGTCTACGACTGCTTTTTGTACTGCTTCAATAACTTCCGGATGAGCATGTCCCAGAATTCCCGGTCCCCAGGAACATACATAATCAATATATTCATTCCCATCCACATCATAGATCTTGCTTCCTGATGCCCGTTTGATAAATAATGGATTTCTTCCTACATATCCAAAAGCACGTACCGGGCTGTTTACGCCTCCCGGCATCATCTTGATTGCTTCCTGAAATAAAGCTTCCGATGTACTCGTGTTCATTCTTCTATTACCTCCTTGTCCCTCTCATCATTCATTGTTCTGATCCGCAGATTCGATTCTTACTACCTATACTCCTATTGGTATCATTTTATAAAAAACCTCACCCACGATAATATTGACATTATATCATGTTCTTTTCTTGCACTAAAGATAAACTTTTACCCTCTTTTTACAAAAAAATACCCCCGGAAAGGATACTATTTTGTAGTTTCTTTTTCAAATTTCATGGTAAAAATCCGTCCTTTGACATAGTCCTATGCATCAGACATGGAAAAAGGAGCTGTGCTCCAATGGTGAAATCATTCCGATTTCACCACGTTTTGCAACAACTCCTTTGCTTCATCCATTCTTTTATTTATGGTGGTGCCACCGCCAGGCGGCATGTTTGTTTAAAATAAACAGCTCATCTATTCATTCTCTGTTTTCCGTTTTCTTCGAATCACGAAAGCTCCTCCGGTTACTGCTGCTGCCATTAACAGCATATAGAGTTCGATTGGAGTCCGGTCTCCGGTTTTTGATGATTTGGATTTTTCTGTTGTTTTTTCTTCTTCCTCATTGTCAGAGTCATCCGATCCATCTTTGGATGTTCCGCCATCGTAGGTATTCGTGATGGTAACATCTTTTTCACTGTTTTCACCGGACATTGTCACTTTACTTTCACTAACGGAAATTGTAAATAAAAGATCTGTACCATTTTCCAGAGGAACTCCATCTTCATCTGTCTCTGTGACATAATAAGTAACCTCTGCCTTCGGATCGTCACCCAAAGCAACGGATACACTTACCGTTGTCTCGCTTTCTCCGTTCATTTCCAGTTTGATTGGATCTGTGTATAATTCTGTATAGTCCGGATCTGTAAAGACACCTGCATAATAAACATTGTCTGTCGTATATGCATCGGTTCCTTTCAGAACTTTTTTTGTAATATTGATTGTTCCATTATAGAAGTATCCTTCCGGAAGCTCATCAAATCTGTTATTAATGGATTTTTCTACTTCGAATACACCAGAGGAAATTTCTGCTGTATACCCATCCGGATACTGAGGAACAAAGTGGTAATCATTTTCGTTACTGTCAATCAGATTACCGTATTCATCTGTTTCACCAACATAATAGATTCCCTCTGCCAGGTTTTCAAAAGTAACAGAGGTTGCTGCCTCATTTTTAAATACCAGTGCTTTGACATCGGACACTCGTTTAGTACGTTCCTGATTGCTGAACAACGCAGTATAGAATACCGCTTCATCCGCACCAATGGATAAATCATCTTCTCCTAAGGAAATCGTCTTTGTTACTTTGATCTTTCCAAGGTTATCTGTCTTTTCTCTCTTATCAGTCATGGTAACTGTATTGACACTGTCATTTTTATCATTTACCGTAAACGGAACATCCGCAGATACTTCATATCCTTCCGGAGCTTCAATTTCAGATAAGATATAATTACCTGCCGGAATCTGTCCCAGATCAATCGCTTCTTCTCTGGACGTAAAGGAATATTTTGGAGTACCGTCAGAATTAAAGATTACCTTTCCATCAGAATCCTTAATCACCAGTTTCGCACCTGCAACCGGATTTCCTTCTTCATCTACTTTGTTAATCACTACATGGGTAATATCATCTTTGATTAAAATAGTTCCATCTTCTGCCACATATTCTTTTGCAACATTTACAGTTCCATCTTTATCAACGCTGAATCTCACATCAGCCGTATAGGCATAACCTTCCGGAGCATTAGTCTCTTCCAGAATGTATTCTCCTCCGGCTACAATGACAGAACCAAAATCTTTCACTTCGCCTTCTTTGGAAATCCAGGTATCAATCACATCGTCTTTTTTGTAAATTACTTTACCGTCGGCACCAAGAATATCTTCTGCCGCCTTCAATGTGATTTCGGCTCCGGCCAGTTCTTTTTCCCCGTTGATATCCGTCTTATTCACTCTTACGGAAAGAGTATCATCCGTTACTTCTTCAGCCAGTGAAATCGTCTTCTGATTTTCCTGGTATTCAGAGGCTTCAAATGTTACCACCTGATCGGATACTGTGTAACCAACAGGAGCTTTTAACTCTTTTGCATAGTAATTGCCCAGCGGAAGATCCTGGGTAAAGGTTGCAACCCCATCAACTCCGCTTACTGCAGTTCCAATGAACCCATCTTTTTCAAGGACAATGGTATCTTCCACATAAATATCCTCGGATGCGTAAAGACCAAATTCTGCACCTGCAAGAGGATTTCCATCTTTATCCTTCTTCTCAACAGATAGTTCTACTTTCTGACGGCTATTTCCAACTGTGGTTGTTTTTCCGGTTACAGATGTAGTCGTTCCATCGTAAGTAAGAACAGCCGGATATTCTGTTTCATCTAATACAAATCCTTCCGGCGCTTTTGTCTCTTTCCAGAAATAATTGCCTGCAGCCAGATTGGACACTTCTGCCTTGCCATCTGAATCTGTTGTAACACTCTTTACCTGTTCCCCTTTCTTATAAAGGACTGTTCCGTTTACTGTGATGTCTTCTGCAGCATAAAGTTCAAATTCTGCTCCGGAAAGAACAGTTTTTTCGTAAACGAATACTTTGTCGCCGTCTGCTCCTGTCACTTCTGTCAGGACTTCTCCTTCTTTGATCAGTTCCAAAGTGCCTTTTGCAGCTTTGTCAGTCTTTTCAAACACTTGCGGTTTCGTACTATTTTCACTGATCCTTACTTCGAAATCTTCTACTTTCGTGAAATGCTCCGGTGCTTTTGTTTCACTTACCCTATATAAGCCATATGGTAAAGCCTTGGAAGTTCCGACTCCATTCTCATTTGTAACAAAAGTATCCACTACCTTATTTTCTTTGTCATAGACTGTAAACTCTGCTCCGGCCAACGCTTTTCCATCTTCATCCTTTTTCTGAACCTGGATGGGCTGTTTCTTTGTTTTATTTGTTACGTTAACAGTTCGAAGCGTATCTCCCAACGTAATATAAATTGGATTAGGATCTATAACATATTGATCTGGTGCAGATTTTTCTTTTAACGTAATCTGCTTATCCGTATCGTCCAGATAGGTAATCTCTTTCGTTACAGTTCCGTTAGAATCGGTTGTTACTTCACCAAGTTTTGTATTTCCTCTATAAACTTCAAAGGTAACATTAGCAATCGGATTACCATCCTCATCCTTTTTCACAATCTGAAATGTTCCTTTTTTGAAGTTCATTTTAAACTGCATTTCATTTTTTGTCTGATCGACACAGGAAACAGCACCGATATCCTGTCCCTGATTACCATCATGATATAATACAACTAATTTCCAGGATTCACTTTTGCTGCCGGACATTAAACCACTGCTATTACCCGTAGTCTGTACAGAATCTTTTTCATACAATGCATCTGCCGCTGCAAATCGGAAGCTTTGTCCGTTGGTAATTGTTGCTGTTCCCGGTCCTGTCACTGCATGATCGAAATCATTATCTATGATACACTTCAAGCCTTTTGGAACCTTCAATGATATGGTACTTCCTTTTGGGGTTCCTGAAAGAGTAAAGGTATCTCCATTTGTAATGTCTATATCAATTCCATCTTTTGTAATAGGGGTTGACTCAGTTCCATTGTTCCAGGTGAGTTTTAATCCCTCCGGTTTACTATTAGATAATCCGGTTAAGTAGTTGTATAAAGCTTTCGCCGCTTCCTGACCCAACTCGGACGTTCTGCCTGTATCTCCTCCCCAGGTCTGCTCACCAAACGCATAGGCCCAGGAAATTTCATCTGAAAATCCATAGCCCTGTCCTTCTGTTCCTCCGATATATGCCCTGCTGGCAGCAATATGGGTAAGAACATATAGAAAGTCATCCTTGTTATTCAAAATATTGTTATACTGCTGCTGGGTAATTTTTCCTTCATTTTTGTATCTTTCAACGATTTGTTTTAATGTACTATCATAAAAATCATAACTTAAATCACCAGGGCCACCAAATCCATAATACAATATTTTCTGTAAATTCTTATTATTAAAATCGATATCAACATCTGCTTCTTCATTGCCTTCAGACGGTGTTAATCTCATCGATTCCAGACAATATGCAATCTGTTTACCGCCATCATCTGTTTCAACCGTAAATCGATTGGTAGAGTGAGTGCCTAATCCCAAATCACCATAACTCACCAGTCGCTCAACTTTAAATGCAACATTTACAATAAGAGAAAAACTATCCGTACTGAATCCAACGGATGTTACTGCTCCGTCACTATTTGTATTGACAGTACCGGTTACATCTTCTACCTTATTGCTGTCTGTGATGTGATAAGTTGCGTATTCCTCCGCTTCCTCTGCCACGTCTTTAAAAATCGGTGTTTTATACTTCATTGTTACTTTCACACTTCCGGCTTCCGGTTCAATTTCTTTCCCATCTGCTTCAAAGTAAATGTCATAACAAACAAAATCAAGGTATTCCTCATCTGATTTTCCCATCTGATTTTTAATTGCACTGACCGCTTTTTCGTACTCTTTCGATCCTTCTGCAATATATCTCGCCTTCAGTTGTGCGTTCTGCGGAAGATTTGCTTCTTTTTTCGCAGTTGCATGAATTTTAACTCTGCCGTCTTCATAGGAAAAATCTGTTTTTCCTTCTTCAACTTTCAGATCATCTTCCTTCTTTTCTGCTTCTTCTGTTGTTGCTTCTTCACTTATTTCTTCTTCCGCTTCTGTTGTTGCCTCGGAAGCTGTTGTTTCCTCTTCCTTTGTTGTCGTAGTCTCCTCAGCGGATAATTCTGTTGTTTTATCTTCAGACGTTGTTGTCTCTGGCTGAACAGAAGTATCTTCTGATTTTTCTTCTTTCTTTTCTTCTTTCTCTTCTTCTGTTTCTGCCGAGACAGAATCGTTTTGCTCATCCTCTGCCACAACGGCTTTTTCTTCTTTTTTCTCTGCCTCCGTCGAAACATCCTCTTTTTCTTCCTGAATTTCCTGCTGAGTGGTTGCTTCCGGATTTGAAGCTGCTACACTAAAATTGCTTTGAAGAACCATAACCATGGCAAGCATAAATGCCACGATTCTCTTCCACTTCTTTCCTCTGCTCATACTTACGCCTCCATTTCTTACATCTGCCTGCATGAACCCTGTTTGTTATCATTTGTAAAAAAATTTTCTGTTTTTGTGCGCCCTTTTTGAACGCAGTTTTGAAAGAAACAGACAATATCTGCTTAATTCTATAATTATAAAGGGTATACCATTACAGAAACCATTACAGAATCTGTATCGAAAAAAAAGGAAAATTATTGCCTTTTTTCAGGTATAATCTTCCTTTTTATAAACAATTCTATTCTATTGTAAGATTCAATCCATCATTTTCTTTTTGGGCATCCTCCATCACAGAAAGGATCCGATTCCCATAGTCTCCAGCCTCGTTTTTATTTGAAATAATAATGTGAAGAGATGGTTCTTCCATCAGACAATCATAAAGAGCATCCAGATTTTCCCCATAATAATCCGGGAAATTCAGTACCTCTTTCAAATAGAAATGGGCTTCTTCTTTTTTTTCTAATTTTCTGGCATCCAGATAAATGGTCCGCATCATTATTCCTCCCCGTAAAGAAGCTCAAATGATTGATAATGGTCTTCTGTGTAATAAATTCTGCCGTCATCGGAATATACCAGTCTTTCTGACCCCCGGTAGCCTCCTGTGCTATTGATATCACATTCATAATAGGAAATTCCGGAAAAATCAGGCAAGACACCTTCATAATTTCCAAATCGGTCTCCGCCAATACTTTTCCCCGGTGCTACTTCAGACAGATTTCCTTTTTTACTGTCCCATCCCAGTTCTTTTGCCTCTTTTTTTGTAATAAAATTATCCGGCAGATGCCCAAATTCATTGAGATATGCCGCAACTTCTTCTTTCGAAGTATAAGTACCATCTTCTGTTACTTCCGGTTCTTCATCCAATTGTCCCTGCTCAGTTGTCTGTTCTACCTCACTGCCTGCATAGGTACTCCCGCTATCACCTGTAGTCCCGGACTGGGCACAGCCTCCGAAAACAAGAGCAATTCCCAATAAAAATACAGATAATATTGCAGCTAATCTTGATTTTATCTTCATATTATTTTCTCCGTTTCTACTTCATAATTCTAGGACAAATTGCCCAGATATAAATCCAGTACCTTTGCTTTTTTGAGAGCTGTTACCAATACGGCTGCCAGAATCGTTCCTCCGCAGCTGGAAACAAAAAATGGAATCACATAAGTAAATAAAGCGGCTGTCGTATTTCCCATCAAAAGATATGCAATCGGGTAACTTAACATACCGCCGATCACAGATGTTCCAAACAGTTCGCCTACATAGGCATATGGCAAAGCATCTTTATATTTATACAGCATGGATGCTAAAAATGCTCCGCACATGGAACCCGGAAAAGCCAGCAGCGTACCGCTTCCCAGTATATTTCGAATGAGACTTGTTACAAAAGCTGTTCCCACTGCATAGGCAGGTCCTAAGAATACAGCTCCCAAAATATTAATAAAATGCTGTACCGGGGCACATTTTGACACTCCTACCGGAATGGAAAAAGGAGAGCAGACTACCCCCACTGCCACCAAAATACCTGCCAAAGCCAGTTTTTTTACATTTACTTCATTTCTTTTTTCTGTCATTTTTTTCTCTTCTTTCTGTCAAATTTATGGTCTATTTTGTAATTTTTACAGTGTTTGCCTGTCCTTTTTTTGCAAATAAGGACTGGTATTTTTTCAATTTTGATTTCGGAACTTTAATCACAGCCTTCTTGTACACATTTTTCAAAGCATTGCTGCCTACTTTCGTAATTTTGGCAGACTTTATGGTCATCGTTTTTAATTTTTTCGTGCCATAAAACGCTTCTTTTCCAATGGTTTGCACATTGGTTCCTATTGTAATCGATGTAATCCGGGATTTATTTTTAAAAGCTTTATCTCCCACCTGAACAATCGAAAACTTCGCACCCTTTATCGTAACCGTATTTCCAATTACCACTTTTGTTATGTTTTTTGCAAGTCCGGCAACCGCAACCGTCCCTTTTCCATTTGTTTTCGGACTTATAATTTTATATTTATAATTTCCGACTGCATAAATCTGATTCTTCTTACATGGAATTTTCGCAAGAATTCTGGTATTTAACATCTGTCCGCAATCTGTACAGGTTGTAACCGTTTTCCCTGTCTTTACAAAAGTTGCTGCTGTCGTGGTGGTCTTTTGATGTAAATGACCGGTTGGCACAATCGATTGGGTCTCTTTTGCCTTACACCCCGGCGTTGTACAAACTCTTTCTTTTGTTCCCGCTCCCATACAGGATGGCTTCTTCGTTACCTTCCATATGCCATAAATATGAGCAGACTTTTCGATTGGGGTCTCTTCTGTTGTTTCACTACACCTGCTACAATGTTTGGACTTACTTCCTTCTGCCACGCAGGTTGGGGCTTTATCAACTGTAAAGTCTAATGCAAAGGCATGGCCCAGTGCTTCTATTGGCTTCGTTTCTTTCGCTGTACATCCTTCTGCCGTACAATATCTTTCCTCAGTTCCTTCTTTTGTACAGGTTGGTGATTTTATCACCTGCCACTCGCCAAAACTATGATCCACCTTTTCGATTGGGGTCTCTTCTGTTGTTTCACTACACCTGCTGCAATGTCTGGACTTACTTCCTTCTTCCACGCAAGTTGGGGCTTTATCAACTGTAAAGTCTGATGCAAAGTCATGGCCCCGTGCTTCTATTGGCTTCGTTTCTTTCGCTGTACATCCTTTTGCCGTACAATATCTTTCCTCGGTTCCTTCTTCTGTACAGGTTGGTGCTTTTACCGTTGTCCATCCGCCAAAGGAATGGGGATGAATTGTGTACTGTGCCGTTGTGGAAATGCTATCATTTGGTGATGGCGAAAGCCCATATGTTAAAGATCCTTCGTCCCCAACAATACCATAAATTCGTCCGGAGGCCAATTCCGTATCCGTTAAGGTATAAACAATGGTATCTTCTTTACTTACACAGTCTACGGCATAGATTGCCTGTGGTAATGCATAGTAAATTTTCCCAAGATAAACATAACATCCACTGTAATTTCCATCCCATGTATATCCTGCCTTATCAATCACCGGCCAACTTTCTGTAATCGTCTTCAAAGTACCTGTATAGACAAGTCCTTCTTCTGTCTTTTTGTAATACTTCAGCGAACCGCTTTCATTCCCATACCAGTATCCATTATAATACCCAAACGGAGCATCTACGCTATTCCAGAAAGAATCATCAAAAGCAGTATTATTTCTTAATCCTATCTCGATGGATTCCGTAAATGCATAATCTTCAGCCGCATGCTTTCCCAAATTTGCATCCAGGAACCAGTTTTCACTTTTTAAGAAATAATAATGCCTTGCTCTTCCTAATCGATCTTCTAAGGGATCATTCCATGTTACATCCACATGATACCAGAAACCATCTATCTGTACCAGATTCCAGGCATGGTTCAAAGAATTACTTGTCACTATTTCACAAGGTACGTGGAGCTGATTCATACATTCAAAAAAAGCAAGGGCATATCCCTGACAGACCGCTGTCTGATCCACCAGTGCATTATAAGCACTGTATTTACTGTAGGTAGTGTCGTATTGACAATGTGTTGCCAGATAATCATTTACATATAATGCTTTTTCCAGATTCGACCAGGAGTCCTCTGTGCCGGCAAGAATCTTTGCAACTGCCTGATCATAGGCATCGGCCATTTCTTTTACCTGATTTGTTTCTCCATTATAAGTCACCTTAATGGAACCAACCAATCCATCTAAACCAATAGAATACTCAAAGGTATCTCCTACATAAAAATATTTTGGATTTTTATTAAGAACTTCGCTGTACACTGTTCCGATTTCTGCAGCCGGAATTTCAAAGGCTTTCAGGTTAATTTCTGTTTTCACCTGATTCAGTCCATCTTTTATCGCTTCCTTTGCTCCTTCATAATCAGGAGACGTTAAAGAAAATGTAGCGATTCCTCTCTCTTCCTTCCCGGTCAAAAGATCTCCGTTTTGCAAAATACCGGAGACTTCCATCTGCTTTTTCACCTCTTTTGCCTCTGCCTTTAACGGAAGAGCAAGACAGGTAAACAGAAACAGCACTATCATACATATCCAGTTTTTTCTAATTTTCATCTTTTCTCCTCTTTTTGCGGTAAAGCTTACTTCAATCATTCACTTTACTGCTGTTTTACGAACTCCTACTTTGCAAGAGCAATGGTAATTCCCTTAAATTTTGCTTTGTCCCTGATAATCTGCCCTGTCTCCGATGTAAGATAAGCACAGGATGTTGAAACAGATGGAAGACCTGTTGTGTTTTTTACAAAACCTGACTGAGCAATTCCAAGCTTCTCAAAATCCAATTCTGCTATCTTCTCATCTTCCACAATCAGAAGAGGAACCTGATATTCTTCTGCCAACTCCTGTATGCCAGGTTCATCTGCCTTTAACCCAATGGTTGCAATGCTTTTTACACAAAGCGGGGAAATTTCTTCTTCTTCCAGTACGGTTTTTAATGCCTCTTTGATTGGTTCTGCTTCCATTCCCCGTTTGCATCCTACTCCTACCGCAATCGTTTTCGGCCGAAGGTATAAAACAGGGGATTGACTCTCAACTTTTTTCTTTTCATCAATGACAACCAGCGGATAGTCTCCCGGTTCTTTGACCCGGCAAATCTGCTTATTAAAGATGTCATAGTCTTTTTCACAGATTACATCTACCCGGCGTCCTTCCACGACCTGATTACTGATATATTTCAAATTATCTATATTTTCAATGGCAAGATGATGCTTTTTGGCAAACACATCGAACGAAATCCTTTTTTCCACATCTGTTGCTGTTGTGATGACCGGTTCTCCTCCGGAAATCTCAGCCAGCTTCCCAGCCAGCTCATTGGCTCCGCCCAGATGACCGGAAATCAGGCTGATGGCATACTGTCCTTTTTGATCCATCACAACGACCGCCGGATCCTTTGATTTATGCACCAGACAGGAAGCAAGGGTTCTGACCACAATTCCGGCTGCCATAATGCAAACCAGACCATCAAAATTCTGAAACGCTTCCACCATATTTTTTTTGAATTCTTCTTTTCCAAATAAAGTTCCGGGCAGGGTATCAGAAAGCTTTTTTGCCAGTTTTTCCCCTTGCTGCGTCAAATAAAAATAAGCAATTTTTTGCTCGCCGTTCCACTCCTGATTCATCTATTCTACTCCTAACATCTTTGCGGTCATTCTGGCTGCATCCTCCACACAGCCCGGACAGGAACGAAGGATTTTTCCCGTTGTTACACCTTTCAGCTCCTTGCAGAGATCAGAACCATTTTTCCCTTCAAATTCAACAGTCAGCTGTTTGATCAGTTTGTAAGTATCCATTCTTGTTGCTTTGCTTCCCAGCTTTCCGTCACTGTTTTTCATACTTAAAACCATATATGCACCGGTCAGAGCTCCGCAGGTTTCCAGCCGTCCTCCCATTCCGCTTCCAAATCCTTCGGAAATCCGATAAGCGGTCTCTTCATCCAGACCTAGTAAATCTGCAAATGCACAGAAAACAGACTGTGCACAATTATATCCTTTCTCGTGATTTTGATTTGCTTTTTCTACGTATGTCATCTTATTCCCTCTTTTCTCTATTATCTTCCGCTAAAATTCAAGGAAAGACGTTTTGGAAGTTCTTTTTTCTTTTTATCTTTGATCAATTCCCAAAGCACCTTTTCCATCTCTACCGTTTGATTTCGTTCTTCTTCCATATGAATAAACAGCCCGATGCTGATCATCTCCGTTCCTCTTCGCGTCTCATCCCAAAGGTACTGTCCCCTCAGTTCTTCATAAAGTCCAGCCTTTTTCATCACTCCGATCAAAATCTTCTTTTTCACCGGATTCTGAGCAGTCAACAACCATTTATAAAACCGAAATGATAAGACTCCTGCTGCTGCATCTTTTTCCTTCAGCCATGGATACAGGTTGGAAACCGTTTTCATGGTAAGAGAATCAGCAGGGATTAATTTCCACGCCGGAAAAGTCTCCGGACGAAGGTTCCTTTTTTTCATCAGAAACTTATCAAATTCCCCTTCCATATCAACATGGGCAAACCCTTTTTCCATTTCATTTTGTTCTACATAAGGGTGGCACCGGCTGTCCAGCATATAATGACACAAAAACCCCATCAGATACGCACATTCCGGTGAATAGACTCCCTTTCTTCTTACAATTGGAAGCACTTTTCGAATGTAGAACTCTCCTGATTTCTCGTGGAGCTTATACCCAAGCTGATTGACTGAATTTTTATGAAGAGGTCTGAAATAAAACAAAAAATCGGGACCCTGTAATCCCAGATTAAACTGATCTTCATAAGTATCAATGCATTCCCTCATATCATCAGGAAGAGTTTTTCTTATTTTCTGTCCAAAAACATAATGCGCAAATAAACAAGGCATCTGAATTCTTCCTCCTTTTTTCTTCTGAAACGAATCATCATCTTTCCTTTGCGCAAGCGCAGGAAAGCGCATGACTCATTATATCCGCTCAACTGGCGTTTCGCTGAAGTTTTCGTCATATGCTTTCCTTTGCGCAAGCGCAGGAAAGCGCATGACTCATTATATCATATCTCGGTGGTGTTTTAAATTGTTTTTTATAAGCCCTGGAAAAGGTAGAATAATTCTTAAATCCGCTTTCATAACAGGCTTTTGTAACCGGCATTCCGTTTTGAATCAGATTTCTGGCCCGAAGCAGCCTTTTTAATGTCAGATAATGTCCGATGGAATATCCTGTTTCTTCTTTAAATCGATGCATCAAGTAATACTTACTTAAATAAAAAGTCTGTGCCAGATCATCAATGGAAATATCCTCTTCCAAATGTCCGTTTAAATAACGGATTACTTCTACTATTTTCTCATTGGACCCTTCCATCTCCATAAAATCAGCCGTATTGTCAATGGCAGCCCGATTTAAATGAATCATAAATTCCACAAACAGAATTTTCCGATAAAGGGAAGCTGCATACTCTTCCTCAGAAAATGCCTGATAAAGCTGCAGACAGACCTGATAGAGACGGCTTTTTTTCAAAGAAGGGATTCGGATCACATGAGAATTTCTCTCATTTGCCTGAACAAAACAGTACCGCAAATCATTATCTCCATCTGATAAAGAAGATAAAAAGTCCGGCGAAACATAAATGATAATTCTTTCGTAAGTACAGGAAGCTTCGATGACCGGCTTATGTACCTCACCTGCCTGAACCAGCACAATATCATAAGGTTCTAACGGATAGGTTCTTCCTTCAATATGATAAGTCACATTTCCCCGAAGAAAAATCAGGATCTTAGCAAAGTCATGATAATGATAGGAAAATTCATCTCTTTTTTCATCCACCAGATGAAACATTTTAAACTCACTTTTTAAATATCCTTTTTTTCTGTATTCTTCCATATAGTCTCCTTTTTTATTGGAAATCTTTCTTTTTTATAGGATAACATATACAGCATTTTTTGCAATATAAGAAGCAGAATTTTTATTTTTTTATACAAAAATGCTTCATATACTTAAGATATGAGTTGCCCGACAAATGAGCCTTGGCACAATGTATATGAAAATTGGAGGAATATTTATGAAGTTAGAAAAATATCATGGACTTGGAAATGATTATTATGTATATGATTGTCAGAAAAATGATTACCTGTTAAGCCAGAGCCAGATTCGTCTTCTTTGTGACCGACATTTTGGTCTTGGAAGTGACGGCATTTTAGTTGGTCCGATTTTTCAGGACGGAATGATCGGGCTGCGGATTATGAACCCGGATGGAAGCGAAGCTGAAAAAAGCGGTAACGGTGTACGGATTTTTGCCAAATATTTAAAAGACGCCGGATACGTAACAGAAGATTCCTGTCTTCTTTCTACACCTGGCGGATTTGTTACTGTTGAATATTTAAATGAAGAAAACACAATGATAAAAGCTTCCATGGGCAAGCTGTCTTTCCAAAGCAGAGATTTAGGCATCACAGGACCAAATCAGGATATTATCAATAAAAGTTTTGTATTTAATCATCAGGATTATCGCTGTACCTGTGTTTCTGTCGGAAATCCTCACTGTATTATTCCTGTGGAAAAGGTATCCAAAGAATTAATTATGGAAATCGGCCCTCACGCAGAAACAGCACCTTACTGGCCAAACAGAATCAATACCCAGATTATTGAAATCATTGACCGGTATAACATCAAAACGGAAGGTTACGAACGAGGAGCTGGCTATACCTATGCCTCCGGTACCGGTGCCTGCGCCGCTGCCGCTGCTGCTTACCGCCTTGGTCTTACGGAAGCTTCTGTAAATGTCCATATGCCAAAAGGAGTACTGGAAATCAACATCGACAGCGACTGGAACTGTTCCATGACCGGTAAAGTATGCAAGATTGGCAGCTTTACCCTATCCAATGAGTTTATGAGAGAAAATAAATTTGATTTTACCTTCTAAGAGTCAAGCCGATATTCGCCACTTCATGCTCCTCACATTTAAAGTGGAAGACTTACTTGATTCGGTTAAAAAACGACGGTAAACTCTTGCTTTTTTCCTCTTTTTCCGCTATTCTATACAATAAAGATAGGAATCAAAGGAATCTCATTTTTCAATATGAGTATGATTCTATAAAATCGAAAAAAGAAAGAAGGAAGCACAATGAGTTATGTACCTACCTTAGAACAGGCTCAGGAAATTTTAGAAAAGTACAATCAGGACGCTTTTCATCTGCGTCATGGCAAAATTGTTTCCGGTGTTATGGGTTATTTTGCAAAAGAATATGATCCGGAAAGAGAAGAATACTGGAAAGTAGTCGGTCTGTTACACGATCTGGATTTTGAACAATTTCCGAAAGAACATTGTATCAAAAGCCAGGAACTGATGAAAGAACTGGACTTAGATGAGGGAATTATCCGTTCTACCGCCAGTCATGGCTATGGCATTACAGTTGATATCAAACCGGAACATATTATGGAAAAAATTCTTTTTGCTACCGATGAATTAACCGGCTTAATCGGTGCCGTTGCTATTATGCGACCATCCAAAAGTGTAGTCGATCTGGAACTGAAATCTGTAAAAAAGAAATTCAAAGATAAAAAATTTGCAGCCGGATGCTCCAGAGACGTCATTCGCCAGGGGGCTGAAATGTTAGGCTGGGAACTGGATGATTTGATTTCCCGTACCATTCTCGCCATGAGAAGTTTGATGGGTGAGATGGAGATTTAGTTTTCCACTTTGAAAACAACATTTTATAGAAACAGAAAGCTCTCCTTACCGGTGTATACCGGCGGGAGAGCTTTTCAATACTCTATTTTACGATGATTTTCACTTTTGCATATGCTCCGTTTCCTGCATAAACATAGATATTACAACTTCCTTTTCCAACTGCCTGAATCACACCTTTTGTTGTGACAGAAGCTATCTTTTTGTTGGATGTATCATATTTTAATCCAGCTGCATGTTTCAGAGTTTTTTGTTTATTGTTTACATAGCTTACTTTAGCAACGATTTTTTCCGTTGGACATTTTATAGGCACGAATATAAAAACGATAGCTGGTTGTCTTTTTTAGTTTTGTTTTTGTCCAGGTTATAACAGAATTCTTTGTAACTGTCTTTAACAGCCGGTACTTATTTTTACCACATGTTGATCCATAAATCTGATATCCGTCTGCAGAATTATTTTTTGTCCATTTCAGCTTGATACTGGTTCTGCCGGCAGCACCAACCAGTCGAAGAGACTTATTGTCCGTTACTGTCTGTGTCGGAACAACGGTCGTGTTCTCTGACGGTTTTTGCGGTTTTTCTGTCGTAGCTGTGGTTCCTTCTTTTTCAGGCAGCCCGTTCTGATAGGTTCCATCGATTTCACCGGAGAACTGATATGTTACTTCACCATATTTAGCTTCTGCTTTCAAAGCATCCTTTGGCATCTCGTGTTCAATCCAGGAAGCTTCTTTTAATTCTTCGGTCCACTCATTGGTGTTCTTTAATACATATTCACGTACACCGTCTTGTGTATTCACACAAACCAGTTCCATACCTTCCGGCAGAGTCACCGGTTTCACATCCATCTTAGAGGATGCGGAATCTGCTGCATGAATGAATACATGTCCTGCTTCCGGAGTACCTTCGATTGTCATTTTCAGATAGCCGGTACTTGTATTTGTAGTTGTCAAAGTATTGCCAGCAGGTATTCTTAATTCTGACATGTAGGTTGTGGAGCTCGTAGGAAGACTAAAGCTGTCAATTACAGTATCGCCCAAAAGCACTTGCCGCAAGTTCCACGACATCATAGGCTCCGCCGGCATATTCCATGCCATCTTTTAAAACAACATTGCCTTCTGCTGCTTTGCCATCTGTCACACTCAACTTTCCTGCGTAGGTCCCCGGAAGGGATGTGATTCGATAGGTAATCCCTTCACTGGTGAACTCATCACCTACTGCTGGTGTCACTTCTTCTGCCATTACTTCTTTTTCTGTCATGCAAATAGAGGGAATTCCACATCCCATCGCAATAACCAAGCCAAAAAGAAGCAGCATTGACTTAAAACGAAGTCTTATTCTTTCCATACTCTCTTTACTCCTTTTTCATAATTGACTTTAAAAATATGTAACTTATTATGGTGTACATCATTTTTTTAATCATAAAAAAAGAATGTAAAATTTAGAGTATTCTAAGCGTAAAGACTTCGTAATATATGCGCCAAGGGCAAAATAGACATAAAAATACATGCTTGCGTGATAATGCGTGACTTTATCCAAATCTTTATTTGCAATATTCCAACACTTTCTGAAATTCCATCTTTCCTCCAAACAAATCCAGAGCACTTCCAATAGTCACGTCTAACTTATCTTGTCCAAGTTCTTTTAAAGCCTGCAAATCCTCAAAAGATCCCACTCCTCCTGCATAAGTAACCGGGATTTTTTTCCAGTTTCCCAGCATTCTTGCCAGTTCTTTTTCAATGCCGGAAGCTTTTCCCTCCACGTCGACTGCATGGATCAGAAATTCATCACAATATTCCGATAACCGATCCAGAACTTCGTCATCTAATTTTACATTGGTAAACTTCTGCCACCGATCCGTCACAATGTAATAATCTTCGCCTTTTTTTCGGCAACTTAAGTCCAGCACCAAATGTTCTTTTCCTGTCACAGCATAAATTTTTTTCAGATTCTCTTCATTGATTTCTCCATTTTTAAATACAAAGGAAGTCACAATAATATGTGATGCCCCCTGCTCCAGAAAAAATCCAGCATTTTTATCATTCATACCGCCGCCAATCTGCATGGTACCCTTTGCTTCTTTTAATGCAAGACAGGCCTGTCTCACATCTTCTTCATAATACCGGCTTCCAACAGGATTCAGCAAAATAATATGGCCTCCCAAAAGACCTGCTTCCTTGTATAGACGGGCATAAAAATCCCCATCTTTTTCCGAAACAAAATTGTCGGCTGCATAATCTCCCTCATCCAGCAGGCTACCACCTACAATCTGTTTCACTTTTCCATTATGAATATCAATACATGGTCGAAATCTCATGTGATAACTCTCCTATCTATTGTAAAATACTTCTATGAATAGCAATGTAAGGCTTGATTTCTCGTACAGGAAATCTTTTTACTCAAATTATACCTGTATTCCCTTCCAATAACAAGGTAAATCCAACAATATGATTTTTGAAAAACAGCGTGTTACAACAATTGTATCTGCCCCCTTTTCCTTTCTCCTTTTTTATGCTATACTACCCTTTACAACAAGGTATTGAAAACCACATATAGAACAGATAGAAATGAGGTTATTAAATATGCAGTATCAGATTATCAGTGACAGTTCCTGTGATTTGGAACCGGCTCTTGCAAAAGAACGTGGAATTCATGTTGTTCCATTTTATGTTTCTTTTGACGGGGAACATTATTACAAAGAAATTGAACAGATGCCGATTCGAAAGTTTTACGAAGATATGGTAGCAAATCCGGGAGTCTTTCCAAAGTCCTCTCTGCCTTCCATTGAAGATTATATCGAAGCGTTTACTCCTTATGTAAAAGAAGACATGCCCGTCATTTGCATTTGTATCACAACAAAATTCAGTGGTTCCTATAATTCTGCAACAAATGCAAAAGAAATCCTGTTAGAAGATTATCCGGATGCAAAGATTGCTGTAATCGATGCGCAATTTAATACGGTGCTTCAGGGAATATATGTTCTAGAGGCTGCAAGAATGCGTGACGCCGGCCTTTCTTTTGAAGAAACAGTAGAAATTCTGGAACAGTTAAAGCTAACCGGACGAATTTTTTTTACTACCGCTGATATTAGTTATTTAAAATCCGGCGGACGTTTAGGCAAACTTGTATCAATTGCCAACAACGCTTTAAAGATTAAACCGTTAATTGTTTTAAAAGAGGGGGAAATCTTTCCTTTCGGTGTAGCGAGAAGCCGCAGCAAGTCTTTAGATAAAGTGATTTCCCAGGCAAGAAAGCACTTTGAAAGCATCGGGGAAAGCCCTGACGATTATCAGATTGTCGTTGGATATGGATATGATTATGAGGAAGCCGTTTCTTTCCGGGACAAACTCCTTGCTGACCTTAAGACCTACTCCAATATTCAGCAGATTGATATTTTCCAGATCGGAGCAACCATCGGTGTCCATACCGGGCCACATCCACTGGGCCTGGGATTAATCAAAAAATATGATCGTCTTTAAAAGAAAAGAATCATTATTGGAAAAAATTTTTTAGAGTTTTTCAAAAACGTATGAACGGGGCAAATCTACAATATGCTATCCACTGTAGATTTGTCCCGTTTGCGTTTACCGCAATCCGTCTTGAAGACGCTGTTTTGCAGAAATTCCCCAAAGGGACAACAACCAAAAGACCTGTTCACTTTGTACAGGTATTGTTTTCTCAAACTATGTAAAACGATAACGCTCTTCTATGCTAATGCAGCTGTAATAATAGCCATTGAATAAACTTCCTGTCCATTGCATCCGCGGGACAAGTCGTTGATTGGAGCATTGAGGCCAAGAAGGATTGGGCCGTATGCATCAAATCCACCAAGACGCTGTGCAATCTTATATCCAATATTTCCTGCATTGATATCAGGGAAAATAAATACATTGGCATGTCCGGCTACAGGGCTGTCCGGGCATTTTGTCTTTGCAACATGTGGAGAAACAGCTGCATCAAACTGAATTTCACCTTCGATTAAAAGATCCGGTCTTAAAGCTTTTGCTTTTGCTGCTGCATTTCTTACCTTATCTACGTCTTCTCCTTTTCCGGATCCAAGTGTAGAATAACTTAAGAATGCTACCTTAGGATCTACACCGAAAATCTTTGCACAATCTGCTGCTTCCACACCAATTTCAACCAGCTCGTCTTCATCCGGTTTAATATTGATGGCACAGTCACCCATTGCCAGAACTTCTGCTTCTCCGATTCCTTTTTCACGAACCATAATAAAGCAGGATGTTACGATCTTATGACCTGGTTTGGTCTTAATCAGCTGAAGTGCCGGGCGAACCGTATCTGCTGTTGAATAGGTTGCACCGCCTAATAAAGCGTCTGCCACACCCATCTTAACTAACATGGTACCAAAATAATTGCCTTTGCTTAATGTTTTCTTTGCTTCTTCCGGAGTAACGCCTTTGCTTTTACGAAGTTCACAGAACATCTCAACCATCTCATCCATACGATCAAAATGCTCAGGATCTACGATCTGTGCTCCACGAATATTGTATCCATACTCTTCTGCTGCCTTTTCTACCTCAACCGGATTTCCAACCAGAACCGGAGTTAAAAAGTTTCCGGAAAGAAGTCTGGAGGAAGCTTCCAGTATACGTGCATCTGTTCCTTCTGTAAATACAATCTTTTTCGGATCTTTTTTCAGCTTGTCAATCATCATTCCAAAGCCTTGCAAACCTTTACTCATTCATTTAACCTCCTAATATTATCGTTTGTAACGAATTCTATTCTTACTTTAGCACGTTTTTTTTGTTTTGTGAATACAAAATACATAAATACAAAATTTTATACAATCTCATCCAAAATTTCCGGAAGTTGAGCAAGATAATCAATGGAATACAGATAATTTTTTGCTGTTCCAAAACCAAATCTGGCAAAAATAAAATCAATACCTGCTTCTTTTGCAGACTGTTGATCTCCTGTTGTATCTCCTACATAAACTGCCTGCTTCAAATCATATTGTTGAATCAGTTTTCGGTTCCCCTCTCCTTTGGTAATCCCCTCATCTCCCACGCATAGAAAATCAACAAAAAACTGTTCCATATGATGAGCTTTTAAAAAAGTCTGTACATACCCGTCCTGGCAATTGCTGACAATAAATAACCGATATTTTTTTTGCAGAATCTGAAGAGTTTCCTCCAGTCCTTCCATCAGCCTTCCGCCTGTCTCTCCCAAAATGACAACCTCTTTGTCGAAGCATTTTCGAAGCATAGGAAGCCGTTTCTCCTCCGGCAGCATGGCAAAAACCTTATTTGCAATGTCCTGAATCGGAAGTCCCATAATAGAGCCTATTGTTTCCATGGACAGAGAAAAATCATATCCTGCTTCCTCGATTGCTTCGTTCCAGGCTTTTAAAACCTCTTCGGACGAATCCCATAAAGTTCCATCTAAATCAAAAATAATACTGTCTACCACTTCATTTTCTCCTCTTTCTATACTGCAAACTGACTATGATATAATTCATAATAAAATCCCTGTTTCTGAATCAGTTCCTGATGATTTCCCTGCTCAATGATTTTTCCGTCCCGCATTACCAGAATCTGATCTGCTTCCTGAATCGTAGAAAGCCGATGGGCTACAATAAAACTGGTTCTTCCTTTCATCATCCGGGCAAATGCTTCCTGAATCTTCACTTCTGTTCTTGTATCAATCGAAGAAGTTGCTTCATCCAGAATCAGCATAGGCGGAAGACAAAGCATAACTCTTGCAATACACAGCAACTGTTTTTGTCCCTGGGATAATCCTCCCCCGTCTTCTCCAATCACTGTATCATATCCTTTCGGAAGCCTTTTAATAAAACTGTGGGCATGAGCAGCTTTTGCCGCCTCAAACATCTCTTCATCTGTGGCATCTTCTTTTCCGAGCAAAAGATTTTCCCGGATTGTTCCATTTTTCAGCCAGGTATCCTGAAGTACCATTCCAATCTGGGTTCTCAGGCTTCCTCTTGTCATCTTTCGGATATCCGTTCCATCTACCGATATGCTTCCTCCATCCACATCATAAAATCGCATCAGCAAATTAATTAGAGTCGTTTTTCCACAGCCTGTCGGTCCTACAATCGCAATTCTTTGTCCAGGCTCAACGGATAAATTTAAATTTTCAATCAATGGTTTTTCCGGTTGATAAGAAAAATCAACCTGACTAAGCTCCACCTTTCCTTTTGCATCTTCTAAGACGAGAGCATCTTCTTCGTCCGGAATCTGAGGCTCTTCCTCAATAAATTCAAATACTCTTGCCGCACAGGTCAGGGCATTTTGCAGTTCCGTTACAACACCGGAAATTTCATTAAACGGCTTTGTATACTGATTTGCATAAGATAAAAAGCAACTTAACTGTCCTACCGTAATACCGCCATGCATGGCAGAAATTGCACCTGTAATTCCCACACCTGTGTAAACCACACTATTGACAAACCGGGTCGACGGATTGGTAATGGAAGAAAAGAAAATTGCTCTCAAGCTATAACGGCTTAATTTTTCGTTGATTTCATAAAATTCTTTTTCCGCCTCCGCTTCATGAGAAAAGGCCTGAACCACTTTTTGATTTCCAATCATCTCATCAATCTGAGATGTCATTTCACCTCTTGCCTCAGATTGAAGTTGAAACATGGTATACGTTTTTTTCGCAATATAGCTGGCAACCAGCAATGATAAAGGGGTAATGCAAATTACGACAAGGGCAATTTTTCCATTTATCCGAATCATAAAAAACAAAGTTCCAAAAATTGTCATAATTCCGGTAAAAAACTGGGTAAATCCCATTAAAAGTCCATCGGAAAACTGGTCCACGTCTGCCACAATTCTGCTGATAATATCACCACTTTGATGAGAATCCAGGTATTTTAACGGCAGCCGTTCCAGATTATGAAACGCTTTTTTCCGAATGTCTTCCACAACAGAGTAGGTAATTTTATTATTGGACGTATTCATCAGCCATTGGGCAACGGCTGTTGCTCCAATGACAAGAGCCATTTGTTTTAAGTAAGAAAAAATGGTTGCAAAATCCACTTTTCCGGGTTCCACAATATAATCAATACAATCCCCGATTAAAATAGGCAGATATAAGGTCAAAATTGCTGTTGCCGCTGCACAGAGCAAAGAAAAAAATGCGAATAATTTATATTTTCCCAGATAATGGAGCACTTTTTTTACGGTCTGTTGTTTTTTTCCTGTTTGCTTATTTTCCATCTTCTGCACCTTCTTTCGGGAACTGAGAATAATAAATTTCCTGATAAACCTGACAATTCTTCAAAAGTTGTTCATGTGTACCGGTTCCGGCAATTCTTCCGTCTTCCAGTACAAGAATCTGATTGGCATGCCAGACACTGGCAGTTCTTTGAGAAACAATAAAAACAGTCATATTGGAACAAAGGTTTCCAATTGCTTTTCGAAGTTTTGCATCGGTCGCATAGTCCAGGGCAGATGCACTATCATCCAAAATTAAGATGGACGGTTTTTTTACAATTGCTCTTGCAATGGTAAGCCGCTGTCTTTGTCCCCCTGAAAGGTTGCGTCCTCCCTGCAAAATCATAAAATCCAGGCCTTCTTCTTTTTGTTTCACAAATTCTTCTGCCTGAGCAATCCGAAGTGCTTCCCAGATTTCTTCCTCACTGGCATCTTTTTTGCCCCACTGCATGTTCTCTTTGATGGTTCCTTTAAAAAGAACTGCTTTTTGAGGAACGATTCCGATTTTTCCTCGTAACTCTTCGAGAGAATAGTCTTTTACATTTTTCCCTTCTACGAAAACCGTTCCCTTTGTACAGTCATAAAATCTGGGAATCAAATGAACCAGCGATGTTTTTCCGCTTCCGGTTCCGCCTATAATACCAATGGTCTCCCCTTTTTTCACCTGGAACCCAATTCCGGAAAGGGAAGGTTCTCCTGCATTCTGATAGGTGAGAGAAACCTGTTCAAAAGAAACTGCTGTTTCAGATCCCTGGCCTTCTGCCGGCTTTGAGGAAATAAAAGTCTCCTTTCCGGCATCTGTCTGCTGTTCAGGAAGAGAAGAAGAAAGCTCAAAAACCGACTGAATTCGATTCCCGCAAGCCACTGCTTTTGTCACAGAAATAATCAGATTGGCCAGTTTCACCAGCTCCACCAGAATCTGAGACATATAATTAACCAGGGCAACCACCTGGCCCTGGGTGATGATACCTTTTTCCACCTGCCAGGCACCTGTCCAGATCAGTACGATAATCGCACCATTGATAATGACATAAGTAAGGGGATTCATCAGCGCAGAAATTCTCCCTACAAACAATTGCTGATGAACCAGCCCATCATTGGTTTCCCGAAACAAACCTTCTTCTTTTTTCTCCCGATGAAAAGCCCGGATTACCCTTACTCCGGTCAGATTTTCCCGGGTAATCTGTAACACCTGATCCAGCTTTTCCTGTACCTTCCGGTAAAGAGGAATACTAAGTAACATAATTCCAAATACCACAACAGACAGAAGCGGAATTGTAACAACAAAAACCATAGCCGCCTTCCCATTAATGGTAAAAGCCATAATCATGGCACCAAATACAATAAAGGGAGAGCGCAAAAACAGACGAAGTACCAGATTGACCCCATTTTGAACCTGATTCACATCACTGGTCATTCTGGTAATGAGGGTCGACGTCCCTACTGTATCCAGCTCCGTATAGGACAGACTTTGAATATGAGTAAATAATTCTTCCCTTAATTCTTTGGAAAACCCAACTGCAGCTCTCGCCGCAAAATATTGAGCCGTAATGGAACAGACAAGTCCAATCAGTCCAAGTGCCACCATCAATACGCCCATTTTCCCAACATATCCCAGGTTTTTCCCTGCAATCCCCACATCAATAATATGAGCCATCACAATCGGAATGAACAATTCAAAAGAAGCCTCCAGCATTTTAAACAAAGGACCTAATACACTCTCTTTTTTATAATGTTTCAGATATCGAAGTAATTTTTTCATTGGATTTCTCCTTCTTTAGATTCTCCTATAAATAAAGTCCTGATAAATTGCAAATAGTTTCCTGTAATCATTATAAACAATATCCTGTTTATTATAAGCGAAGAAAACCTCTCTTACAAGGGGAGATGACAAAAGATTGATATTTGTATAAAGTAAATTCTTTTTTTCATTTGACAATTTAGGTAGAACTTCCAAAACGCATGAATCAATTGTTCATAGCCGGTACAGCGACATAAATTTCCGGAAATTGCTCTCCGGATTTCCTCCCTTGTTGCATCCGGATTTTCATCCAGCAATGCTTTGGCGCTCATAATAAATCCAGGCGTACAAAATCCACACTGAAGTGCATGATTTCTTAATACCGCTTCCTGGATAGGATCCAGTTTTCCATCCATAATGACCGTACAGGCCCTGCACTCTCCTACACTACAGCCTTCCTTAGTTCCTGTCAGATGTAATTTATCCCGGAGCAAATCAATTTCATGAAACTTTTTTTCTCCTAATAACGGCATATCAATTCTCCCATCTGTGAAAAAAAAAAGAAGTCTGACAGCCTTTGTGAAAGGTTATCAAACTTCTTACATCCCTTTTTTATTGATATTATTATATCAAAAGGGACATCTGCGGTCAACTATTTTATCCTGTCTTTTTTCTTTTTCCGAAAAAAAGATAGAAATCAAGACAAAATACTTTGTATTATGAACGGATCTGTCCACCTGAATTCATTAAATACCCTTGATTCCACCTTTTTTGGATCGATTAAAGGTCAGCAGCAAATCATCGATTGGTTTTTCATCGATGTAGTACATCAATCTGCTTCTGGTACCAAGCATAGCCATAACTCTTCTGTAATTATGAGAATATGCTTTTTCAAATGTACTCTCTAAAGTCACTACATCATCTTTCCACTCTTCAAAGAAGGCTTTTCCTTTTGGTGTATTGATCTTTAACAGAGAGATTCCTTTTTCATCTGCGAATTCCGGATGTTCTTCTTCTATACCCCAATAATCTCCTATGGTAATATCTCCCACGCCTACCTGCTTTCCTACATATTCACAGTTATAACAGCATGGGCGCTGAATATTATTGCTTCTGAAAGCACGACTGAAATTCTGTTTTAAGGCACTCTCAAAATCTATACTTCCTGACTCAAACTCAATCAGAATATATGGCTGATTGACTCCTTTTAATTTATTTCGGAATTCAAAATTCGTCATCTTGGATTTGTACACACTTTCCAGATATTCACAGTATTTGCGGAATACCTTTGGGGAACTTACGCCATGACAGATCAACTCAACCGTATACAGTTTTTCATATTCTTTTCCAAGATAGCTTTTCAGACCTGCAATCTGACAAGGAGTTCCTGTATATAAAACATACTGATCCTCTAAAAGAAGCTCTTTGACTCTTTGTTTTACATCTTTGCTGTCTGCACAGACATATTTGGAACCGCGGAATTTCTCACACCCTTCTTCTGTATCTGCTATATCGTAAATGACGTTCATATCTTCATCATAACGGACACCCACTACTTTGCCGCCTTTTTTCAGCACATTCTGATACATAGGCGTAAACATGCCGCCACTGGAACTGTGTTTTACAACATCCTCATCTTTGCAATACGCCGCATAGACCTGAGGGAAAGTCTCTTCCTGTACATTTTTGGAAGACTGTTGATGATAAATACAGGTCTTTTTACATTTATCGCAATGGATACAGATCTCTTCGTCAATCACCGGATACAGAAAACCTTCTTTGTCTTCTTCCATATGAATTGCATTGACCGGACAGGCATCCTTGCAGGCACCACATCCATAACAGCGGAACACATCTTCTCTCTCGAAATAAGTTCTGTCATCCACTGTCTTGGTTCCACTTAATGATTTAGCCAGGAACTCTTTGGCGTGATCGCCCATGGCCCTTCTCTTTGCTTCCACTGCTTCATAATCAATATCAAGCACGGATAAATCTTCCGGAATCAACTTACCATTGGAAATCAAATGTTCCGGAATACCAAGTTCATCCAACAGATTCTTCATACGGTCCGGATTTTTAAAATGAGGAACGGTAATGAAATTCTTCTGATAAATCAACGCAAATACAGTACAATGGAAAGAATTGGTGATTACAAATTCTGCGTCAGAAACAAGGCCTAAAAATTCTTCAATTCCACCTGTAAAATGTCCTGCTTCATTGGAAAAAACTTTCTGATTCCAGTTATGAATCACCGGAAGTCCAAGTCGTTTGGACATCTCTTCTACCACACTGTTTAAATCTTCATCCACACGTTTTAAATGTACGTTGTGGACATAAATGTATTTACCTTTTTTCCTTGGTGCTTTTTTCAGTTTATCAAAGTCTTCCCTTTGTAACAGGAAAGTAGGGTCGGCAACCAGATCGACCGGTTTATCCGTCAGCTTCATCACTTCCTGCCGGGCTTTCTTCTCTCTTACCGAAATACTGTCAAAGTTTCTCAGATACCGTTCAAACAACAGCTTAAACTGAGGCGGTATTTCTTCTGTTCCGATACTTGCCGCGTATGAAATACGAAGAGCATCCTCATTGGCAAATTGAAGAAAATAGGCCGGACTGATTCCTTTCATCATAGTAGCATTCCAGATCTGATCACTTCCCGCAATCAGGGCATCATAATGTAAATCCGCATTAAGAAGATCCACATAAGTATTAAATTCCCGGGTAACCGGAAGTTTATGATGAATGAAATGTTCAAATTTATGATACTTTTCGCTTCTTGCCGGATCTAAAACCCGATAAGCTGCACAACGTGCCTTATAATAAGCTCCATTGGCAAGCTGATTAATAAACTCTTTTTCACTCACTTTACGATTTGTCTTATTGGCAAGCCAATATAACTTATCAATCACAGGAAGGCGAAGATTTACAATCTCCACTTCATGGCCCTGCTGTTTTAAATATTCCTGTAAAGACCAGGCCTGAAGAACCGCACCATAATTATGGGCACTGTGAAATGTAATAATACCAATCTTCATTCTATGCTTCTCCTTCAAATAATTTTTCAAACTGCATCACTGACTGCTGATTATATCCTTCATAATCTACATGCATCGGAGCAATCTTTCCGGCATCAAACGCTTTCATACCTTCATAGATCCCCTTCACATCCGGAGATACCAGATAGCCGCCATGCTCTCTCATAAATCCCTGAGGCCCTACAATGTCTGTGGAAATAACCGGGATTCCAAGAGTGTCTGCCTCCAGAAGAACCAGACCAAGTCCTTCATATAAGGAAGATAAAATAAATAAATCACAACATTTTAAAATTGGCATTGGATTCGATACAGACTTAATAATCACTACATTCTTTCCGCATGGAAGAGCCTTCGCCTGTGACAGTGTCTGTTCATATAAAACGCCGTAGCCTCCAATAATAATCAGATAGCTGTTCGGATTTTCATTATAATATTTATTGAATGCTTTCAAAAGCATTGCATGCCCTTTTTCCGGTGAAAAACGCCCTATAGTAATAAACTTTCTCGCATCACTGGAAAGGATCTCTTTTAATTCATCTAAAAGAACGGTACAAAGAGTCTCCGGATCAAAGGTAATCTCTTTTTCTGCTTTTTTCAAAACAGATTTATAATCGTGACAGTTATTTACAACCTGAATGTTCTTTTTATTCTCACCAAGCTGTAAAGTCGGCTCATAAATATCTGTGGTAACCGGAACAACTTTATCGTAATCATGGTAAGCCCGCTTTAAGGTCGGCTCATGCTGATTGCCTTTTGAACGAATCTCTTCTACCATATCGTTATGCACAAAAATCATTCGTTTGGTCGGAGCCTGCAAAAACATATTAATAATATCTTTCTCATAACCGGCATAATGGATTACCGCATCAAAATGACAGAACCCGAAATTTCTCTGATACAGTCTTTCATAAAAACGATCTACCTTTTTCAGAACAGACGGACTTTCTTCATTCTTCTTATAGTACCGGTTCATCTTTAGCGTTTCTCCCAAAGACTTGCCCTGCATCGATGCGATTGGAATGAAACTGATATCCTTTGGTAAAAGATCGATTCTTTCCGGGAATTTCCGCAGGGAAGCAGAACGGAAGGTTACGATATAATTTCTCTTCTCTGTGTCAATATTGGCCAGAAGGTTGAGTACTGCTGTCGTCAGACCACTCTTTGCAAGAGAACCGGTGTAAAGCAGCACATTTTCTTTGCCATTGTTCGGCGCTGTCTGTTCTTCATATACATGCTCTCCTTTGATGATATGACGGCAAAGCTTAGCTGCCACATTCTCTTCATCGTAGGTACAGAACTTTTCTCTGAACGGACCGTCATCATAATCTTTCGGAGCCCGCAATTCACGAAGAAGTGCTTTGACGCTTCGAACCTGAGGGAATGGGAAGGTATCCATGGATACATAAACCCCTCTCTCATCCATATAATACTCTCTGTCATATACAAACAGGACAATCTTATTGCCGGAATTGGCATAATCAAATAAAATACTGGAATAATCCGTTACCATACAATCACAGATATTCAAAATGTCATAGGCATCATAGCCTGCCGGAAATGGTTTGATATGCACATAGTTGGAGTAATCAATGGCATCACTGATAAACGGATGAAGACGAACAAAGAAAATCTCGTCATCCGTCAGATTCTCATCTAATTTCACAAAATAGTATTCCAGCTGGCTGGTCATCTTTTCGGAATCAATCTGCTTTAACACACCTCTCCAGGTTGGCATATATCCATACAGCCGTTTTCCTTCCAGATGAAGCTTTTCCCGAAGCTCTCTGCTCTTTTCCTTATCAAAAAATACGGAATTCCGCGGATAGCCGGAGCAGAGAATCTTGCCCTGGTATAAATTCTTTAACAGGTAAGCAGAAACCATAATATCTTTCATATAATCACTTGGATAAATCAGATAGTCCGCCATCAGATGGTTCTTCTGTACGTTACCCATATCATAGGCTCTGTTGCCCACGTCTTTTCCCATCATCTTAAGAGGGGTTCCATGCCAGGTATTGGTAATGACCTGTCCCTCTTTTTTTGCATACCATGCCGGGAAGGTAGTATCTGTAAACAGATATTTTGCAAGGGCTGCTGCTTTCACATAGGCAAGTCCGTTCTCTTTGATCAGTTTGACTCCCTGAAGCTTGTACAGCTCTACCATACCGGATACCATATCCCGCTTTTCTTTATTGCAGGAAATAAAAATCTGATATCTTTTATAATCCGGATTGTGAGTCAGTTCTTCTACAATCCGAAGCATGTTGCTTCCAAGATCCTTGCCGTTCTTTGAGTCTACTAATATCCAGGATTCCTTTAATCCAGGCTTATAATAGAATACCGTATACCAAGACATTAAAAGCAATGACTTGATTTTTAATAATAGCTTTTTCAAACGCTTCATATCTACTTTCACTCCTAATGTAAAGTTAATGTTAAAACAATTATAACATACCTCAAAGACATGTCAATTCATTTCCCTTTTCTAAAATTTGAAAGTTTCGTGATATATTTCCTTACACAAATACATACTTTTCCAGTCTGTTAAATGCTTCTTTGACTCTGGATAAAGGCAGTGCCAGATTCATGCGGATCGCATATTCTCCATGAAAAATCCTGCCATCCTGCCAGGCAACACCTACATCCCATCCGGCTTTTTCCAGCTCATCTAACGTCTTTTTGTGAGTCTTGCACCAGTCTTCACAATCTAAAAAGAGCATGTAAGTTCCTTCCGGCTTACTTACTTTTACTCCTGGAAAATGAGTTTTAATAAAGTCACAGGCATAATTTACGTTTTCACTTAATACCTGACAAAGCTCGTCCACCCATTCCTGCCCTTCCGGTTTATAAGCACCAATCAAAGCATGCATGGAAAGTACGTTCATCGAATTATAGTGGGACTTGCTTCCAACAGCCCGAACCCGGTTTCTCAAATAGGAATTATAAATAATGTGATAGCTTCCTACCAGTCCGGCCAGATTAAAAGTTTTACTTGGAGCATAAAGGGCTATGGTACGATTTTTTGCATCTTCGCTGACAGACTGAAGAGGGGTATGTTTATGTCCATTCAAAAGGAGATCCGACCAGATTTCATCGGAAATCACAATACAGTCATTGGCTTTATACACCTCCATGGCTTTTTCCAGTTCCCACTTTTCCCAAACGCGGCCGGTAGGGTTGTGAGGATTACAAAAAACAGCCACATGAATCTGATTTTCTTTTATCTTCGCATCCATGTCTTCAAAATCCATCCGCCAGATTCCATCTTCATCCTGTTTTAACGAACTGTGGACAATTTTAAATCCTCCATTACTCAAACTGCTCGTAAATCCAATATAAGTTGGGCTATGCACCAATACTTTATCACCATGAGCCGCAAAGGCATTGACTGCAGACATAACTCCGCCCAGCACTCCATTTTCGTAACCAATACAGTCCTCTGTAAGATCCGTTACTCCATGTCTTTCTTTCTGCCAGTTTATAATGGACTGAAAATATTCCTCTGTTGGCATAAAATAACCATAAGCCGGGTGCTTTGCCCGTTCCATCATCGCCTCGGGAATGGTAGGAACGGTCGGAAAGTTCATATCCGCAACCCACATAGGAATCACGTCAAATCCTTCTTTTGGCGGATCCGGAGTAAAACCAAATCCTTCTTTTCCCAGGCCATCTACTGCAATAGCATCTTTTCCATGCCGATCCATGATCGAAGTAAAATCATATTTCATAATACTGTCTCCTTGTATCCTGTTTTTCTATTCTTAATTTCAGTATAACGATTTATCGGTAAAAAGCAAGCTGAAACCAGTGAAATTGATTTCCAAAGCAAAATGACAAGAAAAATTGTCAAAAATGTATTGACAAGAATGCTTGTCATATGTTATTCTCTATTTGACAAGAAAAGTTGTCATTTTGACAAAGAAAGCTTTCAATCACAAATATGGAGGTGGTTAAGTGCCATTATATAATCGTTTAAAAGAATACCGGGCAAAGATAGGCGTCAATCAACAGGAGATGGGGAAGCTTGCCGGGGTGTCCCGACAGACCATCAGTCAGATTGAACGGGGAGATTACTCTCCTTCCGTCACACTTGCTTTAAAAATTGCAAAAGTATTTGAAGTTACCGTAGAAGATATTTTCTGGTATGAGGAGGATGAAAAAGATGTTTGATCGAAAAGCAGAAATAAAAAAAGAAAATAAAAAAGCATTTAAATGGTTTATGCTCATTATTGTTATATCCGGATTTGTTGGCGGCCTGATCGGAGGCCTCGGTTATTGGTCGGGAGAATCTGTCATTGGCTTGAAAGAGAAACTTGCCTTGACAGCTGCAAATTATGCTCCCTATCTAATGGCTGTTACCGGATTCCTGTTCCATCTGTATAGCTGGTCCGGATACATGTCAGGAAAAAAATTATTTCAACAATGGACCGGCGCAGATGAGGAAGAAGATGTACCAAAACAAATCGAGTTAAAAATCAGCTATGGTATGACAGCCTCTGCTTTAAATACCATTCTGAATTTTCTTCTGTTTGCTTTTGGATTAAACGACCAGGTAATGAAGAGTACCTCATCCTCTCGTATCCTCATCTCCCTTGGTCTGTTTGTTATAAATCTTGCTCTCATTATCCTTTATCAGCAGAAAGCGGTAGATTTGTTAAAAGAAATGAATCCGGAAAAGCAGGGAAGTATTTATGATGTCCATTTTCAGAAAAAATGGATGGTAACCTGTGACGAAGGCGAAAAAGCCCAGATTTATGAATCCGCCTGGACCGCCTACTATGTGATGAACAATGTATTTGTATTTGCCTGGCTCATCACGTTCCTGGCCAACAACTTTTTTCAGACCGGCCTCTTCGCCTGCATTGTCGTAACCATCCTGTGGGCCATTCAAAGTTTTGTCTATTGTTATAAGTCCATACAGTTATCCAAATAGTTTCATAGGATAGGAATCATTTGTATCTATCGGGGGTGTTGCAAAATAAAGATATCATATCTTTACTTTGCAACATCCCCAGTCCGCACACTCATCGAAGGCAGCCGATGCTGTAGGAGCAGTTGATGCTCTTACTCTGGATACGGCCTTTGATAATACTTCATAATTAAGCTTTGTTCCTGCCTGATCACATTCATAATTTACTGCCCTGCTTGCCTGTACACCAAATCTTCCGGCCACAGCAATGGCATCTATATTAGCCCCAAGAAACATACACTTCCGGCCGAAGTCCTTCCTCTTTCGGATAGGCAAACCCGCCTGTCCCAATCAGTGGAAACGCTATGGTCTTTACATCATTCTCCAGGGCAAGTTCTAAACTTTTTTTTATAACAGGAACGCAGTTTTTTCTCTTCCTCATGGTTTCCATCTATGAAAAGAGGACTTACCGCATGGATAATGTATTTGCATTCTAAGTTAAATCCGGGGGTT
The DNA here is from genome assembly GCA_022766905.1 of Lachnospiraceae bacterium. GTDB lineage: Bacteria > Bacillota > Clostridia > Lachnospirales > Lachnospiraceae > SIG292. The sequence continues at coordinate 61,114 of JALEPU010000108.1, forward strand.
AAAAACACTTCTCCCTCCGGAACAAAGCCAATATTCTTGAATGGCATTTTTTACTCTCCATGTTTCTTTTCTAACCCATACTCTTTCATCAGTTTTTTCAATAGTCCGGATCTATGGATGCTTTCTCTAATTCTTCATATCACTTTTCTTTGAGCAACAGTAAATTTAACTTACTCATCTATTCTTTCCCCTCATAATCCTTCAAACACTCTACAGCCTGCCCGGACAGAGGAAGAATCGCCATCATATTAAAGATGGTCATAAGGCCAATCCCTACGTCTCCCAGATCCCAGACAAAGCTGTATGCTGCAAGGCCCCCAATGAAAAGCATAATTAAGGCAATGATTTTGTAAATTGTCTGTGGCAGCCATTTGTCTCCAAACAAAAAGGCCACATTTGATCTTGCATAAAATAAGATTCCGATAAAGGTGGAAAAACTAAACAGGAACAAAGTGATTGCAATAAAAATCACACCAAAATTTCCAAGATGATACTCCATGGCAGCCTGCAAAAGATCCATGCCGCTTAATCCTTCGATGACATTTTGAGGGGCCAGAAGCATAATCATTGCAGAACAGCTGCAGATTACAATCGTATCAATAAAAACTCCAAATGCCTGGATCAGACCGGCTTTGGCAGGGTGACTGACATCGGAAGCCGCTGCTGCACAAGGGGCAGAACCTGAACCGGCTTCGTTGGAAAACAGTCCTCTTTTTACTCCATTCATCAGTACTGCTCCAAATCCTCCCGCAGCAACCTGACGAAATCCCAGCGCTTCTCCAAAAATCCGGCCAAATACTGCCGGCATCTGACCAATGTTTTTCAGAATAATAAAAATTGTCATTCCAAAGTATCCGATCGCCATAATCGGCACGATAATATCCAATACTTTTACCGTTGCATTTTTTCGCAGTACAATGATGGCAGCCAGGATAACCAGCACGATTGTAGAATAAAAAGGCGGTATCTTGAAAGCATTATACATAGACGAAGTAACGGAGTTGCTGATTACCTGGCTGATTCCGCACCAGCAGATCAAGCCGGAAATCGCAAACAAAACTGCAATCAGAGAAAAGCTGCCGGCATGTCTGTAGCTACCGGAATTATTGTTGCTTTCCCCAGTCTGTTGGCTTCTTCCTGTATAATCCGCCTGATTTCCGTAAATTTCTGTAAACCGGTCTTCTTTCCTTACCTGGGTAATCAGGCGAATCCGTTTCATAAAATAAGCCGGACCTCCACGAAATCCACCGTATAACGGATCTTTTTCCTTATAAAGCTGTGCTAAGGTAGCCTCTATAAATGCAGTGGAAGATCCGATTAAAGCAGTCACCCACATCCAGAATACAGCACCTGCACCTCCGGCGGAAATCGCTGCTACTACTCCCACCAGATTACCCATTCCAACTCTGGTTGCCGTAGATACAATCAAAGCCTGAATTCCTGAAATTGCCCCGTCTCTTTGGTTCGTTCGTTTTTCCACTGTAACCCGAAGCATCTCCGGAAACATACGAAACGGAAGAAATCTGGTCCGCACTGAAAAATAAATGCCTGCCGGAATCAGAATGAGAACCAGCAAAGGAAGTCCCAGACTGCTGCCTCCCGGAAGCTGTATGGTAACCAGGTCTCCCCAAAGAAAATTGTTTACTGTAGAAATAATAGAAATAAAAAAATTTAAAATCGATGAAAACATAACCAAAATCCTTTTCTTTGTAAATCCTAAAAACATTGCATGAACGTCTTTTTTAGTATATAGTGGTAACAAGGATTTGTAAAATTAATAAAAATAATAGACAGCATCGAAATATTAGATGATTATGAGGAAAAACGGATGGAATTAAAAAATTTAAACACATTCATTCAGGTTGCAGAACTGAATAGTTTTACAAAAGCGGCGGAAAAATTAGGCTATTCTCAATCTACCGTATCTTTTCAGATCCGACAGTTAGAAGAGGAACTTAAAACCCAGCTTTTTGAACGAATCAATCACACCGTCACCTTAACAAGCAAAGGAAGCGACGTCCTTGCTTATGCCCATCAAATCAACAAATTAACAAAAGAAATGTTAGACCCCCAACAGCCGAAGCAGGAAATCTGCGGGCATATCCGTATTGCCATGTCTGATTCCCTGTGCCGTCTGCTACTACAGGATGATTTTGGGGATTTTCGTCTGCAATATCCCGGAATTACTTTAAAAGTAATCTCCGCAGGAACAGAAGAAATGTTTCGTCTTCTCAATCACAATGAGGTAGATCTGGTTTATACTTTAGACAGCCATATTTATCATGCCGAATATCGAATTGCCCAGGAAGAACAGGTAAAAATGCATTTTGTAGCCGCCAAAAATCATCCCCTTGCCAAAAAAGAAATACTCTCAGTTCGGGATCTGGTTCAGGAACCTTTTGTTCTTACAGAAAAGGGAATGAGTTACCGGCGCCTTTTCGATAACAGACTGGCTGCAGAGTCTTTGGAAATACAGCCAATTCTGGAAATCAGTAGTACCGATTTGGTTTCACGATTGGTCGAGCAGGGCATTGGGCTTTCTTTTTTGCCGGATTTTACCACAAAAAAAATGGCGGCCGAAGGCCGCCTGGTCTACTTAAATGTAATAGACTGTCAGATTGAAGTGTGGAAACAGCTTTTATATCACAGGGATAAATGGCTGTCTCCACAAATGGAATCTGTGATCAAATATTTGTCGTCTTAATTCACCTTCCGGTTATAAGTCTCATACAGCTTAAAAAAACAGGGAGAAAAATCAAATTTCTTTTCCAGCATCCTTCCGGCAAAAGCAATCAACGGTGCATTGATTGCTGCCGCTGCTATGGTATATACCCCAATAATCCGGAAAGAGAATGTATGGAAAGTAACTAACATCATAAGAATGGCAATTCCCAGAGAAGTAATGTCATAAATCCACTTGACTCCGTTCATGTTTTTGTGGTACTTCTCTGCCAGCTCTTTGACTACCATCTCATAGGCTTCCTGTGGAAGATAGGTTCGAAGCATCAGTGCAATGGCAAAAGCACCAATCAACAACCCAACGACACCGGAGCAAACGCGCTGCCAATACAGGGAATATACTTCTTTTCCGAACATCATCTGCCAGATATCCAGCCATACACTGTAAAATACCACAGTAATGACGGTAAGGAGATATTTCCACTTAAACTTTCTCATCACAATACTGAGCAAAAGAAGAAGCAGCATCTGAAAACAATATTCTGCCATTCCAAATGTAAACCAGGACAATGTCTGGGATACTTTTAAATAAAGGACATAAGCCGGGGCAACTACCATAGATACTCCAAATCCGCTTTTCGCTGAAAAACAGACGGATAATGCGATTAAAATGTTTCCCAGCGCCCATGCCAGTTCATTGACCTTTCCAATTCGATTATTCATAGATTGGTTCAAAATCTTCCGGACCATGTCCGCAAAGTGGGCAAAGGAAATCTTTTGGAAGTTCACTTCCTTTGTACTCATACTTACAGATCTTGCAGCGCCATCCTACAATCTTCTTATCAGAAGGTTCCTCTTTCTTTGGCTTTGGTTTTACATGATCCTGATAATCTGCATAAGTCAGAGGTCCATTCTCACTTAACCGTTTTGCATCCTGTACTTCAGCAATAAAGAGAGTATGGCTTCCCAGATCCTGGCTGCTTACTACCTTAGCACTGATAACTGCACAGGTCTGCCATCCAAGGTATGGAACTCCGTTCAGGTCTGTCGGAAGCTGCATGCCTTCAAACTTATCTACTTCTCTGCCGGTCTGGAATCCAAAATGTTTGATGGTCTCAAAGGTACAGGTTGAATCTAATAAACTAACTGCAAAAACGCCGCTTTCTTTGATCAGGTCGCAGGTATAGTTGGTATTCAGTACAGCAATTGCAATTCTGGTCGGATTATTTGCCACCTGGATACAGGTATTGGTAATGCATCCGTTGGTAACATCTCCTGACTTGGTTGCAAGCATAAATACTCCATAGCTCAACTTGAATAATGCTGTATTATCCATAATTCATTCATCCTTTCTTTTATGATATTGTTGTTCACGCCTTCTATGAATGATTTCCAGCATGGACTTTTGTTATATTGTACCAAACTGTTTTTCTCTTTTCAACTTTATTTTGTTTGGTTAAACAAAAGAATTTCTTATTTTTCTTCCATAACACTCATATAGGCAGGACGAATAATTTTATCGGTGCAAATCAGTTCTTCAATCCGGTGGGCACTCCACCCTACAATCCTTGCAACTGCAAACATGGCAGTATACAGTTCCACAGGAATTCCCAGCATATCATAGACAAAGCCACTATAAAAATCTACATTCGGACTTACTTTCTTCTTCGTATTTCTCTTTTCACAAATAATCTGAGGAGCCAGATCTTCAATATTCTGGTACAATTTCAGGTCTTCTTCCCTACCTTTTTCCTGCGCCAGTTTTACTACATATTGTTTGAAAACCCGTTCTCTCGGATCAGACACCGAATAAATCGCATGACCCATTCCATAAATCAGGCCTTTTTTATCAAAAGCTTCTTTATTGATTATTTTTCTCAAATAGACTTCAATTTCATCCTTATCATCAAAATCTTTTACATGATTCCGGATATCTTCCATCATTTCCATTACCTTGATATTGGCACCGCCATGTTTCGGACCTTTTAACGAGGACATAGCCGCTGCCATTGTAGAATAGGTATCAGATCCTGAAGAAGTCACAACCCTGGTGGTAAAAGTAGAATTATTACCACCTCCATGCTCCATATGTAAAATCAGTGCCGTATCTAATACTTTTGCTTCTGTTTTCGTATATTTTTTATTTGGCCGCATCATCATCAACAAATTTTCTGCCGTTGAAAGAGCCGGATCCGGATGATGAATAATCATACTGGCATCCTTTTCGTAATGAACATAGGCATTGTAGCCGTAAACAGCCAGAAGCGGAAACTCGCTGATTAACTGAATGCACTGACGAAGAGAATTGCTGATACGGGTGTCCTTTGCACGATCATCATAGGATGCCAGAGTCAGAATACTCCTTGTCATGGAATTCATAATATCTTCCGATGGAGCTTTCATGATAACATCTCTGGTAAAATTGGTCGGAAGTTTTCTGCAATTTCCAATACAGGTTCGAAAGATTTCTTCCTCTTCCTGATTCGGAAGTTCGCCCATCAAAAGTAAATATGCTATCTTCTCAAATCCCATCTCATGCGGGCCTAAATTTCCTATTAATTGTTCTACCCGATACCCCCGATACCACAGCTGTCCGTCACAGGCGACCTTTTTCCCATCTACAATATGGGAAGAAACAATCTTGGAAATATTGGTAAGACCTGTTAAAACTCCGTTTCCCTGGTCATCCCGAAGTCCTCTGAATACTCCGTATTCCTCATACAACCGCGGTGCAATATTGTCATTTTTTCTGCAAATCTCTTCCTGTTTTTTTGTATAATCATTCAGCTGGGTCTCCATCTGTTCCCACATGTTTTTCATCCTCCATTTCTTCCAGAATACTGCTCATCACCGTCTCCATCTGCTTTACCAGCTGTAACAGCTGAATCATACTTTCTTTTCCAAAGCGATGAAGAACCTTTCCATAATAATTTTTTAAAACTTCTTCCTGTTCTGCCAGCAACTTTTCCCCATTTTCTGTAATGGTGACATAAGTTCCTTCACTTCCATTGCCATCATGAGACCAGATTACCAACCCCCTGTCTCTTAATTTGCCAATCATATTGGAAGTCTGCCGCATGGAAATCTGCATTTTTTCAGACAGTTCTTTTAAATAAGTTCTTCCCTGATAAATCTCCGACATTTCTTTGTTCCGGTCAATATTATGAAGGGCTATGTAATCCGGAACACTTAAATTCCGGAAAAACTCCTGTACCTTTCCTTTGTTCATCAAATAACGATGATACGTTAATTCATGGCTAATCTTTTCAATATCAATGTTTTTAATCGTTTCATCCATTTCTCTCACCTACCAAATATCTATTTAGTTTAATTTTAAACTATCTGTATAATGAATTATACCACCGGAGGATTTTTTGTCAATAGAAGGAAAATCTCTTCATTCGCTGCTTAGATCTGTTTTTCAATGTTGGCTCTGATTTTCGCCATGACCTGCCGGAATATTAAAATCTCTTCCTCAGAAATTCCTTCCAGCAGATTTCGGTTCATCTCTTCCCGCATCCTCGCCATATCTGCTACGATCTCTGTTGCAGAATCTAAAATCCGGTAGTGCACATATCTCCGATCCTTCTCATCCGGAATTGCCATGATAAATCTTCTTTTGCAAAGACTATCCACTGCCTGGGAAATATGTCCCCGATTCATCAACAGCTGAGCATGAATATCCGTTGATGTGTTATGTTCTCCACATCTGGATAAAAAATATAAAATTTCAAGTTCCGCTTTTTTCATATCATATTTTGTCCGAAGCTTTTGAATCTTTTCATCCCGCATTTTTTTAAACTGTCCATATCCCAGAGCAGATTCAACCTGAAATTCCATGAAATCACCTTCTTCTTCTAATCTCCCATTATTTTATCACAAGATCATTTTTTCGTCATCAGAAATTATTTTACCTCCAGAACTTCTTCTTTCTCTTTTTCATCATAGAGATAATATCGTTTTCCTTTGGATGTATAATAAACCACTTTGACATTTCCAAAAAATCTGTTTATAATATTATTACATTTGTAAGAATTAAAGGAGATTATTTATGGGTCAGTTACCACAGATTTCAGAAGCAGAATATGAAGTTATGAAAATAGTATGGCAGTCTGCTCCTATCAGCACCAATGAAATTACCGATCGATTAGTAAAGATGACCAGCTGGAGTCCTAAGACAATTCAGACTCTTATAAAGCGGCTTGTTACAAAAGGAGCCTTAACCTACGAAAAAAAAGGAAGAGTCTTTGTCTATACTCCTCTGGTAGAAGAAGATACTTACCTGGATGAAAAAAGCAATTCTTTCCTGAAACAATATTTTGACGGAGACATTACTGCCATGGTTTCTTCTTATTTGAAACATGATAAATTGTCTGAGGATGAAATTGAGCAGTTATATACGCTTCTTTCTGATCGCTCTGCAAAAGGAGACAGTTAATATGGCAGACTTTATGATACGCTTTTTATTTGCAAACCTATTCCTTAGCATTTTCTTCGGAATCTTTTTTACGGTCAAAAAAATATGGAACAATCAGTTGACAAGCCAGACCCGATATCACCTGTGGTATGTATTTCTGGGTTCTCTTGTGATTCCCTTTTTACCGGTTCATCCTGTCTTTTTAAAAAACCAGATTTTTGGGCTTTTCTCCATTTTCGGGGCTGAAAAAAATCCATCCGGAGAAAGTCTGATTTCTTCCGTTTCTTCCTCCGCAGTACATGCTTCAGATTGGATGAATGATTTTACTGTATCTGTCAGTCGCTCTGCCCCTTCTATGTTGGGAAACCTGCTTTTTCTCATATGGATGACAGGCATTCTGGTCATGACAGGAATTACGATCAAATCCCTGCTTCTTTTCCATCTCTTGAAAAAGTCTGCACTGCCGCTTCAAGACACAACTGTAACATGCATTTATCAGCAATGTCTGAAAGAAACAAAAATATTCGGAGAAATCCCTGTCTACAGTACTGCCTTTTTGAAATCACCGATTATGACAGGATTCTTTCATCCTGCCATCTATGTTCCCATTGCTTTGATTTCTGAAGGTACAAAAACTGAGATTCGGTACATGCTTCTCCATGAGCTTTACCATTATAAGCACAGGGATTCTTTTGTCAATGGGCTGATGAATCTTGGCCGGATTCTGTACTGGTTTCATCCTTTTATCTGGTATGCCCAAAAAGAAATGGAACAGGACCGGGAAACCTTTTGTGACTCCTCCGTATTAGACATTCTTTCCGGAAATGAATATCAGGAATATGGCCTGACTTTACTTCGGCATGCCCAAAAAGTATCTTCTCCTTCCTATCCTTTTGCTTCCGGAATCAGTACCTCTATGAAACAGCTGAAAACAAGAATTTTAACAATTGCTTCCTATGAACAGCCTTCTGCCCGGAAAAAAGTGAAAAGCAGAGCTGTCTTTTGTATTCTTCTGCTTCTTTTTAGCTGCTTTACACCCTTTTTATCTGCCTACGCTTTCGATGAAACCTATTCCTGGCAGAATCCTTCCCGTCATACAGTTTCCTACTCTGATTATTCTTCCTGTTTTGATGGCTTTTCCGGTACTTTTGTGTTCTATGATCTGAAAAAGGATTCCTGGAACATCTATAACAAAGAGCAGGCAGTAAAACGGGTATCCCCTGACTCAACTTATAAGATTTATGCCGCCTTATTTGGACTGGACGAAGGAATCATCTCGCCGGAAAATTCCCGGATGTCCTGGAATGGAGAAACCTACCCTTTTGAAAGCTGGAATCAGGATCAGAATTTATCCTCTGCCATGAAAAACTCTGTCAACTGGTATTTTGATGCCATCAACGAGCAACTTGGAAAAGGGTCTGTCTCCCGCTATCTCCATCAAATCGGCTATGGCAATGAAAATCTGTCCGGAGATTTTTCCTCTTACTGGATGGAATCTTCCCTGAAAATATCGCCGGTTGAACAGATTGAACTGCTTACAAAACTCTATCACAATGATTTTGAATGTTCCGAAGAACATATCAAAGCTGTGAAAGAGGCCTTATTGCTTTCTTCTTCGGAACAGGGAACTCTTTACGGGAAAACCGGAACAGGACGAATCAATGGGAAAGACCAGAACGGATGGTTTATCGGCTATATAGAAAACAACGGCTCTCCCTGTTTTTTTGCCTGCCGGATTGAAGGAGAAGAAAACGCAACTGGAAGCAAGGCGTCTCAGATTGCTCTTTCTATCCTGACTTCCTTAAACCTTTGGGAATAGAAAATCCATTCAGCGTAATAGGATTTTCTTCTTTCCCGGAAGAAGAGAGGGTTTTCTCATATTCCCCTGATTGCAAAATGCAGAATAAATCGATGCCAAGTGAAGAGGATTGACCAGAATCTGTCCCTGTCCGTAGCCGCTGTCAGCCAGCTGGATCTCTGTTTCAGTATGGTCTGAATTGGAATACCGGGATTGTTCCATCCGGACGTCAAAAGGGAATGCTTCCCCAAATCCAAGAGCTTGCAAAGACTGTTCCATCTCCCCGGCCCCTATTTTTAATGCTGCTTTTGCAAAATAAATATTATCCGAATAAATCAACGCATTTTCCAGATTGACCGGTTCATAGGTATGTAAGGTCGTAACATAATAAGACCCCCAGGAAGAATCTTTTTGCCAATGAAGTCCTTCTCCTTTCTCATTTTCTTCGGGATCGATTGCTCCGGATTCCAGACCGATTGCTCCCACGACCGGTTTGAAAGAAGAGCCGGGACACCAGATCTGGCGAAACCGGTTTATACAAAGGCTTTTCTTCATCCTCATTTAACCCTTTCCATTGTTCTTCCGATAGCCCAAGAATAAACGCATTATTATCATAAGATGGGGTACTTAGAAGTGCCAGAACCTCTCCCGTATCCGGATTTATTGCAACCGAACAGCTCTTATCTTTCTGAAAAGCCTGATACAAGCTGGTCTGAAGACCGGCATCTATGGTAAGTTTCACGTCCTTTCCATTTTTCACCGGTACAGACGCCAATTCTGTTTTTTCCTGTCCCTCTTCATCGACAAGAAAAATCCGACATCCGTTTTCCCCTTTTAGTTCTTTTTCAAAAAGACTTTCCAAGCCGCTTCTTCCAACGACACTGTTTTGGGTATATCCTTCTCCTGCAAGAACGGTTCCGTTCCGATCATAGATGGTTCCTCTGTTGGCCTCAGTCGTAGAAACCCTTACTTTATCCGAAGACAAAAGATCAGGAAAAATCAGGGAATCATCCCAGACCAGCAAATATCCTTCTTTTCCCTTTTTAAATTCTGCTACATTGGAAAAGCGGATCGGACCGGCACAGGTATCAAAAGTAGTATTATAAAAGACTTTTTTCGTCTTTTTTTCATAGGAAGTTATTTTCACATTTAAGTTTTTTATCTCAATCCCTTCGTAAATAGCCGAATTTCGTTTTATAAATTTTTCCCTCTCAATCTTTCCCGATGCCTCCACATCCAGCATATCATACATTTTGTCATATTCCTTTTTCGGAATATAACTCATGTAAGTAATCAACCGTTCCTCCGGGGAAGAAAAGCCCAGTTGTTTTCCCAGACAGTATTTCTAGTGCCTGACCCCCCACTTGTGACTTGTGTAATGCCAGTTCTGTTACCAGCTCAACTTGATATTCGCCGGGCACAGCGATTTCCATATTTGTTTCCTTATATATTTCATAGGAATATTCTAATTCATGTTCTATTTTTCTATCCCTGAATAAACATAGCAATTGCTCCTGCAATGCTGCATCTTCTGTAGAAAATTCGAATTCATGAATATTCAAGGCTTTCAAAAAGCCAAAGACCTTATCAAAATATATTTTTGCTTTCTCTATACTCTCAATTTTCCCAAATACGCCACACCCGCCTACCGGGTAGGAGTAGGTTACTCCCAGCGTATTATCGTCACTGAGCCAACATTCACCTTTGCTGGTACCATTTAAAATTCCGGACTGACTTGGATTTCTCACGTCTCCCACAATACTCATCTGTTCATACCTCACTTTCTTATCAAATTTATAAATATTTACTTTGTTACAACAAATTGCCCACAGGCTTCATCCGCTGTCACATAGTCATCGTCTCCCTCGGTAATCTGTTGCATATCTACTGAACCATCAAAATACAGAGTAATTCGTTCATCAAATTGTTCTTCTCCTGATAGAATCACTTCTACATAGTCCTCATACCATGTAACTTTCCAACAATTACTTGTGATACTTCCACCATCATTACGCAATTCAAAATCTGTTTGAGATATCTTCTCTTTGCCTTCCATAAGGACTAATCGTCCACTTGCTGAACCAAAAGGCCACTCCGGTTCTCCGACTGCCTGAAGTGTCAATTCGTATTTGTCATCCGGCGAAACAGATGTATCGCAAATTGTCTTCTTGTAATTTACCGTATACGAAATACAAAACCCAAACACTACAATCAGGGCAATAAGCGAACCCATAATACATAGCAATATTTTTATAAATTTCTTCATTTGCCCTCCTTTTTCTTACATCTGTAAGATTACCATAAAACATCGATATTATCAAATCATTCTTTAATTCGGTATTGATAATCTGGTATCCGGTTAATTCCATCATTCAGAATTTCATTCCCTAAATACTGAAAACTACCATCCTCTGCAAACCTTACCGTTAGTTTATGGGTTATGACTGCATCATCGCAAATGACCATGTCACAAACCGCCTCAACTGTTAATGTGATTGTCCCATCTTCATTTTCGTTGATGTTGACAACCTCCGGCAGAGAAGTTCCAAAGAAAGTAGGTGCGTAATTAAAACATCCAAGACGCGCCCAATAATATGTCTGGTTTTCCTCATCAAATACTGCGTACTCTCGTATCTGTTCTTTTGTTACAGGAAGATAC
>JALEPU010000115.1 GCA_022766905.1 Lachnospiraceae bacterium
ACTGGAAAAGGGAAAAGATAGGTGCCGATGGGGTCTATGCCGGCTATCTGGGGTCAAAAGATCAGATGGAGCTGGTGAGAAGGTTTTGTAAGGAGCTGGGAAATCTACCCCTTTATCTGGATCCGGTCATGGGAGATCAGGGAAAACTCTATGCCGGCTTTGATGAAACTTATCTGGAAAAGATGAGGGAGCTTGTAAAAGGAGCAACCATGATATTTCCGAACCTGACAGAAACCTGTGCTCTCTTATCCCTTCCTTACCGGGAACAGTTTGAGGAAGAGGAAATCAGAAAGATGATAAAAATGCTACAGACCATGGGACCGGATAAAGTCATGATAACCGGGATTTCATCAGAAGACGGAAGATTTCTTGGAAATTGTTATGGAGAAGAAGGCAGAATCGAATTTTTCCGGAATCGAAAAACAAAAGGACATTTTCATGGAACAGGAGACTTGTTTGCAAGCTGTCTGATCGGAGCGCATCTTTCCGGCATGGAAATAAAAGACAGCGTTAAGTTAGCGGCAGATTTTGTCTGCGCTTCCATCGAAAAAACATTGGAAACGCCTTATGAAGAACGGGATGGAGTTCGATTTGAACAATGTCTTTTTATGCTGACAGATGCTGTGAGGTCAGATAACAAGAGACAGGCCTGTGGATAGAAGAAAGAAGGATAAAGATGAAGATTTATATCGTACGTCATGGAGAGACTCCCTGGAATAAGAAAAAACTGATTCAGGGACAGCAGGATATTCCTCTCAATGACTATGGAAGAGAGTTGGCAAGAAAAACAGGAGAAGGCCTTAAAAATGTCCCCTTTGACCGGGTTTTTTCCAGTCCTTTACAAAGAGCCTATGAGACAGCCCAGATTCTGACAGAAGGAAGAAATCTGTCCATTGAAACCGATGACCGGTTAAAAGAGATTAAATTCGGAGCTGCGGAAGGCAGAAGTATTATAGAAGCAAGAGCAGAAAAAAATGATCCCATTGGCAACTTCTTTGACAGTCCGGCCGATTACCAGCCGGTAGAAGGAGGAGAAAACTTTCATCAGGTACGGGAAAGAGGGATGGAATTTTTAAAAGAACGAATCCTTCCTCTGGAGAATCAGTGTGAAAATATACTGATGGTTGCCCATGCCTGTATCATTCGCTCTATTGTATCCGGCATTTTAGAACTGCCCTTAAAAGAGTTCTGGGCAGGACCACCTTATAAAAATTGCTGTGTTGCCATTCTTTCCTGTGAAAATGGGATCATCCAGGTAGAAGAAGAAGCAAAATTATATTATGAGCTGTCCGACAAATGAGGCTAATGTCCATTTGTCCCATGACTCATACTATGATTCGGCGTAGAAGATATGGGAATACGGCAGGAAGGAGGAATGATATGGTAGAGTTTGTACCAACATTGTGGACCTTGATGGGGTGTGGCTGCCTCCTTTATCTCCTTTCCATCTGCCTCTATTGTGGCTTTTTACCGGCATTTAGCTGGTTTTGGATGATTTTGGGAATAGCCGGCATCCTTTTTGGATGGGTGTTGCAAAGACCGTCCATCAAAGCAATGGGGGGATATTCCCGCTTTTGTCAGGCGGTTTTTTGGATGATGGCGGCGGTTTTCCTTTGTTTTCTTGTTTTTTTCGGCATCTTGTACCGGGATGGGAATAGAAAACCCCAATTAGGAGCAGACTACCTGATTGTATTAGGAGCCAAAGTAAAGGGGGATGTTCCGTCAAAAGCTTTGCAGGGAAGGATTTGGGCAGCTTATTCTTATTTACAGGAAAATCCTGAAACAAAGGCCGTCCTGACAGGCGGAAAAGGAAGAGGAGAATTTATTTCGGAATCTTCCTGTATGGAACGGGAGCTTGTTGCTCTTGGAATCGGAAAGGATCGGCTTTTCAAAGAAGAGAAATCGACGACTACCCTGGAAAATATAGAGTTTGCAGGACAAAAAATCAAAGACAGACAGAAGAAAATAGTAATCGTAACCAGTGATTTTCATGTAAAACGGGGCGTAAGAATTGCGAAAGAAGCAGGGTATCAGAAAGTTGAAGGCCTGGGAGATGCTTCTGTCCCAATCATGTGCCTCCATTATTACACCAGGGAAACCTTATCCTGGGTAAAATATGAGATGTATCTGCTTACGTCAAAAGGAAAATGAGAAGGAAAGAGAATCCAAAAGGTGGTTCGAAAAGGAGATAGAAGAACAGGAGAAATAGATGAGCACACAAACGTATGATGCAAACAGTATTTCGATTCTGGAAGGGTTAGAGGCAGTGCGAAAGCGGCCGGGCATGTATATCGGAAGCGTTTCTACAAAAGGGCTGAATCATCTGGTCTATGAAATTGTAGACAATGCGGTGGATGAGCATCTGGCAGGCTACTGTGATCAGATTGAAGTAACTCTTCATCAGGATGGAACTGTTACGATTTTAGATAACGGACGGGGAATTCCGGTAGGAATCAATCAGAAAACCGGCCTTCCGGCAGTAGAAGTTGTATTTACCATGCTTCATGCAGGAGGAAAGTTCGGAGATGGCGGGTATAAAATATCCGGCGGCCTTCATGGAGTGGGGGCGTCGGTTGTCAATGCCCTTTCCGAGTGGCTGGAAGTGAAGATTTATCAGGATGGAAAAATCTATCAGCAGATGTACGAAAGGGGAAAACCGGTCGCACCATTGGAAGTGATCGGAACCTGTCTGAAAAAAAAGCGGGGAACGGAAGTGACCTTTTTACCGGACGGCGAAATATTTGAGAAGACCTATTTTAAAGCATCTGCAATCAAAAACAGGCTTCATGAAACCGCTTATTTAAACCCTTCCCTTACCCTTCGTTTTGTCAATGAAAGAGAAGGGGAAGCGGAGAATAAAACCTATCATGAGCCGGAAGGAATTGCAGCTTATGTCAGAGAACTGAATAAAGGAAAACAGCCGGTCTGTGATGTCGTATCCTACAAAAGAAAGCAGGAAGGGATTGAAGTAGAAGTTGCCTTCCAGTATACGGAAGATTTTCAGGAAAATGTCATGGGTTTTTGCAATAACATCTATACCATGGAAGGCGGAACCCATCTGACCGGTTTTAAAACCAGGTTTACGGTGATTATGAACCAGTACGCAAGAGAACTGGGAATTCTGAAGGAGAAAGATGCCAATTTTACCGGAACCGATATCCGAAACGGGATGACAGCCATTATTGCCGTAAAACATCCGGATCCTCGTTTTGAGGGACAGACCAAAACCAAACTGGATAATCCGGATGCAGGAAAAGTGGTCGGCGATATTACCGGAGAGGAGGCAGTGCTTTACTTTGATAAAAATCTGGAAGTATTGAAAAAAATCATTGCCTGCGCAGAAAAATCAGCAAAAATCAGAAAGGCAGAGGAAAAGGCAAAAACCAATCTGCTTGGAAAACCGAAATTTTCCTGCGATACCAATGGGAAGCTGGCGAATTGTGAGAGCAGAAGGCCGGAGGAGTGCGAGGTTTTCATCGTAGAGGGAGATTCTGCAGGCGGCTCGGCAAAAACAGCAAGAAACCGTCGTTTTCAGGCAATTCTTCCGATTCGGGGAAAGATTTTAAATGTAGAAAAAGCAACCATGGATAAGGTTCTGGCCAATGCTGAGATTAAAACCATGATTCATACCTTTGGCTGCGGTTTTTCCGAAGGATACGGAAATGATTTTGATATCAGTAAGTTAAAATATCATAAAATTATTATTATGACAGATGCGGACGTAGACGGAGCTCACATTGCAACCTTGCTGCTGACTTTTTTCTATCGGTTTATGCCGGATCTGATTACCCATGGACATGTATATCTTGCCATGCCCCCTCTTTATAAGGCAATTCCGAAACGAGGGGAAGAGGAATATCTGTATGACGATAAAGCTCTGGAGCGTTATCGAAAGACCCATAAAGGCTCTTTTACCTTACAAAGATACAAAGGTCTGGGAGAAATGGACGCCCAGCAGCTTTGGGAGACCACGTTAAATCCGGAAACCAGGATTTTAAAGCAGGTGGAAATTGAAGACGGCAGAATGGCTTCTGAGGTAACGTCGATCTTAATGGGAAGCGATGTGCCTCCAAGAAGAGAATTTATCTATGAACATGCCCGGGAAGCAGATATTGATCTGTAACACAAGGAAGGATACCAATCGAAAAAGAAGGAGAAAAAATGGCAGAACAGATTGTAAAAGCAGAATTTTCCGACCTGATGCAAAAGTCCTATA
>JALEPU010000169.1 GCA_022766905.1 Lachnospiraceae bacterium
GGAATGATATATTCATTGGTAATCTTTCCGGAAGCACTTGCATATTCCACACTTAATTTCTGCTGTTTATCACTGAAGCGATACGCTGCTTCTTTATTGACCGGATTGAACGGTTTTTCTCCAAAAGTCTCAATACAGGCCGGACCCGCAAAAACGGCAGCTTCTTCCCTGTAATCTTCATATGCCTTTTTCAGATTTTGAAGTTTGCGGTCAATAAATGCCTTATCCAGATAAATAGCCTGATCAAATCGATGGTCGTACTCATACTGACGGTTCGGGCTGGTAGAAACATAACCTACCCGGATATTTTGTCTTTTATGAATCGTTGAAACTGCACTTCGGTAAATGACCGGTTCCAGACCTAATTGACGAAACTGCAAAATGGCAGCCCGGACCACTCGTTCCATTCCAATTGGATAACGGATATTTACCAGCTTTTTCTTTGACAGATCAATATGGGCAAGTTCGAAGCCTTCCCGATATCCATCGGTATAGGTAAAAGCCAGTTGATCGATTTCTTCCTGTGGCAGGCCGTTTAAAAATTCTGCCATCTTTTTTTCATTTTCACTGATATATTCTCCGTAACGATACAGATACCGGATATCAGAAAGATCGGAATCCATAAGAATACGAAGAGCAAAATCTCTTGTTTTATCCAGCTGTTCTCCTACACGATCTTTTACTGTAATTTCACTGTAATCGCTGACAAACCAGTAAATTGCATCCTTGACCTGATGATAGGATGGTTCTTCTTTCATCAGAGAATGGATTTCCAGAAACAGTTCATTGGTAATGGTCATTTCAAACCGCCTCTGCTCATAGGCATACACAATCTCCGCCCGAAGTTCTGTATAAAGAAAACTGAAAATTCTTCCATAAGTTTCCCCTAAGGTCTTCACTGCATATTCCGGGTTCGCATAACTGTTTTCATACTGATCCGGCAAAATATCTCCATATAGTTCCTGATTCCAGACTTCCAGTCCTTCTATTTTTTCTTCCTGATAAAGTCCTGCACCGATCCACTGATACAGACCATCCATTTTAAGAAGGAAGAAAGACATCTGTCGGAAATAGTCGTCAAAAGGTGGTTCTACCTCCGGATCCTGAGCCAGCTGACGGATACGCCCCATCGTAAGCTGGTATCGTTCCTCCATCTCCTGTGCTGTATAAATTTCTTCTAATTCATCCTGTCTACTCATCAATGATATTGCCTTTCTTTATATTCTCCTTAATTTTATTCTCTGCAAATGCCCATAAAGTTTCTGATCCTTCCGGAGTTTTTGCATTTCGGGCAAGAATCTGACTTGCTTTAATTCCATGTTCCCGCCACGATCTTCCATTTGTCGCATCATTCAATAAAACCGGTTGAATTTTATCCAATGCCAGCGCAAATTTGGCTTCCGGTGTAGATGCTTCCTCAAACTCATCCCATAAACTGCGAAGGTAATCCCCCTGGTCTTTCGGAAGAATCTGAAAGATGCGATCTGCCGCTTTTAATTCTCTGGCTTTTTTCGTTTCATTTCCTGCTAAATCATAAGCGTACGTGTCCCCTGCATCAATTTCAATCAGGTCGTGAATCAAAACCATACTCATTACCTTTAATACATCTACTTCTTCCTTCGCATATTCGGAAAGGAGTAAGGCCATTATAGCCAGATGCCAGGAATGCTCTGCATCATTTTCCTTCCGGCCGTCTTCTCCGGTCAGATAGGTCTGTCTTCCCACTCTTTTTGATTGATCAATTTCCATAATAAATGCAATCTGCTGTTCTAATCGGTCCATAGCCGCCTCCCGTCCTTTTTATATCTCATAAGCCATAAAGCCAACTGCCATGACAAGAACAGATAACAGCAGGGAAACTCCGTTTAACAAAATCCCCAAGGCTTTATATCTGTTTGTCGTTTTTTCATCATCATAACTTAATATAGCCCAGAAAATACCAAAAATCCCAAAAAGAATCAGATAACTTTCTATGACTCCACTGCTAAAAGGAAGTTTTCCATGATTGAGGACAGAAAGAACCATCAAAATCAGATGAATGACAATAAGGGTTCCTCCCAATATCATGGCAGCCACTGCATTTTTCGATACTGTTTTTTCTGTAAAACCTATTCTGCTTCTTCCTAACTGCATGTTCTTCCTCCTATTCCTTTCTGTTCTTTCTTAATTCTCTGATCCTTTTCCGTCGGAAAAAAAATCGATAAATTTTTCTAGTCCCCAGATAAACGAAATAACCAAGGATACCTCCTAACGTATTCATAATCAGATCATCCACATCAAATACACCTATTTTAAACACTAGCTGGACAGTCTCGATAAACAGGCTCAGCAAAAAAGATGCTCCTCCTATGTAGATCAGCCCCACTTTCCTTTGCATAAAGATCGGAAGCAGAATGCCCATTGGTGAAAAAACAAGGATATTCCCTGCCAGATTGGTGATCAGGTTTTCCATTGTAAAATA
>JALEPU010000028.1 GCA_022766905.1 Lachnospiraceae bacterium
ATTTATTTTGAACTGTTGCGTCGTGGTTATGATGTAGCCATCGGTAAAATCGACAATCAGGAAGTCGACTTCATTGCCACTAAAGCAGATGAAAAAAAATATATCCAGGTTACAGAATCTATGAACGCTCCGGAAACGAGAGAACGAGAACTTACGCCTCTGCGCAAAATCCGGGATAGTTACGAAAAAATTGTCATTTCCCTGGAATGTGATTTTACCCAGACACAGGACGGAATAAAAATTATCAGAGCACTGGATTTCCTTCTGGAATGATATCTCTTGAGGATATATATTTTCCATTTCCGCATAATAAACTATAGTTCCAAATAATCATTCATCGGTTGAATCTTTAAATCGGCTGATGATTTAATAACATCATATTGTAGTATTTTAAGGTCTTGATCTCATCTCTTGTAATCAGTAGATCCTGAAGGCTCAATTCAGAGTCTGCTAAAGGCCGGGGCGTCAGGAGAAACTTCAGGGTAAAAGGAGCGATCGGCTGATAGGAAATACCGGACATAAAGCCCCAAGTTGCCTGATTCTGCTGGAAATTAAAGGAGTTTAAAATACACATCTCCATCCGTTCCATCGGATTATTCTGATTGATTAAAGTAATGTAGGTAACAAGATCGAAAGCATTCATTTCACCTGTGTAGAAAAAGTGGCATTTGTCATAATCCTGGTACGAAGGAATATCCAGATAAAAGTTTGCAGTTATTTTATTCTGTCCGGGATTTTCGGATAAAGTAATCAAAGACTGTACAATTTCTTTTTTTCTTCCATCATAATAGTAGAGAGAAAGCTGATCCTGTCCAAATGGATTCCGAAGCGGGGATGGGGTCTCTTCTTTCTGATAATGATAGTCTACTAACTGACTGACTTCTACATGAAGCGCTTTTGCAATCTCCAGTAAAGTCTCAACATCAAGAGCAATATTTCCATTTTCATATTTGGATAAAGTGGATTTACTTTTATGTATGATCTGGGCCAGCTGGTCCAAAGAATAGCCGTTTCTTTTTCTGTAAAATTTGATTTTATTTCCTACAAAGGTAGAAATGCTTTCCATCTGTGTTCCTCCCGAATCAATTGATTTCGCTGGAAATCAAAAACTATTGTCAATGGTATTATAAAGCCTGAAACACTTTATTGCAACAAAAAATCGTGCCGAGGAATATTTCCCCGACACGATCGATACACTTTTCTTAAAAATCCGATTGTTCTTTCGAATCAGTTTAACCGAATCAAGTAAGTCCCCGCTTCAAATGAGAAAGTATTAAGTGGCGGGTAGGGACTTTATTTCTGAGGACCTGCACTTACTAATGCTTTGCCAGCTTCATTTCCTTCGTATTTTGCGAAGTTCTTGATGAATCTGCCAGCCAGATCCTGAGCTTTTTCTTCCCATTCGGAAGCATTTGCATATGTGTCGCGAGGATCTAAGATTGCAGGATCAACACCCGGAAGCTCTGTAGGTACTTCGAAGTTGAAGTAAGGAATCTTCTTGGTAGGTGCGTTCTTGATATCGCCGTTTAAGATAGCGTCGATGATACCACGAGTATCTTTGATGGAGATACGTTTTCCGGTTCCGTTCCATCCTGTATTTACAAGGTAAGCTTTTGCACCGCTCTTTTCCATCTTCTTAACAAGCTCTTCTGCAGATTTGGTTGGAAGCAGCTCTAAGAAAGCCTGGCCGAAGCAAGCAGAGAAAGTAGGAGTAGGTTCTGTAATACCACGTTCTGTACCGGCAAGCTTTGCTGTAAATCCGGACAGGAAGTAATACTGAGTCTGTTCCGGAGTCAGGATAGATACCGGAGGAAGTACGCCAAATGCATCTGCGGACAGGAAGATTACATTCTTAGCTGCCGGTGCGGAAGATACCGGGCGAACGATGTTGTCAATGTGGTCGATTGGGTAAGATACACGAGTATTCTCGGTAACGCTCTTATCTGCAAAATCAATCTTTCCATCAGCATCTAATGTAACGTTTTCAAGAAGGGCGTTACGTTTGATTGCATTGTAAATGTCCGGTTCGGATTCTTTATCCAGGTTAATAACTTTTGCGTAGCAGCCGCCTTCGAAGTTAAATACGCCGTTGTCATCCCAGCCATGTTCGTCATCACCGATCAGAAGACGTTTTGGATCTGTGGAAAGTGTTGTCTTACCGGTTCCGGAAAGACCGAAGAAGATTGTTGTATTTTCACCGTTCATATCTGTATTTGCGGAACAGTGCATGGAAGCAATGCCTTTCAGAGGCAGGTAGTAGTTCATCATGGAGAACATACCTTTCTTCATCTCACCGCCATACCATGTGTTGATGATAACCTGTTCGCGACTTGTGATATTGAATGCTACACATGTCTCGGAATTCAATCCAAGTTCTTTGTAATTTTCTACTTTTGCTTTAGATGCATTGTAAACTACGAAATCCGGTTCAAAGGTTTCCAGTTCTTCTTCAGATGGAGCGATAAACATATTCTTAATGAAATGTGCCTGCCATGCAACTTCTACGATGAAACGGATAGCCATACGTGTGTCTTTGTTTGCTCCACAGAATGCATCTACGACGAACAGTCTCTTGTTGCAGAGCTCTTTCTTAGCAATGTCTTTTACCACTGCCCATGTCTCTTCAGACATTGGATGGTTGTCGTTCTTGTACTCGTCAGAAGTCCACCATACGGTGTCTTTGGAGTTGTCGTCCATAACGATATATTTGTCTTTTGGGGAACGACCGGTATATACACCTGTCATTACATTAACAGCACCCAGTTCGCTGACCTGGCCTTTGTCAAAACCTTCCAGTTCCGGTTTGGTCTCTTCTTCGAATAAAAGTTCATAAGAAGGATTGTGTACGATTTCTGTTGTTCCGGTAATACCGTACTTGCTTAAATTGATTTCTGACATCTCATTTTACCTCATTTCTTTTGAATTGTAGTATAATACCTTCCTGCAAAGCAGGGGTTATTTGCTGCTTAAGCAGAATAAAAACTCCGCTAATATACATTATACACAATTGGTCAAGAAAATCAATAAAAAAATAACAAACTTTCTGTAAAATTTCCTTCTGTTTTGTAGTTATTGTAATATCGGAAGAAATCTTGCAAAAAGACTATGTTATTTTTTTATAGAAGAGGGATATAAAATGTTTATTTTTTAACGGAATTTGCCCATTTTTTTAATAATTTTTCCAGTTGGGAGTAATAACAAGGGCCAATTTCCAGAATTTTCTGGTGAAAATTTTTTGCAGAAAATTGATTTTTTAACTCTTTTTCGGCTTCATTTCGCATGGAAAGAAGTTCCAGATAGCCAATGTAATATTGAAGGTATGCGCCGGGTTCTTCGATGGCATATTCATAAAAACTTCTGGCACTGGTCTGGTCCAGTCCGTAAACATCCAGTATATCTTTAATTTCTTCTTCGGACATGCCTTTCCAGTTTACATACAGATCAATCAGAGAGGAAAGACAGTAGCCGAATTCATCGTTACATCGGGATAACTCAGTAAGAGAATCATGGTACTTTTCATTGTACTGTCCATAATCGTTGTACTTTGTGCAGTCAATTTCCGTATAGTAAGCCCAGCCTTCTTTATAACCTGTGAAATCTATGACAGAGTAAAGAGGATAGGGGTCTGTACTTAAAAAATACTGGTTTTGATACATATGGCCCGGATAACCTTCATGGGCCAAAGTGGTAAACAGGGAAGCCGACTCGGTCCTGTTTTTGTTATAGTAAATTTTATTTTCTGTTTTGGCATCAACAGGTGGAATCATATAGTATGCTGCGGTGACATTATTCTGCAGAGCGTCGGGGATTGGATTAACCTGATAGGAAATGTCCTTTGTAAGATCCGGATATTCATCCTGGATACAGGTGCTTAACCGTTTTAGCATTTCTTCCGGGGTTTCATTATTAAAATCATTGTTGTCTGACAAAATTTCATAAGCTTTTGGGTCTTCCCGATACACCTTCGCTACCCGTTTGGAAATCACCTTCATTCTTTTTTCCAGTGTTTTTATCATCTGAGAAATCGAACGGTCGGATAAAGTCATGGATTGAATGAGCAGCTCATAGTATTCTCTACCGTTTTCATAATGGCATAAGCCTTTGTTATTTTCACCGGAAGGGGTCAGGGAAAGAAGCCCTTCTTTCAGAGCGCAAAAGGCGGGAAGAACAGTATGATTGATTAATTGTTCATTGTTTTTTTCATATGTTTTTTTCTGGTCTTCCGATAAAAAGCCGGCGTTTTCCATACGGTCATGAAAACTGTCAATTAAGAGATTATCTTCTCTTTCGGAAAGAAATCGGTCAATCTGGTTGACAGCATCATCAATTTCAAATTCTGCCATACAATAACCGTCCTGATCCCGGATCTTTTCCCATTCCAGTGCTTCTTTCAGATAGTCCGGAATTTTGGTCAGAATAAGGAGATAATCCTTAATGTCTTCTTCCGTATCGAAGGAATATTCGGAAAGAGTTACAGGAAGCTGGGAAGCAATTCCCTGATCGGCACTTAGAAGATTGGTAAATTGGGTGTAATCAGTAAGAGCAATCTGCTGATCCAGATAATGGGAAATTGTTTCATAAAAAATCTGCTGTTTTTCTGTTAACAGAGAAGAATCAATGGCAGCCAAAGCTTCCTTAGACTTATCCATCTCTTCTTTACATTCTTCATTATATTCCAGAGTCAGAGGAGGAAGAGGGTTTTCCGGTTTTTCAATTCCATAGGATGCCGGGTCTTTCAGGGTAAAATGAAGGCCAATCAGGTTATCTTCAAAGGAAGTCCGGAATTCTTTTGTTACATATTCTTCAAAAGCCTGCTGTTCCTTTTTCGCTTCTGCTGTTGTATCGGATTTTGTAAAAATGCTTGTTACAAAGTCCAGACAGGTGCAGCCGGAAAGAACCAGGGAAAGGGCAAGGAAGATGGTGGAAAAAAGTAGCCATATTTTTCTTTTCATAGGCATTTTACTCCTTTTCATGCCGGGAAACAGATGGTTTCCCTTTTACCTAGTATATGTAAGCTAACAATAAAATCATTATAGTTTTCTACAGAATAAAAGTAAAGAAAAGACCGGTGAAAAAAATGTGAAAAAAAGGAAGCGGAATGGAACTTCTCCCCAATTCTTACAATACGCTTACAATTTGAGTGTATTGATTGACGTGCAGAAATAAAAGGGAGATAATAGAAAAAATGAAAAAACAGAGGAGTGAAGATATGAAGAGGTGGAAGCATAACGTATTGTTTTTCTTTCTTTTCCTGTTGGGGGCAGGAGGTTTGTTCCTGCCGGTTCAATCACAGGCAGCGACAACCAGGAAGGCACCGGATCTGAATGTGGTTCGGAATTCTTATTATCGATTCGTGAAGTCCGGAAGATATTTAAAGTATACCAATAACAGACGGTGTCAGGGATTTGGAGTGACAGAGAATGACCGGTATGGCGGTATGGCAGATCTTGACAAAGATAAGATTCCGGAATTAATTCTGGTAAAGTATAACAAGTATGAGGAACCTAAGATTTATTATATTTTTACCTGGAAGGAGGGTAAGGTAAAGTTTGTCAAAGAGATAAGGTCGAACTATAAATATGGCACACTCTCTTTAGAGAATCACAGGAGCAGGCCGTATCTTTATACGGAAGATCATAATCTTTATGCAATGTTTGAGCTACTTCTGGATGCTTTGTCGGAAGAGGATGAGAAGGCCTTTATGAAGAAGTTCGAGAATGGTCTTACCGGGATAACCTTTTCTCAGGTAAACAGACTGTTTCGAATCATGGATGCTAAGATGACCTTGAAGGAGAAGGAATCCAGCCGTTTTGAAGGAAAGGGAACCGAAGACGGGGTGGCCTTTTATATCAATGGAAAGCACTGGATGCAGATTGCAGTATCTTTGAATGATCAGAGTGTTTTTAAATGCAAGCTTACAGATAAGAAGTTTAGGTTCGGGGTTCTTTCTGTGAAGATCTGGCAGGAAGGGAAGGCGGATGTTGAGCTTCGAATGGATTTTGGGAAAAGGACAATGGCTCAGCTGGAGAAACTGGTAGATACCAAGACGGACAAACAGCTTGCCAGGATGTTCCAGGTAAGATATTATTCCAAGAATAAGAAGATATCGGAGAAAAAGGCGAACCAGATTATGGCATCCTATGAGAATCGGGAACCGGATCTGGAGCTTGATAAGGCGACGAACAATCATAAAAATTATGACGAGATTGATGTTATATCCAATAAAGAGAAGAACTGGAAGGAGTATCTTGGAAAGGCTCCCAATCGAATCAAATTGTCCTATACCTGGATTCGGCTTCGGGTGGAGCAGGACTATCCGATTCGGGTGACAGTCTATCCGAAGAATGCATCGAATGTCTGTGTTTATACCAGCAGCCATCCGGAAGTGGCAAGTGTATATGGCAATCGAATCTATGCATATAAAAAAGGAAGGACAGTCATTACTGTGAGAAGCCGTCTGAATAAGAATGCCTGGAAGAGAATCCGGGTGACGGTATTATAAAATGAGTCAAGGGACAAATGGACGTTAGGCTCATTTGTCGGGCAACTCATAAAATAATTTTATAACCTCATAAGAATAAATGAACTTCGTAAGGAGAAAAGGAGAAAAGCGGATGTCTGCGGGGAAAGTGACCCTGTGGACATCCGTTGCTTTTCGTGTATTTATAGAAAATATTTGAGGTATCATATTAATTTGTAATGACTTAAGAGGTTTAATATAACAAAAAGTTTATTGAATTTTCTGAGAATGAGACTATAATAATAAGTTGTAAATGGGGAGAGTCTATGTGTCATATTGCTATCACTTTTTGGAAAAGGAGGGATGAAGATGGATAGTATGGAAACTATCACAGAAAAACTTTCTGAGATTGAAAAAGCAGCCAGTGCGATTGTAGAAAGTGCGGAAGAAAAAAAGCACTCTCTGGAACAAGGTATGCAGGAAAAAAGGAATCAGTTTGATGCCGAACTGGAGGCAAAGACACAGGAAAAGCTGGAAAAGATTCGGACCGGACTACAGACCAAGATGAATCAGCTTTTAAAAGAACAGGAAGAGCAGAATGCAAAAGCTATTGAGATTTTGAAAGTGGATTTTCAGCGGCATCATACCGATTACGCTAAGAAAATCATGGCTCGTATTACGGAGGTAAAAAATTGAGAGATGTAATGGTTTACAGCGGCATCGTCACAAAGATCCGGGCTATGAGATCGCGTTTGTTAAAAACGGAAGATTATCATAAATTAGCAGAATCACAGACAGTGACAGATGTAATTGCCTATTTGAAGGGAACCAGAGCATACAGCAAATTGCTGGATGAGATGGATGTTTCTCTGTATCACAGAGGCAATATTGAAAAGATGCTGGTGAGATCTCTTTATGATGATTATACGAGGCTGTATCGTTTTTCCAATCAACAACAAAGACAGTTTTTAAAACTGATTCTGAACCGATATGAGGTGGATGTGATCAATCATTGCCTTCGTATTGTATTTAATCATTATGAGATGACCTTCGATCTGGATCATAAAAAGGACTTCTTTGACAAATATTCCGACATTTCTATTGAGAAGATCACCGGTTCCAACAATGTAGAGGAATTGGTAGAGCACCTAAAGGGTACGGAATATTATGGTCCCCTTTCCAGAGTGCGGGATGCAGGGGCAACGGAACTTCTCGATTATGATCTTGCTTTAAATTTGTATTATTATTCCCAGATGTGGAAGCAGGGAAGAAAGGTGCTGTCTAAAGCAGACCTGGAGGTTTACACCAGGAATTTAGGAACAGAGATTGACTTGCTGAATCTACAGTGGATTTATCGGGCAAAAAAATATTACAATATGCTTGCTCCGGATTTATATGCAATGTTAATTCCAATCCAGTACCGGCTGTCAAAAGCACAGTTTAAGGCTCTGGTAGAAGCTCCATCTCTGGAAGAGTTTTTCCGGATTTTAAATGATGGAACTTCTTATGGAAGAAAATATACATTCAATGAAAAAGATAATGTGGAGGCGATTGTCAATCATCATCTGGAATACCTGTATATGACGGCCTACAGGAAAAAGCCATATTCGATGGCCAGTCTTGTGAGCTACTTGTTTATGAAAGAAAAAGAAATAAAAATTATTACTACAGTGCTGGAGTGTGTCCGTTATGGGCTTCCTCCTGCAAAGACACTGCAGTATGTAAAACAATATGAAAAAGCTGCCGGCGGACAAACCGCATAAAAGGCAGTTAGGATAAGAGACCGATTAAAAGGAACATCGGGAGGTAGCACGAAAATGATTGTAAAAATGAAATTCTTAAGTATCTCCGGTCCTCAGACAGATATTGACCGCGTAAGCAATGTCTATTTGTCCAAATATGAGATGCAGCTGGAGAATGCAATTACAGAATTAAAAACAACAGATAATCTGATGCCTTTTATGGATGTGAATCCCTACAGGGAGCCTCTTGCAAAAGCAGAGCAGTATGTAGAGATGCTGCCGGATAAAACAGTTCCGATGGATTTGTCCCTTTCTGAGGGAGAGGTCCTGGAGTTTATCCGGGAGATCAACCACGATTATCTGGATCTGAAAGTAACACAGGAAAAACTGAAAAAAGAAAAACAGGAAATCAAAGAAAAGCATCGTCTTCTGGCTCCGTTCCAAAGATTAAATGTTAATCTTTCTGAAGTCAGAAATTATCAGTATATGAAAGTCCGGTTCGGACGAATCAGCCTGGATTATTATCAAAAACTGGAAAAATACTTATACGATGAATTAAAGGCGATTTTTTTGGAGAGCAGCAGAGATGAAAATTATGTCTATGGCTGTTACTATGTTGCCAATGCAGAGACAGGAAAGATAGATTCGGTATTTCGTTCTCTTCATTTTGAAAAAGTAAAGATCCCGGAAGAGTATGAAGGAAGGCCGGGAATCATCTGTAGAGATATGAGAAAGCAGATGAAAAAATTAAATGAACAGATTAAGAAGAATAAAGAAGAGCTTGGCAGCTATCTGACTAATCGGGCAGCAAAGCTTTTAGGTGCCAGATATTATCTGGAAGAGCAGTATAATAACTTTGATGTTCGGAAAATGGCAGCCCGTATGGAAAATGAACAGGAAGATTACTATATTTTATGTGGCTGGATGAGTGAGAAAGATGTAGAAGCTTTCTTGAAAGAAACGGAAGATGACGACCGTATTTCCATTATAGTGGAAGAAGGCAGAGAGCAGATGTTCGGGGAACCGCCAACCAAATTGAAAAACCCGAAATTCTTTCAGCCCTTTGAGATGTTCATCCGGATGTATGGTCTCCCTGCCCATGATGAACTGGATCCAACTATTTTTGTGGCACTTACTTATACCTTTATTTTTGGAGCCATGTTTGGAGACGTAGGTCAGGGACTTTGCCTTTTTATTGGAGGCGGACTACTATACCTGATTAAGAAGATGAATCTGGCAGGCATTATTTCCATAGCTGGTATTTTCTCCATCTTTTTTGGATTTATGTATGGAAGTTTCTTTGGATTTGAAGGAACTGTGATAAAACCGCTGTGGTTGTCTCCAAGAGAAACTATGATGAAACTTCCGTTTCTTGGCCAGCTGAATACAGTCTTTATTGTGGCAGTTGCTTTTGGAATGGGCCTTACTATGCTGGCTATGGTTTTCCAGATTATCAATGCAAAGAAACGGGGAGATAAGACAGAGATGCTTTTTAGTGCCAACGGAGTGGCAGGTCTTGTCTTTTATGGTTTCCTGGTTCTTACCATCGCCCTTTTCATGACAGGACATAAAACTCCGGGTAATATCCTGCTTGTTGTTTTCCTTGGAATTCCGGTCATTATTTTCCTGATGAAGGAACCTCTTAGAAGCCTGATGGAAGGAAAGGGTCTGAAAATCAAAGGCAGCAAAAAAATGTTTGCGGTTCAGGGCTTTTTTGAATTGTTTGAAACTATGTTAAGTTATTTTTCCAATACGATTTCCTATGTGCGTGTTGGTGCGTTTGCCGTCAGTCATGCGGCAATGATGGAAGTTGTTTTAATGCTTGGCGGTATCACAGATGGAATGGGAACACCAAATTGGATCGTGATTGTACTTGGCAATATTTTTGTTTGTGGTGTAGAGGGGCTGATTGTAGGAATTCAGGTACTTCGTTTGGAATACTATGAGATGTTCAGCCGTTTTTACAGAGGTTCCGGACGGGAATTCCAGCCATTTAACAGTCATGCAAAAGAAAATTTCAGATAGGAGGACATAGAAGATGTCAGTAACAACCATTAAATTATTATTAGCAGCAGTATTAGGATTGAGTATTGTAGTACCTTTTGGATATTTCTTCCTGGGAGAAAGAAATAAAAAACGTTATAAAAGAACCATCGCATCGAATGTGGTGACATTTTTCGGAGCAATGATCGTGGCAGGTGTACTGCTCTTTGCAACAGGCACTCCGGTAGCAGCAGCGGAAACGGCTGCATCCTCTGCAAGCGGCCTTGCAACAGGCCTTGGCTATATTGCGGCAGCTTTATCAACAGGCGCTTCCTGTATCGGTGGCGGTATTGCCGTTGCCAGCGCAGCCAGTGCAGCTCTTGGAGCAATCAGTGAAGACGCCAGTGTACTTGGTAAGTCTTTGATTTTCGTAGGTCTGGCAGAAGGTGTGTGTCTGTACGGACTGATTATTTCCTTTATGATTATTGGTAAATTAGGCTAATAAGGACGTGATAGTATGAAAATGTATCTGATCAGTGATAATGTGGATACACTGACAGGAATGCGTCTGGCAGGTGTAGATGGAATTGTGGTCCATGAAAAGGATGAATTGAAAGAAGCGCTGGATAAGGCAATGCACGATTCTACGATTGGAATTATTCTGCTGACTGAGAAATTCGGCCGGGAATTTCCGGAGATGATCGATGAGATAAAGCTGGAAAGAAAAATGCCTCTTTTAATAGAAATTCCTGACAGACATGGTACCGGACGTAAAAAAGACTTTATTACTTCATATGTAAATGAAGCCATTGGATTAAAACTGTAGCAAACCGTTGATCCATTGGAGAAAGAAGGTGCCTGAAATTGACAGTGGAAGAAAAATTAAATTATATAAGAGGGGTTGCCATGGAAGAGGCAAGAGCAAAAGGCAATTCCATTATAAAACAGCATCAGGATGCACTGGAAGAACTATTTAAAACCCACCGGGAAGAGCAGATCCGTCAGTCAGAAAACCGGATTAAAGCAGAAACATCGTCTGCAAAAAGACAGTTGAACGCTGCGGCTTCCAAAAGACAGGGATTGCTTCGCCGGGAACGGAGTGAAGTGCATTTTGAGCTGAAAAAAGAGCTGTTCAAAGAAGTAGAAGTACTTCTTGCTCAATATAAAGAAAAAGAGGAATATAAAGAACTTTTGGTTTCTTACATCGCAAGAGCAGCAAGGATTGCCAACGGCCAGTCTTTTGTAATCTATCTGGATCCGGAAGACCGGGACAAAAAAGAGTATCTGGAAAACCGAACCGGAATGACGATAACCATGAGCCAGGATTCTTTTTTAGGGGGAATACGTGCTGTAATCCCGGAAAGAAATATTCTGATTGATTATTCTTTTCAGGGTGCGGTAGAGAAAGAATATAATGAATTTACATTTAAAGGAGGTGCGGGAATTGAGTAAAACCGGAACAATTTATGGCATCAACGGTCCCGTAATCTACCTGAAGGGAAACACCGGGTTTAAAATGTCCGAGATGGTCTATGTAGGAAAAGACCGCTTAGTTGGTGAAGTGATTTCCCTGGATAAAGAGATGACGACCATTCAGGTCTATGAAGATACTTCCGGATTAAAACCGGGAGAAATCGTAGAGGCATCCGGAGAAGCGGTATCTGTTACCCTTGCTCCTGGTATCCTAAATAATATTTTTGATGGAATTGAGCGGCCATTGGAACGGATTGCAGACATAGGAGATATGTTTATCACAAAGGGAATCAGTGTGGATTCTCTGGATACAAAGAAATTGTGGAGTACCCATATTACCGTTCAGCCGGGGGATGTGCTTCGTGGCGGCGATGTGATTGCAG